>NZ_JARIEF010000096.1 GCF_029266915.1 Tissierella sp. | reverse complement strand
CCAGATTTATAAGGGTTGTTTATGCCTTTATTGTTTTGAGGATAGTTTTTATCCCGGTCCCATCTCTTATAAAGAGCTTCTATCTCATCATTTATATCTTTTTCTATTCCTTCTATAGAAACTCCCTCAAGTTCCATCATGGTTCTTCTAAGCAGGTCGCTTATTTCGTCAGTAACATCACTATTTTCTATTATATTATTAAGAGCAAGTTTTAAATCACGCTGCTTGGCAAATACTATATTTGTATAAGTACTTTCTCCATAGCTTAAGAGCTCTGAAAGAACTCCTTCTATATCTCCTTCGTCCTTGATAATACTCCCATCATTGTCCCTGAAATGTATGTCTTCCTTGCTTCCCCAACCTCTATATATTTCATAGTCCCTATCTTCAACCCCTATAGTAACCCTTCCATCTATAAAGTCTCCGCTGGGTCTAGGCATATATCTATGGGAAAAATTTATATCAGCATTGTTGTTTTTCCTAAGTTTTATACCTTTAAAGAGGGTCGAGTGTATGCCGTCTACCACTGTACTTTTACCTGATTCATTGCTTCCAAGGATTACATTTAGCCCTTCTTTAAATTCTAAGTCTACATCCCTAAGTCCTGCAAATCTATTAGTTTTATAAGATTTTATACGCATCTACTATCCCCTCCTTACTAGATCATAAGCTATCTGAAGAGCTTCTGGGTCATGGATTAGTCCATTTAAAAATTCATAGGGAAAGGATCCCTTAGAAAACTCTTTTTCTATTATTTCACTGCTTATTTTCATCTTTAAATCTTCATCTATTATACTGAGATCAAAAACCAGAGCATCTATCTCCCGATAAAACTCGCTTAAATCCCTATAATCTTTTTCAGCCAGGCTTCCTTTGAGGCTTATCCTAACTACCTTCTTTTCAGGCCTGCCTTCTAAGAGCCAGGGTTTTATAGATTCCAGATCATCTTGCGAGTCTATAGAAAATTGCCTGTCAAAAAACCTATACTCTCCCGTATCTATCCTTTGGGCTCTTGATCCTTCTCTATTTAAATCTATGCTCCATGCAGCTCCAGCACCTCTAAAGTCAAGACCGTCTGGTTCTGGAGTGCCAGGATTAAATATCTTATGGTCTCTTACAGTTTCATTAGTCGGATAGCATACATGGGTGTGACCAAGTAACCAAAGATCTGTTGGTATATCGTTAAGCTCAGCAAGTCCCATAGAGTAGTAGTTTCCCTCAAGATCAGCTGAAAGGCCTTCTATAGCTCCATGAGCTACTCCTATGTGATGCTCCACTCCTTCTACCATTCCCGACTCTTTAACCCAGCCTAAAACATTGTCTTTGGAATGCTTGCTAGGGCAAGGCGCTGCATAAACTGCCGCGTCCAGTCCATAAGCATCTAAAAGATAAACTCTTGGTTCATTTATCAAGAGTAGCTTCTCACTTGGAATCTTAGCAAATGTCTTCCAAAGATCGGTCATTCCATTGTCATAGTCATGGTTGCCTGGAAGAACCAAGACGCAGGCTCCGTTAAAACGATTGAGAATCTCTACGCATCTTTCAATATCCCTCTTTGGAACTTGTATTGTATTGAACAAATCTCCTGCTATAACAAATAAATCAGAATTTAAATCATTTGCCTGCTTGATCATCTTTTCAACTGATTTAAATCTAGCCTCGCTAAGAACCCCTCTTACTTCTTCATTATATCTATTAAACTTCATCCCTAGATGTATATCTCCTGTATGAAATATTTTAATTCCCATAAAACTCCCCCTAGTATCTACTCTATATCTAACAATTATATCAGATGTTCGGGAAAAATCATAAAAAAATACCTCCAGGCTTGCAATCTAAATAAATCCTTTAGACTCTTTTCCTGGAAGTATAATATGTTAACTAACATATTACTCTTTTATAATTTTTATATAAATTTTATATAATTGCTTTTAATTCTTTAAGTAAATCAACTACTTTTTTCGAACAGCCATCCATATCCTTGAGTATACTATCTGCTCCCTCCATATCACGTCTGTTATATAGGACTATAGCTTTTTTTGCTAATAAGTGTAAGTCTTCATGAGGTGCTTCTAGAGTTCTTATGATATCTTTAGACCTAATTTCAGTAAATTTTTGTTCTTCTATCCATTGACCTAACCTGCATGTTTTATGAGTTCCAACAGTTCCTTCATCTAGAATTTCATATCCCAAAAGCATATTATAAACTTTCCATCTCCATATAAGATGATCGCTTATACAAACTTCTATCTGTACTTTAGTATCAACTGAATCGCAACCTTCATATGCCAATATCCTTATTTCATCTACTATTTTTGATACTTGATAAAATGCTTTTCCAGTTTTTTTAATATCTTCTCTAAGTGTATGCGTCTTATCATTTATTTCCATAAGATTTCCAGCCATCTCTTCAGTAGTTGCTGTTTGTTCTTCAGTGTTTGCAGATATATCATTAAAAGTTTTACCTATATCTGTAAGTGCTCCACTTATACCATTTACTGATTGTATAGCATTCTCCATAAGATTTTTAGAACTGTTAAATGAATCTAGAGATTCATCAAGCGCACTTGATGTATTTGATATCTTATCTGTTAATGATTTAACTATTCCTCTAATTGAACCAACCTGATGTTTGCTTGTTTCAGAGAGTTTTTTTATTTCATTTGCAACAACTGAAAATCCTCTTCCTTGTTCTCCAGCTCTTGCAGCCTCAATAGATGCATTTAGAGATAAAAGGTTTGTCTGCTCAGCTATAGTCTCTATCATAATCACCATATCTACTATCTTTTTTGCTTCTTCATTTACTAGATTCATAGTATCTCTAACTTCTTCAGTTTTTTCCATAGTTCCTTCTATTTGATTAAAAGATTCCTTTATCTTTTCTATAGAACTATTAGATTCTTGAGTACTCTTAGTAGTATTATCATAGCAAGTTTGAACAAAGTTTGCTATATCTTCCGATGAAGTACTAAGTTCTTCTCCACTCGCTGCAACATTTTCTACCATATGACCTTGAATTTGTGTATCTACTATCATATCTTTTACATAATCAAGTTGAGTCATATACTGCAGAAGCTCATTCAATCTTATAAGTAAATTTTGATTGCTAGTGTTTCTATGTTTCAAGTCTAATTCAAGAGCCTCTAATCTTTTACTATCAAGCTCGTCAGCCATAACTGCTGCTTCCGCTTGTTTCTTCCTGAATATTCCCAAATAATCACATCCTTCTAAATAATTTTTAATTAATTTGAATCTTTGATTATAATACACATTTCCAGATCATTATAGCCGTACTATCTTATGGTCGGCATAAAATCAAAAAAAGTTAATCTAAATATTTATCGATTAACTTTTTTATCTGGAGAAGTCAAACATTTGTGACACAGGCCTCTAAATATATTCTAAACAATGATTTGATTGTTCATATTATTTATTTAATCAAGGAAAGCGTAGAAATCCTTGATTAAATAAAAGTAAGTATTATCTTCTATACTTCCTTAATTAAAATTTATTCCTTATCGCTCATGGACAAACTATGTTTGCCATTTATATAGATAGATACAAGTCCTGCCAGAACTGCTATTGATGCAAGTCTTATAAAGTAGGGCATTATTTTGTCTGCCGCGCTCGTTGCCAGCATCTCCCCTCTTCCCCCTCCAATAATTAAGGCTACTACAAACATAAGAAATATTACTCCCCCGCCTAAGATTGCAGTTACAAGGGAGATGCTAAATATATTTTTTATAATATTTTCTATTTTTTCCTTCATGATTTTTCCTCCTTTAAGCTATCCGATAAACGGTATAGGTAAGATTCCAGAAAGCATTACTATGGCAAGGGCTAAATGTGCAAACACCCATATAAGAGCCAGGATAGATGTCTCCTTCATTTTAGAACCTGCTATACCCATAGCAGCATACATAGAAAGAGCTAGTGGCGGAGTCATTCCTTCAAGAGCTCCTGTAATAGCCGGAAGCATAGCCGCTGCGAGAAGCGGATTCACGCCAATAGCTGCAAGAGATCCTACTATTCCAACTCCAAATATTGCTATCTGAGAAGATCCCGGAAGTATCATTCCAAGAAAGGTTGTAAATACCGGGAAGAATATAATAAGCTGAAGTCTTGTCATATTAAAAGACTCAACATACTCTCCAAGGCTTGCTCCAACATTTGCGTCTCCGAACAAGTTGGATATGCAGTAGGCAAAATAAACAGTTGCTGCAACGGGAGTTATCTGTTGGATTCCCTTTTTAAACATTCTAAAAATATTCTTAAGGCCAATTCCTCCCTTTATAGAGTTCTTACTAATTAAAAGCGAATAAATAGCTGCAACTCCCGGAGTAAATAAGATTACTGAAGAAGAAAATGCCTTGGCTCCTTCTTCACCCAGCCTTGCCGTAAAGAAGGTATCCTTAAACTGAAAGTCTAAATAAAGTGGTAAAAATATAATTACGGGTACTAAAAGTGCCTTCCAACCTGTTTTTAGAGTTTCTGAAAACTTTGGAATATCCTCTTTTGCTACTGGTGAAACCTTATACTTTTTACAAAATAGGAAGAGGGTTATAAATCTTTGTGCTATGAACCATATTCCAACTCCCCATAGTGCCATCCAAAATGTAGAAAGCTCATACTGACCTGGAAATACAGTTTCTAGCGCTCCAAAAGCCAGAAGTATAGTTCCAGAAGGCGGTATCATAGGTCCAAGAGAACTTGCACTCATCTCAACGGTAGCAGCGAGCTCTTTTGGAAAATTAGTTTTTATCATAGTTGGTATTGTAAATACTCCAGTAGCTGCTACATTTCCAGGGCCTGTACCTGAGAGAGCTGCCATAAAGGTACTTGCTATAAGGCTTACATAGCCTGCTCCTCCTTGAAATCTTCCAACTATTGAAAGAACAAAATTTATAATAGTGTCCACTACATCAGTCTGCCCAAATATAAAAGCCAAGCTCATAAATGCAACTATTGCATAAAACAAAGTATTTGTTGATGGTTTTAAAAGATAATAAGCAAATTTATCAGTTTGACCTAGCATGATAAGCATAACTACAAATCCAACAAACATAGCCTCATAAATTGGCCTTTTTAAGGCCACAAACATAACAACTATGGTGATAAGCAAAGCAAATAAATATAGTAATTCTACTGGTATTCCCCCCATAAGTTTCCTCCCCTTATTGATGTTTTTTGTCTAAATCTTGTATAAGCAAATCTTGTATGACCTTTTCTATAGTTTCCCTGCATAGCTAAAACTTCCTAGATCATGCGATCTAAGAAGTTTTGTGGATACTAATAACATTCTCCAAGTATTATTCTAATTTCCTTGCTTCCATCTTTAGTAACATGAAAGACTTTATTCTCTACATGAAAACATCTCTCTTCCGATAAAACTTTGTTTGACATAGAAAGAGCCTGAAGTTCCATATGTGTTAACTCGATTCTCTTTTCCTTGATATGAAATCCTCCTGGATAAAATAAAGTAGCTGCGATTTTCATAACCAACCCTCCCCTAAATTTCCATAAGTAAGTAAATTAATGCATAAGTAAATAAATATGTTTGTTCTCTA
>NZ_JARIEF010000087.1 GCF_029266915.1 Tissierella sp. | reverse complement strand
ACTACTAGTTATTAAGGCAGATGCTATGCCTGATAGTATAGATATAGGACCTCTAAATAGAATCCCAAACAGATTGTATATAACAAGGTTTATAGCAGTATAAACGAATCCCGTAAGTATTATCATCCAATTTTTTCTAATACTTTTAATAGTTTTATCCAAAGCACTCTTATTTACATAAATCATATCTTCAATATAATTCAAATTAAATCCCCCTCACTTGTTGCGTGATATCATAAGTCTTACATTCTATAATTGTGCCATCTCTATAATCAAAGAGGATATAGTTTTCTTTTAATCCATCTCTAGTTTTATAATCATTTCTTATTAAATCTAGCACGTCTACTGAAAAAGCAACTACATTTACCAAATTTATAAGCTTTTTAGTAGGTAAATCTTTGTGTCTAGATAAATAATTATCTAAGATTACTTGATCTTTTAATACTTCATGTATGTTAAATTCATAATCCTCTGCCTTATCTTCAAATTCAAAAGGAAGTCGGGTCTTCTTATTATTAAATATATAGTCATATTTTAATAAATTATATATCGTTACTGAATCTCTAAATTTATTCTTCTTTATAAAATCATATAATATAGTATATAGTTTGTTTCTGCTATGAGAGATTGTATGAAACTTATTTTCAACCCAGTAGGATGAAAGAGTTTCGTAGAATTCAAATGGTGAGTCAAAATAGTTATTTATTAGAAATATCAATGTATTTTTAAAGTTTCCTTCATTATAATACTTTTCTACCATCTCTTCTATTTCTTTTAGTTTTAAGGAATCTCTATAATCTATAAAATTGTTTTCTAAAACCTCATATGGAGGTTCATCTATATATTTATATCCATATAGCTTTTCATTCAATCTTAATTCTGATCCCTTTAAGAGTTTTAAAAATCCTAGTTGAAGTTTTTCTGGTTTTAGGGCATATACTTCATTAAATGAATTGCCAAAACTATCATAGTCTTCATAGGGAAGTCCGGCAATTAAATCTAAATGTTGATGTATATTGTTGAAGGATTTTATTTTTCTGCTTACCTTGCTCAACAATTGAAAGTCTGTAGTTCTTCCTACAGCTTCTATAGTCCTTTCATTGGTAGACTGGACACCTATTTCAAATTGAAATAAACCTTCTTTTACTCCCCTTAAAAACTCTAAGGTTTCATCATCTATTAAGTGTGCTGTAACTTCAAAGTGAAAATTTATTCCAATGGGATCTTGTTCTATTAAAAACTCCATAATTTCTCTGGAATATTTTTTATTAGCATTGAAAGTTCTATCCACAAACTTTACCTGCCTCACCTTCATCGCTATGAGGTTTTTTAAATCTCTCTTAACTCTTTCTATGTCAAAGAACCTTACTCCTCTTATAGTCGAAGATAAGCAGAATTTACAGCCAAAAGGACATCCTCTGGAACTTTCGTAATAAACTATCTTGTTTTCAAATTCATCTGTCATATTCTCGTAGGGTGAGGGTACATCGTTTAAATGAAGCATCAAGGGTCTATCTTGATTAACTAATATCTCCTCGTCTTGTCTATAGGCAAGGCCTTTTATCTGGCTATAATCTTTTTCTTTGTTTTTATTCATCATTACAAACTCTCTAAAACTTTCTTCTCCTTCTCCAAACAAAATAAAGTCTACATAGGGATACTCCTTCATAGCTTCTCCAGCGTCATAACTAACTTCGGGTCCTCCTAAGAATATTTTAGTCTTAGGAGAAACTATCTTCAGAATCTCGCAGATCTTAAGCGTTTCCTTTATATTCCATATATATACTGAAAATCCAATAATATCTGCATCCAGCTTAAATAGCTCTGAGCTTATAAAATCTGTACTCTGGTTTATTGTAAATTCAAATATATCAACAGTCTCTATATCTTCTACAAATCTTTGCAGATATCTTATCGCAAGATTGGAGTGTATATATTTTGAGTTTAATGTCGCTAATATTGTTTTCATATTTTCACCTATTGTTCGAATTTTTATTTTAATTTCTTATAAAATTAATTTATTATCTATTTGTTTGTTTTGTTTGCCTGTTCATATTGATTCTTATCTAAAAAAAGTGTAGAATGGGATGTAGATTAAAAATGAAAGGGGTAATGTAATGCAAGATTTTGACAAAATAACCATACAAGAAATGTCTAAAGAAGACATGCTTCTTATTATAAGAGCATTAGAATATACCGGCACTCATACTAAGGTACAAGATTTTCTTGATTTAAGAGATAGCTTCATAGATGAATTATCATCTCTATCCGAAATTCCAAAAAAAGACTTTTTAGATTTTTTGAAAAAAGAAACCCTATCTTAATTGAAAGGGTCCCTATTAAATAGATACATACCAGCTCTAGTTTGGATTAAAGAAATTAAGGAATCGTCCTTAGTTTCTTTTTTTATTACTTTTGAATGATTTAAAAGAGAATGAAAAAATACTTCTCCCTCTTCAAACTTAAATATATCTGGTAGCTCATATCTTTCTATCTTTAGTGCGTCGGGATCTATCCTGCTATTTCTAAGTTTTAATATATAGTCTCCCATTCTTTCGTAAGAATCTTCCATATCATATTCTAGCGGCTTCTCTTTAATTGAATTGAAAATTATCCTTCCAAGAGAGGTTTTTGCTTCTTCCCCTTCTAACACTTTTAATATATCTTTTACATCTTTAAATTTACCCATATCTATTCCATGAAGAAGAGTTATGAGAGAAACTCTTTCTCTCTCAAAACTAACTTCAAAATTTACATCATTTTTTAAAAGATCATATTGATATAGATCTCTATATTTTTCGAGGTATTCTACTTGAGAGAGGTTTATTATATATTGCTTTAAAGCCTCCAACAAATTTTGCCCATCTTCTATCGCTAAAAACAAAACTTTACTTATAGTAAGCCCTTCTAATAAAGTCTCTATATTACCTGTAGTATAGATTATATTTTTAATAACTTCTTCTTCTACAATACCATAATCTTTATTGGATAGTATTATAGGAAGTATTCTGCTGTAGAGAGTTTTATCTTTATAGTTAAAATACTCTGTTTCATCAAGATTTCTTTTAAAATGATTGTACGCATCTAGCTTATAATATCTTAGTAATTTTAGCTCTTCTTCAAATCTCTTATAATCTATAGTATTTCCTATAGTTTTATCGCTTGGCATAAGTGACTTTATAGTTATCATAGCCAATTGAGAAAACACAGTATGTGCTTCATTTTTACTCTTATCTTCTTGAAATATATTCAATAACAAGCTTTTTAAATCTAGTTTTATCATAGCTATCCCCTACATTCTTTCTGGTGCTTCCATCCCTAAGAGCTTAAGCCCTGTTTTTATTACAGTTTTAACAGAGTATGTTAAGCTCATTCTAGCATTCTTAAGCTCAGTGTCTTCTGTTATTATAGGAGATGAGTTGTAGAACTTATTAAAGGCTTGAGCGATTTCTACTAAATGCCTTGTAATATAGAAAGGTTCATCTTTTTCCATTGAACTTATAATTGTTTGAGGAAAGTTATAAAGAAGTCTAGTTATATTTATTTCTTCTTCACTTTTCAAAATACCATAATCTATTTCTGTTTCTAAATCAAATCCACCTTTTTTCAGTATAGAACTTGTTCTAGCATGAGTATATTGAACATAGGGTCCAGTTTCTCCTTCAAAGCTAAGAGTTCTATCCCATGAAAACACATAATCTTTTACTCTTTGATTAAATAATTCTTGGAATATTACAGCCCCTATACCAACTTCTTTAGCTATCTTTTCTTTATCTTCTAAGTTTGGATTTCTATCTTCCATTATATCAAGTGTTTTTTGAGTAGCTGTATTTAAAACATCTTCTAAAAATACTACATTTCCTTTTCTAGTTGAAAGTGTGCCTTCTTCTAAGCTAACCATACCAAATGGTATGTGTACACAGTCTTTAGCCCAGTCATGCCCCATAAGTTCTATAACCTTCATCCATTGTTTAAAGTGAAGATTTTGCTGGGAACCTACTACATATATATTTTTATAGAAATCGTATCTTTCTTTTCTGTAAAATGCAGCCGCAATGTCACGTGTCGCATAGAGAGTTGATCCATCCGTCTTCATCATGAGAGCTGGCGGCATATCATAGTCTTCAAGTTCTACCAGATAAGCTCCATCTGATTCTACCAATAAGTCTTTTTCTTTTAATTCTTCTATTACCTTAGGCATCTTATCTGAGTAGAATGACTCACCCTTAAAGGAGTCAAACTCTATGCCCAGCATGTCATAAACCTTGTTAAATTCTTGCAGTGATATCTCGCGAATCCATGTCCAAAGTTCTAAAGCTTCTTCATTTTTATTTTCTAATTCTCTAAACCAATATCTTGCCTCATCTCTTAAAGATTCATCTTCATCGGCTTCCTTGTTAAATCTAACATATAGTTTTAAAAGCTCTTTTATAGGGTCTCCTTCTATTTCTTCTCTATTGCCCCATTTTTTATAAGCAGATATAAGCATACCAAATTGTGTACCATAGTCACCCAAGTGGTTTATAGCAACTGCATCAAATCCTAAAAATTTATAGATCTTATAAAGTGAGTTTCCTATAACAGTTGTTCTTATATGTCCTATATGAAAAGGCTTTGCAATGTTTGGTGAAGAAAATTCTACTATAACTTTTTTTCCTTGACCAAGGTCAGAGCTTCCGTACATTTCTTTTTCTTCTTTTATAGCTTCTAGAGTTGTTTGAATAAGCTTTTCTCTATTTATAAAAAAATTAAGGTAAGGTCCGGCGCTTTGTATTTTCTCAAAATATTCTGCTTGTCCAAATTTCTCTGCTAGTTCATCAGCTATCATATTCGGTGCTTTTCTAAAAGCTTTTGCCAATTTAAAAACAGGAAAAGCATAGTCTCCCATATCATACGAAGGGGGTACTTCTATAAGTCCATCTATTTCTTCTCTTTCTAGCGAATCTACTTGAGATTCTATTAGTTTTATAACTTCTTCTTTAAAGTTTATCAATAGTTTTCCTCCTTAAATTTAAATCTCAATTTTCTACTTTAGTTCTGCTATTGTAACTCCATCTCCACCCTCATTTAAACTACCCAATCTAGAGGCTTTTACATGTCTGTTTTTCTTTAAGTAACCCTTTACTCCTTGTCTCAAAACTCCGGTTCCTTTACCATGAATTATCTGCACTTCTTTAAGTCCAGCAAGATAAGCATCATCTAAGTATTTATCAAGTTCCATAAAGGCTTCTTCTTGGTTATGTCCTCTAAGGTCTATCTCCGCTCTTACATCTTTAGTTTTAGAGCTCATTATTTTTTTAGTTGAATGTGCTATCTTTTTTGTGTCTCTAGATTCAGAACGTCTAAGCGATGATATATGAGCTGATATCTTCATTATACCTACTTGTATTTTTACATTTCCGTTATCATCTGGTTTCTCAAGTACCGTTCCAGTTTGATTCAAGGTTAATACCTCTACAGTCTCTCCTGCTTTTAATTCTTTAGGAGGCTTTTTAGATTTTACATTTAAAACCCTATCTGACACTTGACTTTCAGCCTTTTTAAGTTTTCCCTTTAACTCTTCTTGAGCTTCTTGTATTCTTTTAAGTTTTTCTTTTTCAATCTCTATAGAAACTTCTCTAAGTTCTTTTACAATATAATCAGAGTCATCTTTTGCTCGTCTTAGGATAGATCTTGCTTCTTCTTTTGCATCTTGGAGAATCTTTTCTCTCATTTCTCGAGTTCGATCTCTTTCATGAGAAAGTTCACCTTTAAGATTTTCTACCTGCAGCCTATATTTTTCAGCTTCTTCTTTATTTTGGTTTATCATTATCCTATCTTTTTCCATAGATTCTAGCACATCTTCAAATTCTATATTTTCTTCTGAAATAAGTCCTCTAGCATAGTCTATTATATGCATCTCCAGACCTAATCTTTGAGATATTTCAAAAGCATTAGACTTTCCTGGAACTCCTATAAGAAGTTTGTAGGTAGGACTTAGGGTCTGTACGTCAAATTCTACCGATCCGTTTACGACTCCCTCAGTTGTAAGTGCATAGAGTTTTAATTGACTATAATGAGTTGTAGCTATAGTTTTAACCCCCATGCCAAGAAGATAGTCAAGTATACTCATAGCTAGCGCTGCTCCCTCCGTAGGGTCAGTTCCAGCTCCAAGTTCGTCAAATAAGACCAAACTGTTTCTCTCAACATTTGCTAAGATATCTACTATATTTACCATATGTGAAGAAAAAGTTGAAAGGGATTGCTCTATACTTTGTTCATCTCCGATATCTGCAAAAATTTGATCAAAAACTCCTATTTCAGAATTAAAGTCAGCTGGTATATGAAGACCTGATTGAGCCATCATAACAAGCAGTCCTACTGTTTTTAAACTAACTGTTTTTCCTCCAGTGTTGGGTCCTGTGATTATAAGAGAATCAAAGTCTTTTCCTAAATAAATATCTATAGGCACTATATCTTTTACATTTAACAGTGGATGTCTCCCTTTCTTAATATTAATCCGTCCCCTATCATTTAATATAGGTTTTGTAGCATTCATATCAAGTGCAAGCTTTCCTTTAGCAAATATAAAGTCTAACTCTTGAAGCAAAAATTGATTGTTGGCTATAGGCTCTGCTTGGCCGGCGACTAGAGCTGAAAGAGCTTTTAAGATCTTTTCTATTTCTTCTCTTTCTTTTAGTTCAAGTTCTCGAAGTTCATTGTTCAGTTCTACTACTGCTATAGGCTCTATAAAAAGAGTAGCCCCACTACCGCTCATATCGTGTACTAATCCTTTTATGTTGTTTTTATTTTCAGCCTTTACAGGTACAACATATCTTCCTTCTCTCATAGTCACTATATTATCTTGAAGGTATTTTTTATTTTCTTGTGAATTTACGATTGAGTTTAACTTGTCTCTTACCGAATCATTCTTACTTACTATCTGCCTTCTGATACTTCTAAGCGTAGTGCTGGCGTTATCTGAGATTTCTTGTTCTGATATAATAGCATTTGTTATCTCATTTTCAATATCTTTAAAAACAGACAAATCTTCTATATATCCTTGTATCAGTGGATAAGTCTTATCCTTATCTTCCTGAACTTCTTTTAAGAAGTTCTTTAGATCTCTAGATACACGAAGGGAGTCTCCGATTCTTAAGAGCGCTCCAGGATTTAATGTTCCTCCCATCTCTGCTCTTTTAACATCAGCTTTTATACCGCTTATACCATAAAGAGGAGGTGCTCCTCTTTTTAAAAGTAAGGTTAGAGCCTCGTCAGTTTCTCCTTGAAGTTTAGTTATTTCAGCCATATCAGTTAAAGGTTTAACCTCTTCTGCCCTTTTCTTGCCAAGTGAAGACTGGCATTTCTCCATTAAAGAATGGATTATTTTTTTATATTCTAATGCTTTTATAGTCTTTGTATTCATTTTATCACCTCTATAATACACCTCTAAAGAAGTGTCCCTTAGTAATTTCAGTATCATCTTTCATAGTATCTATAAATTCCCTTGCTTCTTTTTCATTCCATATATGGTCGATATATCTCCTATAAGCTGTTTGTATCTCTTTTATATTTTCTGTTTCTATAGTAAAGTCTAATCTTCCCATGCCAACTCCAGCAGAATATATCTGATCCATACTATCTAATACCATTAAAGGCACACTGTTATATATGGTAGTAAAGCCTTCTCCTCTTGCAGTATAGAAGGTCATATTCTTTCTATCATTTAACCCATAGCCATGAGCAAAGTTACAGTTTTCGCATTCACTATCGTCTTTACAGCCTTTAACTAGAGCCATAGGACAAGTCTTAGTTGTCATAACAGGCAGATAGCCATAGACTATCGCTTCTAAGTTTCCACCAGAAACCCTTTCTAGCTGTTTGATTTGAGTAAGATTTAACTCTGGTGAAAGTGTCATACTTCCCAGTCCAAGTTCCTTAAAGAAATCGACACTATAAGAGTTAAATACATTTAGTCCCATATCTCCATGTATCTTAAGATCATAGTTTTCTTTTACAAATTTTAAAGTACCTATATTCTCTACACTAACTCCATCTATAAGCTTCTTTATAGGGTCCAGTCTAGCTTTAAGAAGCTCCATTCCTCCACCATATATAATTTTGGGAGTAGCTACAAATACTTCTACATCCTTCTTATTTAAAGTCTCTAAAACTTCAATTAAATCATCCTTTAAGGGAAGATATATTCTATCTAATTTATTTAAATCTAAGTCATAGATTTGCTCTATTCTATCTATTTTGATAGATAGGAGTCTATCCATAGTAGTTTCATGCTTTTTGAACTTTAATACTTCTTTTTTCTTTTGAATATATTCCTTATTATCAAATCCTACTCTAGCATGAATGTTTTGAAGCGCATCGTTTAACAATTGACAGCCATCTCGTCTAAGTTCATTTAATACACTTAGGGGTAGGAATGAATTATCATCTAATACGATATTCAAACTATTTAAAGAAAACTGAGTATCTCCAAGTTTTGAAAGCTGCTCTTCTATCTTTTCACTAGCTAAGCCTTTATTTTTAGCTGCTTCAACTATAAAATCGACATCATTTATATTTTGATAATCTTTATATCTGATCTGTAAGCTTGGCTTTTGTCCTATTTTAACTGATATTTCCATATCTATAGGATATATATTCTTTTCTTCTTCATATGACGCCTGGGCTCTTTCAAGTAAATCTATACTTGATGATTTATGAACGACTGAATTCGTCCTTATATTTCCTATCTTTTTAATTTCAAGAGTTTCTCCTTTTTTACCATCTTTTGGAGCTTTCATGCCCTTATTCTTTCCGTTTACCAGACTAAACTCTATACCATCATCTTTCTTTAAGTCTTGTTCTAGAAGTATAAAAACACTATCACGATTTGCATTTACAACCGTTCCAAGGACCGTTCCTCGGTTGTCGGGTCTATCCATAGTGATAAAATCACGACCAAAGTCCCCAAGGCCTACACCTTTTGTAAAACCTCTGTTAAAGATTTGCCTTACATCATCTTTTTGTTCTTTAGTTGCTTTAGCATTTTTATCTATTATTCCTCTATAAGTATCTACTATTGTAGCAACGTACTCGGGTCTTTTCATTCTTCCTTCTATTTTTAAACTATTTACACCTGCATCTATTATTTCATCTATATAGTCCAGTGTATTAAGATCTTTAGGGCTAAGTAAATGAAGCTCCTGCCAATCATCAAGCAGTTCTCCATCTTTATCCATTATGGAATAAGGCATCCTGCAGGGTTGAGCGCACATTCCTCTGTTTCCACTTCTTCCACCTATAACACTACTCATAATACATTGTCCAGAGTAGGATACACAAAGTGCCCCATGAATAAATCCTTCTAATTCCATGGAGCTGCTTTTTCTTATTCTTTTTATCTCCTCTAAAGGTGTTTCTCGAGCTAATACCACTCTTTTAAATCCTATTTCTTCTAAGAGTTCTACACCCTCTAGGTTATTTATAGTCATCTGAGTACTTGCATGAATATCTAAATCAGGAAAAAGTGCCCTTACATTTCTTGCAAGCCCTAAGTCTTGAACTATAATAGCATCTACATCTTCTTCATATAAGAATCTTATATAGTCTAATGCTCTTTCCATCTCTTTATTATCTATTAATATATTTACAGTGATATATACTCTTACATTATTTAAATGAGCATATTTGATCACCTCTTTTAATTCTTCATTGCTAAAGTTGTTAGCAAAGTGTCTGGCATTAAAAAGCTTGCCTCCCAGATAAACTGCATCGGCTCCATTTGCTACTGCTCCATGGAGTGCTTCCATACTTCCTACTGGCGCTAAAAGTTCTAGATTATAATTCACTTTTTGCATTTTCCTTTCTTTTAAGAACTTGTCTCTCTATCTAATATTCTTAGATATTCGCTTAATTCTTTTTTAACATCTACAATTTCTAATTGGTTTTTAAAGTTCTTATCCTTAAGTCCTTCTATCATCTCATCTTTTTCAGCTAGTTCCTCTAAATTTGCTTGTATAGTCCTGTTTAAAGCAAGCAGTTGGAGTTCTAAATCTTCTCTTTTTTTATCATATTCAGTGATTTGTCTTTGATACTCTTCAGCCATATTATTTAATGCTATGATCTTTTCTTTTGCCTCTTGTAACTCTAAACATACATCATCATACTTATCTAAAGGATCTTTTGCCTTAAGATTGAGTTCTTGTAATTCTGATTCTTTCTTACTTAACTCATCAGATATATGAAGAGCTGCCAGAGTAGCTGTCATAGTTTGACTCAGCTTATCATTTTTTGAACCAACTTCTTTTATTATCTTATCTACATAAGAAGCTATTCTATGGATATGCTCTTCACTGCCTGCACCAACTATAGTAAAGTTACGGCCGTCTATTTGTACATCTATTTTTCTTCTTTCTTCCATAACAGATGCCCTCCTATTAGTTTATAGTCTTATTATACTATAAAAAATGCTTTAATCCTCTATATTTCAAAAAAGAGGTAGATATCTACCTCTTTTTCTTTAAGTCTTATTTTAACTTCTTAATTTAGCATTAAATGTTTTCTCTAAATCTTCCAATATAGCAGCTTGTACTTCTTCTACTTCCTTATCTTTTAAAGTTCTTTTAGAAGATCTATAGCTAATAGAAAAAGCCATACTCTTCATATTTTCAGCTACTTGGTCTCCCCTATATATATCAAATAGTTCTATCGCCTCTATTAAACCCTTGCCATGTTTGGTTATAAGAGACTTAATCTCTCCAACTAAGACTTCTTCATCTACAACTATAGCTATATCTCTGGATGTTGAAGGATATTTTCCAATAGGTATATATTTTCTCTCAAAGTCTGCAAGCTCTATGATAAGATCAAAGTCTAGTTCTGCTATATAAACTTTAGATTTTATATCATAATTTTCGCATACATCTACATAAACTTCTCCCAGCGTTCCTAGCTCTTGACCATTTATAAAGGCCCTTGCGGTTCTACCTGGATGGAAGATAGGATTGCTTTCTTCTCTTTTATAGTCCAATCCTTCAATACCAAGTCTTGAAAGCAATTTTTCAATTGACTCTTTTAAGAAGTAAAAGTCTTTTTCTCCATAAAAACCAATAGATAAAACTCTCTTTTCTTTAGGTAAATTTACTATAGGAAGTTCTTGGGGCAGGAATATGTTTCCTATTTCAAAAGCAAAGGCACTTTTTACGCTTCTGCTATTGTTTCTAGCAAACAGATCCATCATAGTTGGGATTAGTGTAGTTCTCATAACACTGTAGTCTTCTCCAAGAGGATTAAGGATTTTTATATAATCTCTTAAAGGACTCGATTTATCTATATTTATCTTATCATAAGCCTTTGGACTTATAAAAGAATAAGTCATTATTTCATTATATCCTATACCAAGTAGAGTCTTGTTTACTTCATCTTCTATAGTCTTAGAAAGGGGTTTAACTCCTCTTGTAAGTTCTCCAACTAAAGGACGACTCTCTATATTGTGGAAGCCATAAAGTCTCCCAATTTCTTCTATAAGATCTGCTTCTATTTCTATATCAAGCCTGCGAGTAGGAACTATGGTTTTGATCCTAGCATCTTCATAAACTGACTCCAGCCCTAAAAGATTTAGGTAGCTGATCATCTGCTCAGTTTCTATGTCAAGTCCTAATAGGAGATTTACTCGCTCAGGTCTTACTTCAATAGTTTTTTCTTCAACTCTATTGGAATACTTATCAATGAAAGATCCTACTACACTTCCAGCTTCTGTAAGTTCTATAAGATTACAAACCCTATCAACTGCAGTCTGACATAGGTTTGGATCAAGTCCTTTTTCAAATCTGTTTGAAGCTTCTGTTCTAAGCCCTAGTCTTTTAGACGTAAGCCTTACACTTTTTTGGTCAAAGTTTGCTCCTTCTATCAAGATAAGTTCTGTCTCTTTAGTAACTTCTGAATCCAATCCTCCCATAACTCCTGCTATTGCTATAGGATTTTCTGCGTCTGCTATAACTAGATCATTTTCATCAAGCTTTCTAACTTCATCATCTATACTGAGTAGAGTTTCCCCTTTTCTAGCCTGTCTTACAACTATCTTTTCTCCTTCTATCTTTTGAAGATCAAAAGCATGAAGAGGCTCACCGATTTCTAACATTACAAAGTTTGTTATATCTACTATATTATTAATTGGTCTTATACCTGCTTCCATAAGTCGCATCTGCATCCATAGAGGTGAATCTTTTATAACTACATCCTTTACAACTCTAGCATAGTATCTGTTGCAGGCCTTGCTTTCTACCTCTATTGATTTTATATAATCCCCTATATCTCCACTGCCTTTAGCTTGCGTTTGCGGTTCCTTTAGATCTAACTCAAAGCTTGCAGCTGTTTCTCTAGCCATTCCAAGAATACTCAAACAGTCCGGTCTATTAGGTGTTATTTCAAACTCTATTACTTCGTCGTCTAAATTAAGAATTTCTATCATATCAGTTCCAAGTGGATATTCCTTATCGAGTATAAAGATACCTTCTTTCATTTCTTTAGATATGACATTGTCAGCAAATCCTAGTTCCGCTAGAGAACAAAGCATTCCAAAGGAATCTACTCCCCTGAAATTTGTCTTTTCAATAGTTATCTCTCCTGGAAGAACTGTTCCTACAACCGCTACTGGTACAAAGTCTCCCTCGGCCACATTTGTAGCTCCTGTTACTATAATTAAAACTTCGTTTCCCACATCTATTTTACATATAACCAGTTTATCTGCATCTGGATGTTTGTCTATCTTTAAGATCTTACCTACAATTACTCCTTTAACACCTTTGTTCATAGAAATAATTGATTCAACATGAGATCCAGAAAGGGTCAAACCATCAGCTAAACTTTTTCCAGTTTTTTCTGTATCTACATAATCTTTTAACCATCTTATAGGTAATAGCATATTATTTTTTCCACCCCTTCTAGAATTGTTTTAAAAACCTCATATCATTTTCAAATAATAATCTTATATCTGTTATTCCGTACTTTACCATGGTGATCCTATCGATTCCCATACCAAAAGCAAATCCAGTATATTTTTCAGAATCAATTCCGCAGTTCTCTAATACTTTAGGATGAACCATACCGCATCCTAAAAGTTCCATGCTCCATCCTGTAAAGTTACAAGCAGAACACCCTTCACCCCTACACTTTATACAAGAAACATCAACTTCCGCGCTAGGTTCTGTAAAAGGAAAGTGGTGAGGTCTATAACGAGTTTTCATATCTTTACCAAATAATTCTTTTATAAATATATCCAGTGTATGTATTAGGTTTGCCATTGAAACTCTCTCGCCTATTACAAGACCTTCAAGTTGGTGGAACATTGGAGAATGTGTATCATCTACATCATCAAACCTAAAGGTTCTTCCAGCTGATATTATTTTAAGTGGAACTCCCATCTCTTGCATGGCTCTTATTTGAACTGGCGACGTGTGAGTTCTTAAAAGTAATTCATCGTTAAGATAAAAGGTATCTGAATAATCTCGTGAAGGATGGTTCTCTGGTGAGTTTAAAGCATCAAAGTTGTTTTTAACCGTTTCAATCTCAGGTCCTTCTACCACTGTAAATCCCATACTTATAAAGAGGTCTTCTAGCTCATCTATAGTCTTTAGGAGTGGATGACGGTGTCCTATTCTTATTTCATCGGTATCTATTGTTATATCTATCTTTTCTTCTTCTATCTTGGCCTTCTTATGCTTTTCTATAAATTCAGCCTTAACCATGTTAAGCTTATCTTCAATTTCTTTTCTAACATCATTCGCAATTTGTCCCATTACTGGTCTTTCTTCCTTGCTTAGCTTGCCCATATCCCTTAGGACTAAAGTAAGCTCTCCTTTTTTTCCTAAAAATTTTATTCTAAAATCTTCAAGCCCTTCCAGAGTATCAATCTCTTCAAGAGTTTCAAGTGCTAATTCTTTAATAGCTTCTAGTTTTGCTTTCATTACTTACCTCCGTGAAACTAATATTATCCCCAATATTAGTATTTTTTATAATCTTATTATTATAGCAGCAAAGATTCTTCTAACAGTTTATTCCCTACTTCTCATAGCTTCATACATTATTATCGAAGCAGCCACACCCGCATTGAGAGACTCTGCAAGCCCTGGCATTGGTATCTTTACTAGTTTTGTAGAGTTAGCTAAAATCTCTTGGCTGACTCCATTAGCCTCATTTCCGATTACTGCAACAAATGAATCTTTGAAAATTTCCTTTTCTAGTGTATCTCCACTTAAGGAAGTTGTTATAATATTTATCTTGTTTTCAATTATATATTTAAAAAACAAATCATTATTCTTGCAATTGTATAAAGGAACTCTGAAAATAGAACCCATAGTAGATCTAACCACTTTAGAATTGTAAGGATCAACACTGTTTTCTCCAAGAACTATAGCATCTATATTAAAAGCATCGGCTGTTCTTATTATAGTTCCAAGATTGCCTGGATCATTTAATCCATCCAAAAATATAATAGAAGGATTGTCTATCTCAAAAACATCTTCCATCTTTCTTTCTTTAAATTCAGCTATAGCAAGAACCCCTTGGGGGTTTTCAATGTCAGTTATATCGTTAAAAACAGCCCTTGAAAGCTTTATAGTTGATTGGAGAAGCTTAATTCTCCCAAATAAGTCCTCTCCTCCTTCAGCTTCAAATAAGGCATCGCTAAAAAAAATATGTTTTATAGATACAGAGGATACTAAAGCTTCTTCTATAATTTTTATTCCTTCTATAATAAAAAGCTTTTCTCTCCATCTGTTTTTTCTTCTAGATAAGCTTTTTATTTCTTTTATAACAGCATTTTTACTAGAAGTTATCTCCAACATATTATTCTCCTACTCTCATCTCTATTTTTTTAACATCCTCCGCCGAACCTATTATTATAACTATATCTCCATCTTTTATGACATCTTCAGATTTTGGAGAGATATTGATGTCAGTTCCTCTTTTAACAGCTATGACATTTACTCCATACTTGTTTCTTAATCTTAAGTCTTTTAAATCTTTGCCAACCCAAGTTTTAAGAGCTTCTACTTCAAGTATTGAAAACTCAGGTGAGAGTTCTATATAATCAAGTATATTTCTTGAAGTTAAATTGTGAGCTACCCTGCTTCCCATATCTCTTTCAGGAAAGATAATTCTATCTGCTCCAATCTTCTTTAAAACCTTTGCATGAAGTTCAGTCTGTGCTTTTGCAACAACTCTTGAAACACCTAGCTCTTTAGAGAGTAAAGTGGCCATAATAGAAGATTGCAAATCTGATCCTATACTTACTACTACCGCATCCATATTCCCCAGTCCTAAATCTTTTAATACATGTTCATCCATTACATCTGCCTCAACAGCGTATGTTACTATGGAAGAAACTTCTTTAATAACTTCTGGATCCTTATCTATTGCTAAGACCTCATTTCCAAGTTCTGAAAGAACTGTTGCAACAGCCGTTCCAAATCTTCCAAGACCTATAACTGCAAATGATTTCATATTTACACTCTCCTATCCTACTATTATATGTCCTTCTGCTTCTCTAAACTTCTTATGCTTTCTTCTGTGACCTAATGCAAAAGCCATTGTAAGAGCTCCAACTCTACCTATATACATAGTAAGTGTTATGAGCAACTTTCCTATGGTAGATAAGGAAGGTGTTATGCCACGGCTTACCCCGACAGTTGCAAAAGCTGAAGTAGTTTCAAATACAACATCTAAAAATGCAGCTTTTTCTGTTATTGTAAGTATAAATGATACTGTCAGTATCCAGGTCAAGCCTATTATTATAATAGCTAGGGATTTATTTATGACATCATCTCCTATTCTTCTATTAAAGACTCCCACATCCTTTTCACCTTTTATGGTAGATATGGTAGTTAGGATCAAGGTAGCAAAAGTAGTAGTCTTTATTCCACCGGCCGTTGAACCAGGAGATCCTCCTATGAACATGAGCATAACCATAAGAAATGCTGATGTATCTTTAATTGCAGAGATATCAATAGAGTTAAATCCCGCGGTTCTAGTTATAGTAGATTGAAAAAATGATGCAAGGACTTTATCGTGAAGGTTTAATTCTTTTAAGGTAAAGGGATTATCATATTCTATTAAAAACAAAAGTACAGTTCCAACTAAAAGTAAGATACCCGTTATGGATAAAACAAATTTAGAATGAAGATTTAAGTTTTTAAATCTTTTTTTATGATATATGTCAGCATATACTGCAAATCCAAGTCCTCCTAAGATTATAAGTATACAAATTACAGCATTTATCCAAAGATCTCCTACAAATGGAGTTATGCTGTTTCCAAGAATATCAAATCCAGCATTGCAAAATGCAGATATAGAATGAAATATCGAATACCATGTACCTTTAACTACTCCATAAATAGGTATAAATTTAAATGATAAAAGAAATGCACCTATAGCTTCAATTGCAAAAGTTACTGCAATTACATATTTTGTTAGTTTAACTAATCCACCCATAGATTCATGGTTTAGTTGTTCTTTTATAGCGAGTCTTTCCTTCAATCTGATTCTTTTTCCCATAATAAGTGCAACAGAAGTTGCCATAGTCATAATCCCAAGACCGCCTATTTGAATAAGAGTTATAATGATTATCTGACCAAATAAAGACCAATGCTCCGCAGTGTTTACAACTATAAGACCTGTAACACAAACTGCAGAAGATGCCGTAAACAAGGCATCGATAAGTCCTATACTATCTCCGCTCTTTGAAGCCATTGGAAGATTTAAAAGAATAGTTCCTATAATTATAAGACTTAAAAACCCTACCGCAAGTACTGCTGGAGGATTTAACTGAAACTCTAATGCTTTTCTTTTTAAATAATTCATAGTTACCTCCATAAGTCCAGTATAAAATGGAAACTATTTTAAAAAAGAAAAAGTCCCTATCAGGAACTTTTTCTTAGTTACTTTTTGCCATTTCTACTAGTTGTGTAAAACCAGCCGCATCATGTATAGCCATCTCTGATAGCATTTTTCTATTAACTTCTATATTTGCCTTCTTTAATCCACTTATAAATTTGCTGTAGCTCATTCCGTTTGCACGAGCTGCTGCGTTTATTCTTGTAATCCATAGTTTTCTAAAGTCTCTTTTTCTAAGTCTTCTACCTATGAATGCATAGTTTAATGATTTCATTACTGCTTGGTTAGCTGGTCTAAATAATTTACTCTTAGCTCCGTAATAACCTTTAGCCTGTTTTAATACTTTTTTATGTTTCTTTCTAGCGTTTACTCCACCTTTTACTCTAGCCATTGCTGAAACTCCTCCTAATATCTAAATAACTTTTATCTTGGTATCATAGCGTCAATTCTTCTTTGATCGCCCTTGCTTACTAATGTACTTTTTCTTAAGTTTCTAACTCTCTTAGCTGATTTTTTACCAGTTAAGTGACTACCAAATGCCTTAAATCTTTTTAATTTTCCTGAAGCCGTTCTTGAAAATCGCTTCGCTGATGCTCTATGTGTTTTCATTTTTCCCATTCTTAATTTCCTCCTAAACTTACTCTGCTTTTGGGGCTAAAAACATTGTCATATTTCTGCCTTCTAATCTCGGTGTTTTTTCTACGACTCCTGAATCTTTTGTAAGTTCAACAAAGTCTTTTAAAACTACTCGACCTATAGCTGTATGACCCATTTCTCTACCTCTAAATCTTACTGATACTTTTACCTTGTCTCCTGATTGTAAAAACTCATTAGCTCTTTTAGCTTTAACATTTAAATCATGAATCTCAATGTTTGGAGTAAGTCTTATCTCTTTTACATTGATAATCTTTTGATTTTTTCTTGCTTCTTTTTCTTTCTTTGCTAGTTCATACTTATACTTACCATAATCTATGATCTTACATACAGGGGGTTTAGCTGTTGGAGCAACATTAACTAAATCTAAATTTCTCTCTATTGCAATATCCATTGCCTTTTGTATAGGAACTATTCCATGTTGTTCACCATCTGCGTCAATTAATCTTACTTCTCTTGCCCTGATCTGCTCATTGATTTGAAGTTCTTTAATAACTTGCACCTCCTAAGAATTTTAAAATAAAAAAAGCCGGTATAATTATACCCGCCTCAAGTCTACATGAATAATCAATCTTATATGTATAAGACTAATATTAATATTAACTGACCCAATGAGCCGAAGCTATAAGGTGAGAAGCGGAAACTTCTACTTTAATTAATTTATCATTATTTAATTTTCTTTTCTATAATAGTATATGTCAATACTACAGCTTTGTCAATTATTATTTTAAAAAATATTTAAATATTTTATATATATTTTACTATTAAATGGATACACTACCTTTAGAAAACTTTCGGGAGGAGATATTTTGAAAAACAAAAAGATAATTTTCTTTTTCTTAGTACTTGGGATTATAGCATCATCACTTTTAGTACTTTCGTATTTTGTACCTATAAAAGACTTAGAAAATATAACTAACAGAGATAGGATAGCAGTTTTTTCTATTACCGGCATTCTATTCTTTTTAAGCAAAAGTTATAAAAACAAAAAGCAACTTGTACCATCATCAGTTATGGCAGCAGAAAAAGATGCAGATAGAAACAGAGATAAACCAGATGTATCCTTTAAAGATGTAGCAGGACTTGAAGAAATAAAAGAAGAGCTTCAGGAAACTATAGGTTTTATAAACAACTCTTTAAAATATAAAAAGATGGGGGCAAAAATACCTAAAGGTATAATGTTTCATGGCCCTCCTGGAACCGGAAAAACTTTACTTGCAAAGGCAGTAGCAGGAGAAACCAATTCCACCTTTTTCTACGCAAGTGGGTCGGAGTTCGTAGAAAAGTACGTCGGAGTCGGGGCTAAAAGAGTTAGAACACTATTTGAAAAGGCTAAAAAAGAAGCACCTAGCATTATCTTTATAGACGAGATAGACGCTATCGGAACAAAGCGTAACTTGGAATCCAACAATGAAAAAGACCAGACTCTAAACCAATTGTTAGTAGAACTAGATGGTTTTAACAGCAACGAAACAGTTATAGTTATAGGAGCTACAAATAGACTTGATCTCCTAGATGATGCTCTTCTAAGGCCCGGGAGATTTGACAGACACATCCATATAGGCAACCCTAATATGAACGCCAGAGAGAAGATCCTAGAGGTCCATACAAGCGATAAACCACTATGCAAACAACTTGAAATAAAAGATTTAGCTAAAAAAACTACTGGTCTTTCAGGGGCAGAACTTGCAAACATTGCAAACGAGGCAGCTATAATAGCGGTAAGAAACAACAAAACCATTATAACAAGCAAGGAGTTTGAGGCAGCGATAGAAAGAGTTGTGGCAGGTCTTGAACTTAAAAACCCAACAGTTTTATTAAAAGAAAAAAAGACTGTAGCTTTTCATGAGGCAGGTCATGCCTTAGTCTCAAAAATGCTCAACACCGATATAGTTCAAAAAATTTCCATAATTCCCCGCGGCCAGGCACTTGGTTATGTCCTAAAGTTTCCAGAAGAAGACAGATACCTTTTTACTAAAAGAGAACTTAAAGACAAGATAATATGTCTGTTGGCCGGAAGAGCTGCGGAAGAGATTATATTCAAAGAAGTAACTACAGGTGCCAAAGATGACTTAAGTAAAGCAACTAATATAGCTCGCGAGATGGTATGCAGCTATGGTATGACAGATATGGGCAACTTAGCCTTAGATGAGATGTATATAAGGTATAATTATGATTCTATAAGAAAAGAAATCAAGATTATAACTGATAGTGCATATATAGAAGCTAAAAATATAATCAATGAAAATATAGATATACTTAACAATATCTCAATTGAGATAGCTACTATTATGTGTTTGGTTTTTAAAATATATAGATTTTATTATTATAATATACAATTAGAGAGCTTTCATATATTTAGATGTGTATTACAGCTAATAATTTCTTTAAGTTTAGATTCTCTAAAACTAGAATCTATGCAAATTATTTTTCTTCCTTCTATAATATATTATGGATATTGATCCTATAAACAAAACCATAATAATTACTATTGAATATTCAAATTCTACACCATTGTCCTTTGAATATAATTTAACGTATGCTCCAGATCCAACACTATCTTCATCAGGACCTTTCATCTGATTTACTGCATCTTTGATTCTACTATACAAATAAACTCCATCTACATCCTGGGCTGCAGTTGGTTTTATACTGCTGATTTGTTCCTTTGTACCTTCAATTTCTAAATCATATAAAGGAATCAGCAGTTCAACTTCCTTATTATTCATAATTAGTGCAACTGGCTGGTAAATATGTTTTAATCCACCACAGAGCACAATTTCTTCATATGCTTCATAATTAATGTCCTTCAGTGCATTTACTATTGTATCCTCATAATTGATATTTTCACCTTCCAAAATTTCTATTGCTGCTATGATCCATTTCCCTTCTTCTGCCTTAATACTATCAATTTCTTCATCTGTAAGGAATCCTTTTACAGATTCATTAAGTGGTAACCCCTTTGATATATTTATCTGATATGTGGTATTTTCAATATTCAGTATCAGTAACCACATATACCCCCCTTCTCCTAATGCTCTCTTAACATCCCTACTCTTTGAAGTTTCAAGTGAGAAAATATCTGTATCAACATAAATTTTATTGGCTTTGGTATAATCAATTTTATAATCATCCCGTAGCTCACTTACATTTGACCCTTTTCGAATACTATTTATAATTTGCTTGATCTCTTCATCAAGTCCTATAATTTCAGAATACTCTTTATCTGCTTCATCCAACTTCTTAATTTCAATTGACTGATTTATACTTCCAAAGACCGAACTTGAGAACATCAATAAAACCAGCATACATAACATAGTTGCAATACGTTTCATATTCTACTCCCCCTATCTATATGTCCACCATGTGTGAGTATATTTGCCTGTTCCAGATGCTAATGTCGTTCCATTTACTAGTTTTGAATACGGATAAAAAGCATTTCCCCTTCCTGCAATTGGATCAGTTAAATATAGCCCACCTGTTGTTGATACTGATCCCTCTTTTGCACCGTAAACTACATAAACGTGTCCACCACCTGAATTCCAACCAATCCTTAAAACTGCTGGTCTTTTACTTTTAGTTTCTATAAGAAATGCAGCAAAAGATGCAACTCCAGCTTGTACTCCCTTATTTGAAGCATATCTTATAGCACTCGTAACTTCACTAAGATTTGCTGTGTCATTTATTAAACTTCCCTTTACATGATTACAAATACTTGATTGTGAGTATGTTCTACCATAATATACTCCAATCATTTTGGCACAGGCCGACCAACACCAGTTGGTTTTTTCTTGTGCATATTTTGCGACATACATCGTATAAGTTTCTGCATAGGTTCTCCCTACCGGAATAATAACAATCAATAAACTCATCAAGAAACATATAATTCTTTTTGATATTTTTCTTTTCATTGTTCTCTCCTCTATTAATATTTTTATATAACTCATCAATATATTTAAATTTCTTTTAAATACAAGTAAAATTCTTATTTAAATCAAATAATTTTTTTTACTAGTCTATTGACGTGATATACTAAAGTTGTAACACTAACGACTAATTATCTAGTATAATAAAAGTTAGGAGAGTGGTGCTACAATGGCAAATAAAAAATATGATAAGGCATTTAAAGATTCACTAGCAAAACTATACTTAGAAGAAGGTAGAACTGTAGAAAGTATTTCTAAAGAATATAGTGTTTCTAGATCTACAATAACCAACTGGGTAAAAACATACAAGGAAGAATGCACTCTAGATAATGAAAAGATATCCCCTAGTGTATATGAAGAAAATAGAAGACTTAAAAAACTAGCAGCTGAATTAGAAAAGGAGAACACTTTTCTAAAAAAGGCGGCTGCCTTCTTCGCCAAGGAGATAGACAATTAGTTTATCAATTCATTGAATTAAACAAGAATGAATTTGGTGTTAGATGGCTTCTAAGACGCTTTGAGATATATCCAAATGCATATTACAATTATTTAAAGAACAGAAAATCAACATATAATAAAAATAAAGAACTTATTCAAGATGAAATTAAAGAAATCTTTCATAGTGAAAATGGAAAAATGGGATATAGAATGGTAAAAATATTATTAGATAAACAAGGTACTAACTTGTGTCTATTAACTGTACACAAATATATGAAAGAATTAAACTTAAAATCTGTTTCATTTAGAAAAAGACCTAACTATGTAAAAGGTACTTCTCATAAAACATTTGAAAACTTACTAAAGAGAGACTTTAAAGCAGGTTCAAAGAATTTAAAGTGGTGTACAGACTTCACATATATACATTCATCAAATGGAAAAATGCTCTATAATTGCTCAATTCTAGATTTATATGATAGAAGTATTGTCGCAACCAAATCATCTACTAATATAACCGCTGAGTTAGCAATAGAAACACTTGCTAAAGCCCTTAAAACACACAATCCTAGCAGTGGATTGATACTTCATAGTGATCAGGGATCGCAGTATACTTCTAAAGATTTTACTACATTTTGTAAAGATAATAAAGTACAGCAATCTATGAGTAAAGCAGGATGTCCCTATGACAATGCTCCCATGGAATCCTTTTATGGAAAATTCAAAAGTGAGCATCTTAACCATTACATTATTAAAAATATCTTACATTTAGATGAGTTAACAAATGACTATATCTTTAGATATTATCATCATAAAAGACCCCATAGTTCTCTCGGTGGATTAACACCTTTTGAAAAGAGATATTCTTAAAAATAATTTAGCACAGTGTTACAATTTTACTTGACCAGGTCACCCTTCCATCTCTGCGTTACCTAAAATATTATAAACTTCAGAGTTTTCAAAATCTTGTAAAGTTAGTTCAGTACATTTTTTTAACACATCTATATTCATTTCATAATCAATTTTTAATTGATGCTTCGTATTTATGTAATTATTTAAGACTCTGGAATGGCAACCCTTTTTTAGACAAAAATCTACTTAACATAGATTTTGTTTAAAATTAGGATATTTTGCCTAATTTTATAGTATTTAATTCTCTATATTCAATTGGTGTCATATAATCTAAAGACTCATGAATCCTTTGGTTATTGTACCAATAAACATGCTCTGCTAATTGTAATTGTAGCTGCTCTAAAGTTTCAAATTTATTTTGATATATAAATTCTATTTTTAGAGATTTATTATTAGATTCATTTACGGCATTGTCATATGGGTTTCCTCTTCGACTCAATGATCTGTCTATTTTAAATACACTTAGAATATTATCTATTAGTGCATTATCATACTCATTTCCACGATCAGAATGAAATATCTTTATATCTTTTAGAGAGTACTTACATCGTAATAGTGCTGTTTCTACAAGTTGAGCATTTTTATTAGCTCCAGCGGAATATCCAATAATTTCTCTATTAAATAGATCAATTAAGGTACAAACATAGTTCCACTTATTTCCTACTCTAACATAGGTTAAATCGCTGACTGCTACTTCTAGTTTATCTCTGTTGTCGAATTTTCTATCTACTATATTAGGAATATTAGCCTGATTGCAACTATTCGAATGAACTTTATATTGAATCACTGTATAGTTAGATACTAAGCCATTTTCTTTCATAATTCTAGATATTCTTTTTCTGGAAACTTTGAATCCAAGCTTGTCTAGCTCCTTCTTTATCTTTCTTGTTCCGTAGTTATTTCTACTGAGTTTAAAGATATCTTTTATGTGGTTTTTAATTATTAACTCTTCATTAGAAGAAGTAGAGTCTTTTTTATTTAAATGATAGTATACTAAACTTCTTGTTACATCGAGAAGTTTACACATAGCACTAATACTGTATTTTTCTTTATTAGCAAGGATAAGATTTATCTTTTGCCCAGTAGTAGTGCAGCTTGCTTTAAAATATCGTTCTCCATTTCAAGTTGCTTTATTTTTTTTCTAAGTTCTATTAATTCTTTTTCTTCGTCAGTTCTATTGTCATCAAGCGAGAAGGATTTAGAGTTGCTATATCTAATTACCCAGGTTCTAATGGTGGGTGCTGCCACTCCATACTCATCAGATAGGCTTCTGTAGGTATGATTACCTTGATTG
>NZ_JARIEF010000048.1 GCF_029266915.1 Tissierella sp. | reverse complement strand
GCACCTCTTTCATATTTGTTAACCTTAGTTTATCATATTCTCTTATTCTTTGCTAGATATTTCCTTTTATATTTAAGACCTAAACCTAGATTTAATGAGAATGCAATTATATTATTTTTTAATATTTTCATAAATTAATCCTCCATAAGCTTTAAATTATGCAATATACCGATATCGGAATGATGTCAAAATCTTAAAATAAATACGTACTACATAAAATTCTGTTACTATACCTTTTCATTTAGTAATACCATATGTATATGATCTTCCCAATTACCATTTATTTTCAAATACTTATATGCTAGTCCCTCATTATAAAACTCTAACTTTTCTGCTACTTTTAAAGAAGGAATATTTCTAGGCATGATATTAGCTTCAATTCTGTGCAGACCCCATTCATTAAAAATAATATCAATAGCTTTTTTAATTGCTTCAGTCATATATCCCTTATTAATTTCATCTTTATCTAGCTTATATCCCAGATGACAAGACATAAAAGCGCCTCTTATAATATTACTAAAACTAACACAGCCTATTATTTTAGCCTCATCCTTTTTGAAGATCCACAATCTCAGCGAATTATGGTTTTCAATATCAATTAACTCTCTATGTAACTGTTCTTCATGATAAATCGTTGTATATAACTCTTCATTCTTACTAGGTTCCCAATCGTTTAAAAAATCTTTATTTCTTATATAATATTCTAAAACTAATCCTGCATATGATTTATCTAAAATTTTTAATATAAGTCTTTCTGTTTCATAAATCCTTTGCATAGTCTTCCTCCTGACTTATGTAAATAACTATTCTTTATTAGCTTGGTTAGTCTTATCCATATCCATATAGGACTCTATTAAATCCATCGTCTCCACAGAAAAGTTAATTGGATAATATGCTATTCTTTCTCCTCCGATTAACAAATTGTCAAAATTATAATATCGCTCTTCTATCATTATTTCTCCATTGGAGGCTATAGTTATAACACCAATATAACCTTTATCTAGTCCTTCATCGCTTGCATAGTAATCTTCATAATCAAAAAACAATGTATAATTATTCGAACCAAATTTCTTTAGCCTGATAAAATTAAATGCATCTATCATCTTCAGGTTTTTTATTTCTTTGGACTCTAAATCATTCAAGATTTGTTGTATATCTTCAGAGGCTTTTATTACTTTAGCATTATCTTCTTCTACTCCAAATTCAAGCTCTGGTTCTATAAAATAATTACTATCAGAATCCTTATTTATCCATATGCTCTCTGGAGCTACTAAATTGTTAAGAGTTAATTGTCTTGAAGAGCTGATATTAATCGAAATAAATGAATATAAAGAAATGGATAAGGTGATTAAAGATAAAACTGTTGCTATAAAAACAATTATTCTGTTATATCTTTTTCCCTTTACCTCTCTCTCTTCTATTTGTTTTAAGGCGCTTGAAAAAGCTGTTCCCAAAATAATCATATATAAAGAAGCTACTGCTACATAGTAGGTATACTTTAAATCATAGTTTCTAGTTCCAAATATTCTATATATGCAAATAAGAAATATAAGCAGTAATATCAAAGTCATGAATATATTAGCAAAGTTATTTTCTACTCTTTTTTTAACTTTTCTACTCCAATCGCTATACTTTGAGTCCTCTCCATAATTATCTAACATATAGCCACCTCTTTAACTTAGTATATTTAAATAATTTGAATCTAAATTTTATTGCACATTATTATTTATTCACACTACTAAATAAAGGCTAACTACTGATCGAAGAAATCAAGAAAATAAGTCGTGACTTATGAAAGATTTATTCCTCCTTTCATGGAAGGACGTTTTTCATGATTTCTTGAACACAGTAATTTATCTATATTCTTTCTATCTCCTGAGTTAATCTCATCCTATAGGCATTCATTGCTGTAACTCCTAGCTTATTTAATAGCTTTGAATTTGTATATCCTCCAACTACCGCTCCCACTCCTGGAATCATCTGTAGAAGCTTTGCAATGTCAAGGTAGTCTCTATACTCCTGCTGGAAATCTCTCCAAGCTTCCGGATCCATCTCTTGAGGCAAGTCCCTTGAGTATTCCGACCAGTTTTCCATATTATAAAACACATGGTTCATCTTAGACTGACTTGAAAAAGCTAATTGAAATATATTTAATATATAGAGCCTTTCCTTATAGTCAGTTATATCATAACCATAGATAGCCGCAATATCGTAGAGAAATTTTATCTTTATAGTTAAAAGAAGTGGAAAGTCCGCAAAACTCATAAGTATTCCTCCGGCTCCAGTTCCTATTCCCTCTACCATAGCTGTATTTCTATAAAGCTTTAACTTCTCTCTAACTAACTTTTCTTTTTCCCTTAAATTCATAACCGGATAGTCCTTCTTAGTTACATACTTTGAGCCTGTAAGAACAACTTTAACCATATTACTGATAGCAAAAGTCACTATCTCATGATATTTATCAGGCAGTATACTATTAAACTTAGTTTGAACTCCTTTTGAAGCTCTATTTATAATAGAGGGAGATTTCCTCATCTCCCTCTTCCATCTTTCTAATTCATTTAATGCTCTTTTATCATATTTATCTATAACATTCACCTCTTTTAAAGATTGCTTTTCCATTCTTTTAATTCATAAGTTCTTGAAGAGTGAACTATTACAGGATCGTTTTCTATTATATCTCTTGCAGATTCCATATTATCTGTACTATAAATTACCATTCCACCGCTATGATCTGTAAATGGTCCTTTTGCAAATATCTTACCTTCATCAATGTACTTTTGAAGATAAGCCTTATGTTCCTCTAAAACTTCATCATCTTTCTTTTTATCTATTGTCTTTAAAATTGCAGCATAATAAATCATATCCATTTCCCCCTTAAATTTTCTTAAATATTATTTTATATAGTTAAATTATACCCCATCATTTAGTTTTTTAGTAGTAGTCTGCTAAAGTTATTTCATTGTATAGCTAAGACAAGGATGATATAATAAAGAAAACTTGTTTCAGATGCTTTACCGATGCAAAGTTGCACTTACACAGGAGCTATGCAAATACATATTCCAGACCCTAAGAAAAGAATATTGTATTTGTAAACTACAGTATAAAACAAATTATACTAACACTATATAAGGAGGGATTATTTTGAAACTAAATTATAAAAGAACCTTTTTTGTAGGACTCGCTTTTATGGGTATCTCAGCATTTTGGCAATTATATGATAGTATTATACCTTTGATGTTGCAAAACACTTTTCTCTTAAGTGAAACGCTTACTGGCACTATTATGGCACTTGATAACGTCTTAGCCCTACTGCTGCTTCCGCTCTTTGGAACTCTTTCAGACAGGGTTGATACAAGACTTGGTAAAAGAACTCCATTTATAGTAGGGGGAACAAGTTTTGCGGTAATTTTTATGATGCTTGTAGCTTATGCTAATAAAGTGGAAAACTTTTGGCTCTTCTTTTTAGCTCTTGGAATAACACTTATAGCTATGGGAACTTATAGATCTCCTACTGTTGCTCTTATGCCTGACCTTACGCCTAAGCCTCTAAGAAGCAAGGCAAACTCAGTTATTAATCTTATGGGTGCAGTGGGAGCTATTATAACTCTTGGACTTATATCAGCGCTTCTTCCTAAGGTAGCAAACCCAGACTATACATTACTCTTTGCAATAGTTGCATCTATAATGGTAGCATCCGTTTTACTTCTTCTTATAACTATAAAGGAAAGAAAAGTTTCTCAAACCATTGAGATTGAAAGTGAACTTCCTAAAGAAAAATTAGAAGCCGAGAAGGAAATGGCTCCGGATGTTAAAAAAAGCCTATACTTTCTCTTAACTTCAATCTTCTTATGGTTTACAGCCTATAATGCTATAACTACTGCTTTTTCAAGATATGCTGGTAAGGTGTGGGGCTTAGTTGGTGGAGGTTTTGCCAATGCACTATTAGTTGCAACTGGAGCGGCAATCCTATCTTATATCCCTATTGGGATCATAGCTAGTAAAGTGGGAAGAAAGAAAACAATTATAACCGGAATAATAATGGTAACTGCCAGCTATTTTGCAGGATACTTTTTTAAGGATTATTCTCCTGTTATAAATATAGTATTTGGATTTACTGGAATTGGATGGGCTGCAATAAATGTAAACTCCTATCCCATGGTTGTTGAAATGAGTGGAAATACAAGTGTTGGAAAGTATACGGGTCTGTATTATTTTTTCTCAATGGCGGCGCAAGTATTTACTCCTATATTTTCAGGATTTTTACTGCAAAACGTGTCCTACAGAATACTATTTCCCTATGCCTTTATATTCTCAGTTCTTTCACTTATAACTATGTTCTTTGTAAAGCATGGAGATTCAAAACCTTCTAAAAAAGGAAGTGCACTCGAGAATTTTGATTTTGATGATTAATTCTAGATAAGATTTTAAAAGGAGTAGGTGGATAAGTAACTATGTTTTTATTTTATACATTAGTATTTTTAATAATATTATTTTTACTCTACATCTGGAGTATAAAGCCCAATAAGAAAAGAGATGTATCACATATTTTAGGTAAATTATATTCACACAGAGGAATTCATAACAATAAAGATAAAAATCCCGAGAACTCTCTCCTATCATTTAAAATGGCTGTAGAAGCAGGATATGGAATTGAACTTGATGTGCAAGTTACCAAAGATAATATTCCAGTTATATTTCATGATAAGACCCTTAAGAGAGCTTGTGACTTAGATAATTGTGTTAATAACTATACTCTTAAAGATTTAAAAGAGTTAAGGCTATTTAATAGCGAACAATATATTCCAACTCTTCAAGAGATTTTAACAGTAGTGGATGGAAAAGTTCCTCTGATAGTTGAAATAAAAAACGAAACAACAGATGTTAGTGAGCTAGTATATGTAGCTGAAGTTCTTGATAGGTATAAAGGAGTTTATTGTATAGAGTCATTTAATCCCTTAGCCTTAATTTGGTATAAAAAAAATAGACCCCATATAATTCGCGGTCAACTTTCTTCTTATTTTAAGAAGAGTGATCATAGCTTATTTAGAAAAGTAAGAGATTTCTTTCTAGAAAATCTCATAACAAATATTTTAACAAAACCAGATTTTATAGCTTTTAATTATAAGTATAAAGATATGTTTAGTTTCAAGCTTTGCAAAAAGCTCTATAATCCATTAACTGCAGCTTATACTATCAAAACACAAAAGGCTTTAGATAATAACCGAGATAATTTTGATCTATTTATATTTGATAGTTTTATTCCAAAATAAAACTATCAAATATAACAATAAAACTTAATAAAAAATAAATAAAAGTGCTAAAGTTTACTTTAGCACTTTTATTCTATAATTCCCATTCTTTCAAATACTAGTTTGTATCCATCTACTCCATAAGTTAAAGACCTGTTTACTCTACTTATTGTAGCTGTACTTGCACCTGTAAGGGCTTCTATTTCTGTGTAGGTTTTTTTAGAGGTTAAAAGTTTTGCCACTTCAAATCTTTGAGCTATTGCCTGTATCTCTTTTATAGTACATATATCTTCTAAGAATCTGTAGCATTCTTCTTTAGTCTTTAAATTCAAAACAGCTTCACAAAGGCCATCTACTTGATCACTTTGTACTCTGGGTGTATAATCCATCTCTTCACATCCTTCTTCCTATTAATGCTTTAATTGATTTATATGTTTAGTATAAAAAAGTTGGGCTTATAAGCCCAACTTTCCTTATATTTAAAATAGTCCTACTATTTCTCCACTTGGTAATATATCCATGTTATTAGCTGCTGGAACTTTTGGAAGTCCTGGCATGGTCATAACATTTCCTGTAAGTGCAACTAAGAATCCTGCTCCCTTAGATACTCTGATTTCTCTAACTGTTATTCTAAATCCAGTTGGTCTTCCTAAAAGAGTAGGATCATCTGAAAGTGAATATTGAGTTTTAGCCATACAGATTGGCATCTTATCAAGGCCTAATTTTTCTAGCTTAGCTATTTCTTTCTTAACAGCTTTAGTAAAGTCTACTCCGTCTGCTCCGTAGATTTCTTTAGCTATAGTATTAATTTTATCTTCTATACTTGACTCTACATCGTAAAGTACTTTGAAGTTTGATTCTTGGTTTTCACATACTTCAACTACTGCTTCTGCCATTTCAACTCCACCGTCTCCACCGTTAGCCCAAACATCTGAAAGAACAGCTTTAGCTCCTAGTTCTTCACACTTGTTAAGAACAAATTCAACTTCTGCTTCACTGTCAGTTGGGAATTTGTTTATAGCTACTATTGCTGGAACACCAAATTTCTTAACGTTTTCTATATGCTTCTCAAGGTTAGTAAATCCTGCTTTAAGAGCATCTAGGTTTTCATTATTTAAATCATCTTTTTTAACTCCGCCGTTGTATTTAAGAGCCTTAATAGTTGCTACTATTACAGTTGCATCTGGTTTAAGATCTCCAAATCTTGATGCGATGTTAAAGAATTTCTCAGCTCCAAGGTCTGCTCCAAATCCTGCTTCAGTTATTGTATAGTCAGCAAGCTTTAGTCCCATTTGAGTTGCGATTAGTGAGTTACAACCGTGTGCAATATTTGCAAAAGGTCCGCCGTGTATAAGTGCCGGTCCATTTTCAAGAGTTTGTACAAGGTTTGGTGCCATAGCATCTCTCATTATAAGAGCTACTGCTCCCTCAGCTTTAAGATCTCTTGCAGTAACTGGTTCTCCATCAAAGTTATAAGCAACTATGATGTCTCCAACTCTTTCCTTAAGATCTTCAAGGTCATGAGCTAAACAGAATATAGCCATAATCTCTGAAGCTACTGTTATATCAAAACCATCTTGTCTAGGAACTCCGTCTGCTCTTGCTCCAAGTCCGATAGTAATGTGTCTAAGTGCTCTGTCATTCATGTCAAGAACTCTTTTCCAAACTATAGATCTTGAATCTATATTAAGAGCGTTTCCTTGATGTAAATGATTGTCTAAAAGTGCTGATATAAGGTTGTGAGATGCAGTTATAGCATGGAAGTCACCTGTAAAGTGAAGGTTAATATCTTCCATAGGTACTACTTGTGCGTATCCTCCTCCAGCTGCTCCACCTTTCATACCAAAGCTTGGTCCGAGTGATGGTTCTCTTAGAGTTGTTATTGCATTTTTACCTATTTTATTAAGTCCCATTGAAAGACCAATATTTGTTGTTGTTTTTCCTTCACCAGCTGGTGTAGGGTTTATTGCTGTAACTAAAACTAACTTACCATCTTTTTTATCTTTGTTTCTTTCCATAACATCTAATGATACCTTTGCTTTGTACTTTCCGTAATGTAGTAAGTCGTCTGATCCTATTCCTAATTTCTTTGCTACTTCATCGATATGAACCATTTTAGCCTCTTGGCCAATTTGAACGTCTGTTTTCAATTAAGTTCCTCCTTAGAATTTACGAATATTTATTATTTTAGGATTACTTTTCCATAAATGTAATCGCTCTGATACTAGTATACCATAAAGCAGTGCATTATTAAAACACTTTTCTGAATTTATTCAATACTTTTATGAATTTATTCAACAGTTTCCAATATCTTTTCTATAATAGATATTTTTATAGCTTATTTTTTCTATTTCTCTGTATATCTTTTCTCTGGCACTTCTTATATCTTCTCCCAAAGCTGAAACTGTAAGAACCCTGCCTCCATTCGTTAAGAGCTTTCCATCTATATACTTGCTCCCATTATGAAAAACAACAATGGAACTATCCAAAGCATCAAGACCTTCTATCTCGAAATGTTTTTCATATTCTAATGGATACCCAAGTGAAGTTGTAACTACACATACAGATGACATATTATTCCAAACCAGGTCTTGCTCTTTTAAATTTCCATCTATACAATCTAATATATTTTGTGCTAAATCACTCTCCAAGCGCAAGAGAACGCTTTGAGTTTCAGGGTCACCAAACCTTACATTAAATTCCAGAACTTTAATATCATCATCATGAATCATAAAACCTATAAATAATATACCCTTATATTCTAAATCCTCTTCCTTTAAACCATGACTTATCTTTTTTAGTATTTCTCTTTCTATCTTAAGTTTTAAATCAGCATTCATTATATTACTTGGAGAAAACGCTCCTATACCACCTGTATTAAGGCCCTTCTCTCCCTCTTCTATCTTTTTATGATCCTTGGCACTTTCCATAGCTATAATCTTATTTCCGCATACAAAGCATAAGAGAGATACTTCTACTCCTTCTAAAAACTCTTCTATAATAATCTTCGCTCCCTCATCTCCAAAGCATCTCTCTTCCAATATATCTTTTAAAACTACTTCCGCATCCTCTTTAGTTTGACAGATAAAAACTCCCTTGCCCAAACATAATCCGTCTGCTTTTATAACCAAGGGATAGGAAAAAGAATCTAAGCTCATCTTAGCTTTATCCAGATCCGTAAAAGTCTTATATCCGGCAGTAGGAATATCATATTTATCCATAAATTTCTTAGAAAATTCCTTGCTGGCTTCAAGCTGACTTGCTTTTTTATCAGGTCCGAATATTTTAAGTCCTTCTTCTATAAATCTATCTGTTATACCTAGAGTTAAGGGTTCTTCAGGTCCTACTATGGTAAGATCTATATCTTCTTCCTTAGCAAAATTTAACAGTGACTCTATATCATTAGCTTCAATATCAACATTACTAGCAAACTCTAAGCTTCCTCCATTTCCAGGGGCGCAATATATCTTCTCTACATCTTTTGATTGACTAAGCTTCCAGCAAAGAGCATGCTCCCTTCCTCCGCCGCCTATTACTAATACCTTCATAAACCCCAGCCTCCTTTAATGTTTAAAGTGTCTCATATTAGTAAATATCATTGCTATATCGTACTTATCAGCTGCTGCTATTACTTCTGGGTCTTTTATAGAACCGCCGGGCTGAATTATAGCTTTAACTCCAGCCTTTCCTAATATTTCTATAGAATCTTTAAATGGAAAGAAACCATCTGATGCTAGTACACTTCCCCTTACGCCTTCTGCGCTTCTTTCTATAGCTTTTTCACAAGCCCAAAACCTATTGACTTCTCCTAAGCCAAAGCCAAGAGTAGCTAGGTTCTTTGCTATAACTATTCCATTTGAATTTATATGTTTTACGCATTTAAAACTAAAAACCAGGTCTTGGAGTTCTTCCTCTGAAGGAATTCTCTTAGTTACTATTTCATAATCTTTAAATAGTATTTCATCACGTGTTTGCAGTAATAATCCACCTATAGTTTTTTTCATATCCAGTTCATCATATTTATTGTTCATTATGTCATCTATTTCTATCAGTCTTATATTTTTTTTCTTAGTCAAAATTTCCAGAGCATCTTTAGAAAAGCTAGGAGCCAGAACTATTTCTATAAATATTTCTGATATCTGCTCTGCAATTTCAAGATTTATCTCTCGGTTTGAAGCTATTATTCCTCCGAAAATCGACTCCCTATCACAGGAGTACATTTTTTCAAATGCTTCTTCTATAGTCTCTGCGCTGCCTATTCCGGAAGGATTAGCATGCTTTACTCCAACTATGGTAGGCTGCTGGAATTCTTTTAAGATCTTTAAAGCTCCATTGGCATCGTTTATATTATTAAATGAAAGTGCCCTTCCGTGAAGAGTTCGACCGCTTGATATGGTACCTTTCTTAGATCCCAGTTCTTCATAAAAAGCAGCACTTTGATGTGGATTTTCTCCATATCGCAGAGACATATTTTTTTTATAAGTAAGGGTAAGTCTCTCTGGAAACTTTTCATCATCTAAGCTATTAAAATATGAAGCTATTATAGAGTCATAGTAGGCTGTATATGAGAAAGCTTTTTGAGCTAAATTAAGCCTATAGTTGTGGTTTAATCCAGACATTTTAAGCCGACCTATTATTTCTTGGTAGTCCTTAGGGTCAGTAATTACTATTACATCTTTATAGTTTTTAGCAGCAGATCTTATCATAGATGGTCCGCCTATATCAATATTCTCTATCATATCTTTATGACTAGATCTGTCTTTTAACATCTCTTCAAATGGATAGAGATTATTTACTACCATATCTATTGAGCTAATTCCAAGTTCTCTTATGGTTTTTTCATGTTCAGAGTCTCCTCTTTTATAGAGTATACCTCCATGGATAAGTGGATTTAGAGTTTTAACACGTCCCTCTAAAATTTCAGGAAAACCTGTTACATTATAAACCTCTATAGCTTTTATTCCAGCTTCTTTTAATAGTTTAAAAGTTCCGCCTGTTGAAATTATATTCCAGCCTAAAAGCTCAAGATTTTCAGCAAATTCTACTATACCTTCCTTATCATAAACGCTTATAAGTGCCCTTTTCATACAATCACTCCTATTTATACTCCCATTAGCAATAGGGACATTTTTATCTTTGAATTTCAGCTCTCCCTCTGAAAAAAGTTTTACTCCCTCAACTATTATCTGGTGTTCAAGTTTTAAAACCCTTCTCTGCAAACTCTCTAGCGTATCATTTTCTTCTACCTTAACTCTCCTTTGAAGGATTATAGGACCTGTATCTACTCCTTCATCGACAAAGTGAACGGTAGCCCCGCTTTCTTTTACGCCAGAAGCCAGAACTGCTTGATGAACTCTATTTCCATAAAATCCATCACCGCAGAAGTCCGGTATAAGTGAAGGATGGATGTTTATTATCCTTCCTTGGAATTCTTTAATAAATTCTTTAGAAAGAATCTTTAAATAGCCTGCCAATACTACCAGATCTATCTTCTTAGCTTTAAAAATTTGTATAAGCTCCCGGTTATAATCTTCTTCACTTTTAAAATCTTTTGGCTCCAGATAGATACTTTCTATCCCTACTTTTTTGCCTCTCTTAAGCCCAAAACTTTCCTTATTTGAAACTATAATCTCTATCTTCCCATCTATATATCCATTTAATGTATTATCTATAAGAGCCTGAAGATTGCTTCCGCTTCCTGATATAAGGACCCCTATCCTTAACATAGGATTAGTCCTTCATCACCTTTTTTAACCTCCCCAAGCTTATAAAACTTCTCTCCCTTATCTTTTAAAAATGACGCTACTGCTTCCTCATCTTCTGGTGAAACTACGGCTATCATACCTACTCCCATATTAAATGTAGAGTACATTTCCTTCTCTTCCATGTCTGCCCACTTCTTTAATAGATTGAATATCTCTGGAGTTTCTATCTTTGATTTATCTATATGAGCTGTTAAACCCTCAGGCAGAACTCTTGGGATATTTTCATAAAATCCGCCCCCTGTTATATGAGCCAGGCCTTTAATCTTGAATTCTTTTACCAGATCTAAAACAGGATCCATATATATTCTAGTTGGTCTTAGGAGTTCTTCTCCAAGTGTTCCTTCTAATCCTTCTACTGGCTCATTTAAATCCATAGCTTGTCTTTCAAGCACAATTTTTCTAACCAGTGAATAACCATTACTATGAATTCCGCTCGAAGGAAGTCCTATAATCTTATCCCCAGCTACTATAGATTTACCGTCAATTATTTTAGATTTATCCACAACTCCTACACAAAATCCGGCTAAGTCATACTCTCCTTCTTTATAAAATCCAGGCATTTCAGCTGTTTCTCCCCCTATAAGAGCGCATCCTGCTTTTATGCATCCCTGGGAGACGCCTTCTACAACCTCGGCCATTTTTTCAGGTTCAAGTTTCCCGGTTCCTATATAGTCCAGAAAAAACAAAGGCTTGGCTCCCTGACAGATTATATCATTGGCGCACATAGCAACCAGATCTTCTCCTATGGTATCATGCTTATCCATCATAAATGCTAGCTTTAACTTGGTCCCTACTCCATCAGTACCTGAAACTAGTACTGGTTCTTTTAAACCCATCATATCAAGCTGGAAGAGTCCTGAAAAACCCCCTATACTTGATAATACATTTTTAGAATGAGTTTTTTTAATAGACTCCTTTATAAGTTCTACCTGCTTATATCCCGCTTCCTTGTCTACTCCTGAATCCTTATATGTTAAAGACATTTCATCCCATCCTTTCCTATTGGATAATCTCCCGTTAAGCAACCCGTACAAAAACCTCTATCTCCTATTGATTTTAAGAGTCCTTCAAGTGAAAGATAGTGCAGAGATTCTACTCCTAATTCCTCTTTTATAGCTTCTATATTAAGCCTTGCTCCTATTAAATTTTCTCTATCTGGTGTATCCATTCCCAGATGACAAGAGTTAGTTACAGGAGGCGAAGCTATTCTTACATGCACTTCTGCAGCTCCAGCCGCCTTAAGCATTTCAACAGTTCTCTTTATTGTGGTTCCCCTGACTATCGAATCATCTACTAAAATAACTCTTTTTCCCAATATGTTTTCCTTGAGTACATTTAGCTTTATTCTAACTCCCTGTTCACGAAGTTCAGGCGTTGGACTTATAAATGTTCTTCCTACATATCTATTTTTTATAAGGCCTTCTGCATAGGGAATCTTAGAACTTTCTGCAAAACCTATAGCTGCTATAATTCCTGAATCGGGCGCTCCTATTACAATGTCTGCTTCTACTGGAGCTTCTTTAAATAATTCTTTTCCCATACTTATTCGGGAGAGATAGATACTTTCATTATCCACCTGGCTGTCGGGTCTTGCAAAATAGATAGATTCAAATGCACAAAAACTTCTAGTCTCTATCTCTTTAAAAGAACTGCTTATACCAGATTCATCTATTACAATAGTCTCACCCGGTTTTATATCTCTTATAAACTCAGCTCCCAGAGTATCAAAAGCGCAAGTTTCTGAGCTTAAAACATACTCTTCTTCTAGTTTTCCAAGGGATAGAGGCTTTATGCCATAACTATCCCGGCTGCCTATTAGCTTATCTTTTGTCATAATAACTAGTGAATAGGATCCTTCTATATCTTTTAAAACCTCTTGAACTCCTTCAACTATATCGCTCTTACGAGTCCTTGCTATAAGGTTTGCTATTATTTCAGAATCAAGATCTGTTTGAAATATACTCCCCATCTCTTCCAATTCTTCCTTAAGCCTGCAATAGTCTGCAATATGACCATCATGAGCTATAGCAAGCGCCCCATTTTTATAGCCTACAACTAAAGGTTCTATATTCTTTTTATCTATCTTTTCATCAGAAAAAGCGTATCTCACTTGCCCAATGCTTATGTTTCCTCTAAGAGATTTTAAATCATCTGACTTATATACTTCATTAACCAGACCCATATCCTTATAATAATCAATAAACCCATTATTATTAATTGCAATCCCCGTGCTTACTTGCCCCCGGTGCTGGAGAGCATAGAGACCGTAGTACATCATCTGAGAAATCTTTTCAAGATTCTTGCCGTAAATTCCTAATACTCCACTCAAAAGTTTTCCTCCTTATAGGTTCAAGTCTTTATTCATCTGTTTTACACCATCGGCCATCTCTGTTTTGTGTTCCTTAAGCTTGATCTTTAACTCATCATATTTTAAAGCCAAGATTTGAACGGCCAGAAGAGCTGCATTTTCTCCACCGTCTATTGCAACCGTTGCTACCGGAACTCCTTTAGGCATCTGTACCACTGAAAGAAGTGAATCCAAGCCATCCATGGTGCTAGACTTTGCCGGTATTCCTATAACCGGCATGGTAGTAAGTCCCGCAAGAACACCGGCCAGGTGGGCTGCTTTACCTGCTATTGCAATAATAACTTCTGTTCCATTTTCCTCTGCATTTTGAGTAAATTCAACCGCCCTGCCTGGTGTTCTGTGAGCTGATATAACCTCTACATCATATTCTACTCCGAATTTTTTTAATATATCTGTACTTTTTTTTGCTATCTTTTCATCTGATATACTTCCCATTATTATACTTACCTTCATCTTTCCCATCTCCCTTAAAGTATTACTTAAGATTATTTGTTTTTCTGCTTACTAATCAAAGTATTTTATTCCTGAGTTAAATATCTCCGAACTGCCTTTTATATCAATATTTTTATATAATCCTTCATCCATTCTGTCTATGGATGCTATAGTTCCAAGCGTTCTACTATCAAGACTAGTAAGACTTTCAATATTCCCTACTGAGCCTGTTGGATTTTTTCCGATAAACTTTGTGGCTATCTGGCTCCTATCTAGATTTTCAAGACTCTCAAGTATAAGTCTTCCTTCATAGCTGGCAAGAGGAAGAGTCGATTTATCTCCTGCTTTCACCCTATTAAACCAAGGAGAAGTAGAATTAACAACTTCAATATCTGCCATAGTAGAAACAAATCCGCCTTCCTTGTTCGGAACAAGAAGTCCTCCCTCAACAATATATCCTGACCTTAAGAGTGCTTGAAATCCTTCACCAACTCCTAGAATCAGTCCATCAGTATTATTTATAAATCTATCCATAGCTTGTTTTATCTCGGCAGTACCTAATATATATGATAGAAGCTTACCACTTCCACCAGGCTCACCTCCAAAGCTTACTCCATGAGGAAGAGCTAGGATTTGAGCTGTTTTTATCTTTTGCTGAAACTCAATTATAGATTCTTTAAACTGTTTTGGATTTAAAGTTTTAAATACAAATTCTTCTACTGATCCTCCAGCTTTTTGGAAAGATCTTGCCAGGGTATATTCTCCATGACTTCCAGTTAATACTGGGATCAGAACCTTAGGTTTTACAACTTTTAATCCTTTTTTAATCTTTATCTCCCTTTCCCCGCTTAAGACTATATCTTCAGCTAGTTTTCCTTCTATAACTGGAAATATATCTCTTAAAGGACTAGTCCAATCTTCTATCAAACTATCTAGTTCTAAGTGAAGCTCATCTATTATTATCTCTTTTTTATCTATTGTGCTTCCTAAAAGAGTAAATTCTCCAAGTTCTCCTATGGTTGCATGGTCATTTATTTCAAGTACCAAAGAACCATATTTTGCTTTAAACATATCTCCCTCATCTATATCTTTACACTTAAATCCAATCTTATTTCCAAAACTCATTTCCAGCATACTTCGTATGATGCCGCCTTTCTTAACACTTGAAGCAGAGTATATCAATCCTTTTTGACTTAGATTATGGATTAGATCATACTTAGCTTTTAAGTCTTGTGGATCTATCAATCCTTCTTTATTTCTCTCTGGATCTATTAGGATTATTTTATTTCCAGGATGTTTAAACTCACTTGTAATTATATTTTTAATCTCCTCTGTTGTTACTGCAAAACTTATAAGAGTAGGAGGTACATCTATCTCTTCAAAACTTCCACTCATACTATCTTTTCCACCAATGCTTGCTATATCAAGACTCTTTTGAATAGAAAATGCACCTAATAGGGATAAGAAAGGCTTGCCCCATTTAGACCTGTCTTCTCCTAGTCTTTCAAAATATTCTTGAAAACTAAGACGTACTCCCCTATAACTTCCTCCAAGAGCTACTATTTTAGCTAAACTTTCTATAACTGCAAAGTAACCTCCATGGAAGGGACTCCATTTTGAAATACTAGGGTCATATCCAAAAGTCATAATTGAACTTGTGGTGGTTTCTCCCTTTAAAACTGGTAGTTTACTAACCATTCCCTCACTAGGGCTTAGCATAAACTCTCCACCATATGGCATGGTTACAGTTCCCCCGCTGACTGTATTGTCAAAGTTTTCAGCTAATCCTTTTTGACTTCCTATATTTATATCCCTTAGAAGATCTCTTATTTTGCTTTCTAGATTTTTATTTATATCAACATCTTCCGCCTCTAGCTGAGCCAGGCTTTCCGGACTTAAAAGATGTATATCAGCATTTTTTTCCACTCCATTTGTATCCAGGAACTCTCTCTTAATAGCTACAACTGTTTCCCCTTTGTATATAAACTTAAGAATTGGTTCTTGAGTTACTTGGGCTACAATAGTTGCTTCTAAATCTTCTTCTCTTGCTGCTTTTAAAAACTCTTCTGCATCTTTAGGGTCTAAGAGACAGGCCATTCTCTCTTGAGATTCTGAAAGAGTTATCTCCATAGGGCTCAGGCCTGGATATTTTAAGGGAACTTTATCAAGCTCAACAACTAGTCCATCAGCAAGTTCTCCAATAGCAACTCCAACTCCTCCTGCTCCAAAGTCATTACATTTTTTAATCAATCTTGATACTCCGCTTTTTCTAAAGAGTCTTATTATCTTTCTTTCCAAACTCGGATTGCCCTTTTGAACTTCAGCAGCGCCAGAGCCTAATGAATCTTCAGAATGCTCTTTTGACGAACCAACCGCTCCTCCAAGACCATCTTTACCAGTTCTGCCACCTACTAAAATTATCACATCTCCAGTTTCTGCCTTTCCTCTAAATACATCCCGCTTTGGAGCTGCTGCAACTAAGGCTCCACACTCCATTCTCTTAGCTAGAAAACCATCATCATATATTTCTCTGATAAAACCAGTGCTTGCTCCTATTTCATTACCATAAGAGCTATAACCTTTCATGGCAGTTCTAGTTATTTTCCTTTGAGCCAGTTTTCCCTTTATAGTTTCTTCAAAAGGGCTCCTAGGGTCTGCCGCTCCAGTTATCCTCATAGCTTGATAAACATAAGCTCTTCCTGAAAGAGGGTCTCTTATAGCTCCTCCAAGACAGGTAGCAGCTCCTCCAAAAGGCTCCATCTCTGTCGGATGATTGTGTGTTTCGTTTTTAAACATCAGTAGCCACTTTTCGTTCTTTCCATCTACATCTACATCTATTTCAATACTTGCTGCATTTATCTCGTCAGTTTCTTCCTTATCTTCTAGTAGTCCTTTTTTCTTTAATTCTTTCATATTAATTGTAGCCAGGTCCATAAGGCTAAGAGCCTTTTCTCTCTCACCATATACATAATCTCTTGACTGCAAATAGCTGGCAATCTCTCTTTCAAAGAGTTCTTTATATTGACCCTCTTCAACTTCAATAGCCCCTATTCTGGTCATAAATGTTGTATGCCTGCAGTGATCAGACCAGTATGTATCTATAAGCTTTATCTCAGTTAAGCTTGGATCTCTGTCTTCGGACTTAAAGTAGTCTTTTATAAACATCAAATCTTCTATATCCATTCCAATTTCTGCTTGTCCTTTAAACTTTTCCAATTCAACCTTATCCCAATTTATAAATCCTTCTATCCAGTTTATAAATCCTGGAATCTTATCAAAACTTTCAAAGCTCTCATCATCTAAAGCTACTTCCTTAAACTCTACTGGATTTATATAGTATTTTTTTATAGTCGAAAGTTGCTCATCATCTATCCCTTTAAAGAGTATTATTCGGGAGTGATCTATCTTTATACTATTCTCAGGCACTAGGAGGTTTATGAACTCCTTTGTAAAATGTTCTCTTTTATTGAATTGTCCCTTTAAATCCTTTATTCTAAAAGCCTTCTCGCCGCCTATTAGCTCAAAACTATCCCTATAGATATCTGTAATGGGATCAAAGATTATCTTATCGACTATAAGAGCAAGCTCTTTCTCAGATGCTCCTTCTACTTGATAGCAGTCTATAATTTTTAAATCTTTTAAACTTTCCACTCCAAGGTAACCTCTGAATTCTCTTAACAATTCCTCTCTTTCAACATTTATCTCTGACTTTTTTTCAATAAATATCTTTTCCATTTTACATCCTCCTCTAAATATACAAAAACCCAGACAGATAGGACTCACAAATTAAGTGAAACCTACCCATCTGGGCTTTTATCCCTTCGGTGTAATGCTCTTTAAGCATCTGTGCCGCTTGGACCAGCAAGTAAAATCTACTCCGGAACCCTAGGCACACTTTCACTCATAATAAAAGATTCAAGGTCTTCTGTAGAAACTCCCAACCATATTATGGGATTATATGAGCTATCTTATTTAATTTATTTTACTTTACTTACTTTACTTTAACATTATTTTCTCAAGCTCCAGAGGCTCTATATACTCCTCTCCCCTGTATGCTCTCATATTACCTCCTGAAATCTCATCTATCAAGGCAATATGTCCATCTTCTCCTACTCTTCCAAATTCCAATTTTATATCGTAGAGTTCTAAGTCTTTTAAAGATAATTCTTCCTTTACAAGTCTGCAGATCTTACGAGTAAACTTCTCTATTTCTTCATATTCTTCCTTGCCAAGTATCCCTAACATCTCCAAAGCATCTTTTGTTATAAGAGGGTCTCCCCTTTCATCATCCTTTAGAGTAAACTCTACATATGAATCCAGTTTGTCGCCTTCCTTTGCATAGAGACCATATCGCCTGATAAAGCTTCCGACGGCTCTGTATCTGCATATAACTTCCAGACCCTTTCCAAAGGCTTCTGCTTTTAAAACTGTCATAGTACTGTCTTCAATATCGGCATCTAGATAATGAGTCGGTATTTCAAGATGGTTTAACTTTTCAAAGAAAAACCTGGTAAGCTTCAAGCCTGACTTTCCTATACCATCTATACTAAGACCCACTTCATTTGCTCCAGGATCAAACACACCTTCACTTCCTGTAACATCATCCTTGAATTTCAATACTGCCCTTTGATCATCTAGTTCATATACATCTTTGGTTTTTCCTTTATAAAGTAATTTCATTTAAAATCCCCCATATTTAGAAAGTCATTAGTTCTTTTTCCATAAACAATTAATACAAAAAGCCCAGGCGGGTAGGTTATTAAGTGAAACCTACCCGCCTGGGCTTTTATCCCTTCGGTGTAATGCTTATGTAAGCATCTGTGTCGCTTGGTCAGAAAAAAGCTTCCCTGCCCTAGACACACTTTCACTCATAGGAGAAGATTTTCGGCCTTCTGTAGATACTCCCCAACCTTATTATGGGAACTATATGAGCAATCACGATATTTATATTATACTTAGATATTAACAAGCATAGTCTTATAAGTCAAGATATTTATTTAAACAAATTGATAACATCCATAACTATAAACCAGATAGTAAATAAACTTATTATTACTACAATTAGAGAATGAAATATCTGAGCCTTATTTTTAATTTTATCCTTAGATTCTGATTTTATAACTTTTAAAAGATAAACTAAGATATATATCATCACTAATATCGAAATAATAGATAGTGTTAATGAAACATAAAAGTTGTTTGAAATTGGTAATTGCCTTAATATCAATAAAATCAAAGCTATTAAAACAGGTACTACTACAGATAGATAAAATCTTTTATTTTGCATGCTCATTCTCCTACTTGAAAATACCAAATGGTTTTCCAACCGGTAAAAACACTTTTCCAAAATGTTCATTTAATACAGATGCACCACAACCATAAAAAGATAAGAGTGATATTATAAGCTCAGAGTATGCTGCAAGTTGATGAGGAAAGTCTCCCATAATACCAAATGCATCAAGTGTTAAGCCTAGGAATAAGAAATCTATAAAGAAAAATATAAGAAATAAAACCTTATGAGTTTCCATAGCTCCTATAGTCATAAATATTGTAAAGATTAAATATCCTAAAAATGCAAAACCAAGTTGTTTGGGATCTACATTCTCAGCTAAAACTTTACCAAATACGCCCATACTCATCATCCAAGAAGTTGCTACTGCAAGCCAGAAGAATCCATAGGCTCCAAAGGCAGTAGTTCCAAATGTATTTCCGCGCTTTGAATCTTCAACCGATGCATAAAGTTGGGCCAAGCCGCCTAAAAATATTGCCCATGGTATTACAAAAGATAGACCACTTGTCAGTCCAAGTTTTTGTGATGATGCTACAAGAGTTACCATAGCAAGTCCAAAAAGACCTATAGCTGATGGATCTGAGTTTGTAATTTTAATATTTGTTACTTTGTTTTCATTGTTTATTACTTGTTTATTCATTTTCTCCTCCTAAAAAAAATATAATTGCCTTCTTTATAATACCACTTTTTAGATTTTTTGCAAGCTAATCTAGCAATATACTTGTTTCTTATCTAATTTTTTTAAAGAAATATGGCATTTTAAAGGAGTTTCTTATATAGATTAGCAGATGTGAATAAACAATAAAAATCATATTTTATAAGTTTAGCAGATTTTAAGAAGCTATAAATAGATTAGAATAAAGGTTCTGTGACCATATTTACAATCTACCATTTTCCTATAATCTTCTAGACATTCCTAACTTATTATAATAAAATGAAATTAATGAAATAGCAGTTGTAATAATAGACAGACTCAGAGTATTTCTTAAGGGATACTTCTGAATATATTATATAAGGAGATGATTTTATGCAGTATAGAAACGCTAAATATAAAGACATACCTGCAGTTTCAGACCTACAGCAAAAATATCATGTTTCAACAGTAAGTGAAGAAGACAGACCTGATGGATTTGTTACAACTCTTTTTACAGAGATACAATTCAAAGAAATTATAGAAAAAGAAAATGGTCTATTCCTAGCATTAGACGGCGAAAAAGTTATCGGCTATGCTATGGCCGCTTCATGGGAATATTGGTCTCAATGGCCTATGTTTCAGCATATGATAAAAGATCTTCCCGATACAAAATACTTAGGAAAGACCTTAACTCTGGATAATTCTTATCAGTATGGACCAGTTTGTATAGATAAGGAATATCGTGGCAGCAAGGCTCTTCCAAATCTATTTGAATACTCAAGGCGTGAAATGAATAAAAGATATCCTATCCTTATAACATTTATAAACCACATTAATCCAAGATCTCTAAGGGCTCATGAAAAACTTGGATTGGATATAATTAAAAGCTTTGAATACAATAACAATCAATACTATGAACTAGGCTACGACACAACTAGAAAAACAACGGGATCCGATATATAAAAATAAAAAAAGATTCCTCGACAAGCTCGGAATGACAGCCACACTAAGTCATTGCAACCCTGTGGAGGAATCTCAACACACCCAGTCATTCCGACCTTTCGGAGGAATCTCAATACCCCTAGTCATTCCGACCTTGCGTAGGAATCTCAAGACTCCTGGTCATTCCGACCTTGTGGAGGAATCTCGTCTTTTTTATTCCAAACGAAGTCAAATCTTATATGTTTCAACTACCCCCAAAAAGACATCTTTATTTAACTTTTCTCGCATGAACAACGTATCTTGCATCTTTAAAGTCATAGGCGCAAGTTATAAGAGTTAGGATTTTATCATCCTTTTCTATATCTATATCAATTTCATGTTCTGCTTTTTCTTTTATTAAATCAATAAAGGAGATGAATTCATCATTATTAAATCTTGTTTTAATTATATAGGGATCATTTTCATAAATATGAGTAGAGAATATCTCATAGGTTTCTTCTTTGTATAGCGACTTCATGGTGAAGGTTCTATTTGCCTTAAAAAATTCTTCATCTTTATAAAAGTTAAGATCATTGAACATGGTTCTATTTTTCATATGATGACCATAAATTATAGTGTGTTTATCTTCTAAATTTGCTCTACTTCTAAAATCCATAAATATAGATCCTTGAGAATTTCTTCTATTATAGAAATCATGATTCAAATAAAAATCATTGTCATCACCTTGAACTACTGGATAGTCTATATTGGTATTTTGGATTTTTATCCAACCCACAGTATTTTCATTTTTTTCTATTAAAGCTTTAAACTCATCTAAGATAACATATTTTTTACTATTAGCAACTATATTTTTAGGTTTTACCTTAACTAAATACTCACCAGATCTTATTTCTTCATCACTTATACTATCTCCTTGTGAGGGATTATTAACTATAGCATTTGTATTATTGTTATTATCTATCTTATCTTTCTCTATATTATCTTTCCCTGTTTTATCTTTCTCTATCTTATCTTTCGCGGTCTTATCTTTACCTATCTTATCATTATCTATATTATTATCTATATTATTATTATCATTCTTAATATATACTCCATCTTTCTTATCTAGGCTCTTTTTATATATCTTTTTCTTATTTATACTTTTCTTATCTATGTTTTTATCCTTATACTCTTTATAATAGATCTTACTTAATTCATCATTTACAATTTGGCTCTTAACCTTGTCCCTTATACCCAAACCTATCATTGTTATTGAAAATATAAATACAATTAAAAACAATATTCGAAGCTTTTTCATCATTATCACCTCATTAATTTATACCCATAATCAAGCATATTCATCTTATTTATTCAGACTATTGGGAATATAGATAATTTATTAATTATTTTGTATTTAGATGTTTAATGTTTTTTTATCAAGGGTATTAGTTCATTATTAACAAGATTAAAAGTTATCAATAAGATTCAAAGATTAAAGTTAGTAAAACCTAGCATTAAAAGATTTAAGTTTGAACCAGTAACACTGTTAGCCGGCCCTCCTGCATTTCAAAATATAGGAGGTTTTCTAAATGAAAAAGGTATTAGCGTTTTTAATTGTATTTATGTTAGTAGTAAGTCCCTTAATGGTTACCGCAGCTGATCAAAGCATAGTAGATATTGCAGTTGGCGATGAGCAGTTTAGTATACTAGTACAAGCTTTAACAAAAGCAGGACTAGTAGAAACTCTTAAAGGCGAAGGTCCATTTACTGTATTTGCACCCACAAATGCGGCATTTGAAGCACTACTAAAAGAATTAAATATTACAGCTGAAGAATTATTAGCTAGAGAAGATTTAAAAGACATTCTACTTTATCATGTAGTATCTGGTAAAGTTATGAGTACTGACTTAACTGATGGCATGATGCCTAAGACAGTTCAAGGATCTACTTTAAAAATAGATTTATCTAACGGCGTAATGATCAATGAATCAAAAGTTGCTAAAGCAGATATTGAAGCTTCTAATGGAGTTATACACGTAATAGATAAGGTTTTATTACCATCTTCTGATGAAGCAATGCCAGAAGCAGTTCCTCAAACTGGTTCTCTTGGAATGTTACCTTTCATTTCAGCAGCTCTAGTAAGTGGACTCGGATATGTAGCTCTTAAAAGAAAGAAATAAATTTAAAGAAAAAAGATGTGCTGAATTTAAATTCAACACATCTTTTTATATTTAAAGCACTTTTTCAAAAGCTAATCTTTCTGTTTTATCTTTTAGATAGATTATCCCGCAGAATATAAATCCATTCTTTTTTAAGAAATTTTGCATAGCCATATTATCCCTATGAGTATCTACCTTTATACTCCTTACATCTCTCTTGCTGCAAAGATCTTCTGAGTGCTTCAAGATTTCACCAGCTATACCACGTCTTCCAGAATCCAAGTCAACTGCCATTCTATGAATTACACCATATTCTTCATCACTGAGCCAGTTCCCGTCATGCACTTTTTCGTAAGTTGATTCTCCATCAAAGCTAAATGCAGTTGTTCCAACTATCTTTTCACCATCAAGCAATACATATGATATTCCATCATCAATGTCTTTTTCTATAGCTGCTTCATCTGGATATCCATTCTGCCACTGATTGATGCCCTGGCTCTTTAAATACTCTTGAGCTTTTTTTATTATAATCATTATATGCTCTACATCTTCTTTTTTAGATTTTCTAAAGTCCATAGACTCCCTCCTATTTAAAGTAAATTAGTCCCTTATAAAAACTCCTCTCAGCTAGCCATCTGTCCAGATTGAAGATCTCTCTTCTACCCCAATTGGAAGTTACAATAAAATTTCCTCCCTTTTCATCTCTAAAATATCCGGTTATAGTTACCCAATGGTATTTTAAGTGAGGCTGATGGGTATTCCAAGTGAGCATCATAATAGGTACATCTTCAGCTAATACTTCTTTTATCTTGCCAATTATATATTCCCTTGAGTATCTCATATTTATAGTTTCGCCCTGGAGACTTACTCCATTAGACTTTGCGAATCTAGTAAAGCCTCTTTTCATATAAGCAAGTGTGGGAATTCCGTAAAGTCTTGGCCTGATAAATTTATATAATTCATTTAAAAAAAGAGTAAAGTTTTCTACTGTCATTTCTGGATAGTTATAGAGAGGCTTCTTATGGTTTTGGGTAAGATAATAAGCTACGTTTCCTGCTGCAGCAAGCCCACAGGATCTATCTGCCCAAAATTTCTTACGGTGATTTCCAGTAAAAAGCCAGTTCTGATAGGCTCCATAATTACCTTCTATATTTACAAAATCTTTCTCTTTTTTTAAATATATTTTCTCTGCTTGATTTTTTACTTCTATTTTTTTATACTGAATACCTTTATCCTGCATATTTTTATCTCCTAAAAGGTTTATTCCCTTCCTTTAACTACTCTATTGTCCTTATAACTTACCCAGTCACTATAGCCTCCAGAATAGAGTTTAGACTCCTTCCCTATTTCATCCAGCAGCATCATAGCAACAGTCCCAGTTATGCCTGAACCACAGTGAACTATTATTTCCTTATAATCTTTTAAATTTTTAAACTCCATTTCAAGTTTTTTAAGATCTATCCTTTCTCCTTTTTGAACTAATTCCATCCAAGGATAGTTTACTGCACTTTTTATGTGTCCTGCTATCTTGTCAAGCGGCTCAACTTCACCAATATATCTCTCATAGGCTCTTACGTCTACTATGGCAGTTGTTTCATCGTCTATTTTTTCTTTTACATAGTCCATATCTACGAGAATATCATCTTTTAAGTTTAGGGACAAATTTCCCCTTTCTTCTAAAACCGGAACTTCCTCTGTAAGTTCTCCTCCATTTTCCAAAAATGCTTCTATTCCTCCTTCTAAAATATAAACATCTTCCTTGCCTATAAGTTTAAAAAGATACCAAAGTCTTCCTGCCATAGCCAAACTTCCGTCGTCATATATAAGAACTTTAGAACTGTCGCCTACTCCCATATACTCCATATTTTCTATAAACTCATCCAATTCAGGCAAAGGGTGTCTTCCGCCATGAGTTTCTATCTCGCCTGTTAGTATTTCTTCTAGATCAACATATCTTGCTCCTCTTATGTGTGAGAGATCATACTGTCTTTTACCTTCCAAAGGATCCATAAGTGCTGCTCTTGCATCTAATACGATTAAATCTTTCGCTTTTATATTTTCTAATAACCATTTTGAATCTTTAAAGTTCTTCAAAAAATCATCCTCTTATTTTCTTATTTATAAAGTTTTTTTATTATATATTTTCTATAAGTAGTTTTAGTGACTAGGTTTAGCTTCTACTATTTTTATTGAATTCATCAACTGGGCTACTACATCTGCTTTAAACTGCATATTAAGTTCATTTAATTTGTTATACATTAGTCCTTTATTACTTACAACATACATCGGTTTTACATTGTTTAGGGTTATAGCTTTTACATCTGCTATACATATTTCACAATCGCAGGCTAATTTGTGTTCCTTAAGTACACTTGCTAATATATCTTCTACAACTATTTCCATATAATTTGTTATCATCAGTTTTCCCCCTATTATAGATTCTGTTTCAGATTCTATATTATTTTCTTAAAATACTCTATATTTAATATTATAGTCTTTATCTAGCAATAATCTAGTCTTAATTGATAAATTATTGCTTGTATTCTAGTAATTCTGCAAAAAAATCAAAACTCCTTCTTTTTATAGGATTTATTTTAAAATATTTGATTTTCTTTAAAAAATATAAAAATAGATATAGAAATCATTGCAGATACCAATGTTTTCTATATCTATTTATTCTATATCTATTTTTTCATATCATATTAATCTGCCCTATCTTGATTGGATATTAAGAGTTTCAAAGCGAACTCTTTTTTTCTAAGCTTTTTTAACAAATTCAGACTTTAGTTTCATAGCCCCAAATCCATCTACCCTGCAGTCTATATCGTGTCCGTCACTTGGATCATCAACAAGTCTAATCCCCTTAACCTTTGTTCCTTGCTTTATGGGGTTTGAGCTTCCCTTTACCTTTAAATCTTTTATAACTATTACATCATCACCATCTTCAAGCGGATTTCCGTTTGAATCTTTTATAATAGATTCTTCCTGGGAAAGTGCAGTCCATTCATGAAAACACTCCGGACAAACATATAAATGCATATCCTCATATGTATACTCGGAATCACATTTTGGACAATTTGGTAAATTTGACAAATCTATCACTCCATTATAATTTATTTTAATTTTATCATTAGCTAGCTCTAATCAGCCGACATTATTTTCTCAAGCGTCTCGCCAATTCCTCTATTAAACTCTAATACATTTTCTACTCCGCTTAGAGTAGTTTTATCTCGGTTTATAACTATAGCAGGTTTCATTCCAGCTCCAAAAGCCGCTGGTATACTGGCTGCAGGATAAACTTGTAGAGATGTTCCAAGTACTATTAAAAGATCTGCCTTATCCGCTCTTACAAAAGCCTCTCCTATATCAGGTACATTTTCTTCATATAAAACAACGTCTGTTTTATATAAGCCTCCGCACTCGCAAGATGGTCCTTCTTTAAAGATTTGACTCAAACTTTTAACTTTAGAGCATCTAGTACAAGAGCCTCTTTCCATATTTCCATGAAGTTCTATTACATTAGTACTTCCTGCTTTTTGATGAAGTGCATCTATATTTTGAGTTACTATTGTAATATTCTTTTCTCCTTCAAGCTCTGCTAAGATTTTATGACCCTTGTTTGGAAGAATTCCTTCTACATTTAGATATTCTTTTAAATAATCATAAAACATCTGTGGTTTATCATAAAAAAATGTTCTTGAAAGTATTGTCTCCGGATAATATCCCTCGTAGGTAGTGTGGCTTAGTCCATCACTTGATCTAAAATCCTTTACACCTGATTCAGTAGACATTCCAGCTCCAGTTAATATTATTATATACTTTGATTTATCTATTAAGCTCTTTGCCTTCTTATACTTATCCACAATATCACTCCTATTAGCTTATAGTCTACCTATAATGCGATAATTTGTCAAGAAAGTAGGATCTAAACTCTTCTCAAGCTCTAAACATTCTAAGATTTATAATATTGCTCTATTTGACTTATATCTTTAGACTATGTTATCCTAATTGGTAAGTATTTTTACTTATCTCAAGAGATGTTTAAAAATACACAAAAAAATAAAGGGGAATTTGATGAATATAGAAAAAGAAAGTGAAAAACTCTATTCTAGAAACTTTAAAAAATTTGGATTAGATATGAATATATTTGTTTCATTGGTTACAGCCGCTTTAGTACTAGGATTTATAACATTTACTATACTTAAACCCGATCAGGCTGCTAGTTTTTTCCAAGGAATAAATGATTATTTAAATGTTAACTTCAACTGGTTATATGTATTGACTATCAATGGATCGTTTTTATTCCTTCTATTTATAGGATTTTCAAAGTATGGAAAGATAAGACTTGGAGGTTATACATCTACTCCCGAATATGGAGATCTTCCATGGTACGCTATGATGTTCAGCGCCGGAATAGGAATCGGAATATTTTTCTACGGAGTAGCCGAACCCATCTATCACTTGAATATACCACAGGCACTTCAAGTAGGAACTGACTTTGACAACTTCAAGGTCATGTATCTTCACTGGGGAGCTCATGCCTGGGCAGTGTATGGTCTGCTTGCAATAGGACTTGGATATTTTTCATACAATAAAGGATTGCCCTTTGCTATAAGAAGTTTATTTTATCCTCTCTTAAAGGAAAAAATATATGGTATTCTTGGAGATATAATAGATACAGTCGCAACCCTATCAGTTTTATTTGGACTTGCAACTTCACTAGGACTTGGAGCAAAACAGATAAACTCTGGTCTTAATTATGTATTTGGAGTAAGTGATACGCCAAACGTTCAAGTTATTATAATTGTTTTCATAACCTTTATAGCTACACTTTCGGTTGTAAGTGGAGTCTCAAAAGGAATAAAATGGTTAAGTGAAGCTAACCTTGTAGTAAGTGGATTACTTCTACTAGGATTAGCTCTTATAGGACCTACTTCATATATTTTCTCAACTTATTTATCTGCCATGGGAGCATATTTAAAAGATTTTGTAAGTTCAGGACTCTTTACTGCTATTAAGCCAGAAGATATAGACTGGCAAGGAACTTGGACAGTATTCTACTGGGCATGGTGGATTTCTTGGTCACCCTTTGTAGGTACTTTTATAGCAAGGATATCCAAAGGAAGAACTATAAGACAAATCGCACTTGGAGTACTAGTTGTACCAACAATAGCTATAACATTTGCCATGACTATACTTGGCGCTAGCGGAATCTACGTAGATAAGATCTATGACGGTGTAATAGCAAAGGCCGTAGAGACAAACGTAGCAACTTCTATGTTTGAGATGTTTAGTTACATTACTCCTTCAGCCCTGCTTCAGGGATTTTTATCAATAGTTGCAGTTGTAGCTATTATGATATTCTTTGTAACAAGCAGTGACTCAGGATCACTTGTAGTAAGCAGTCTTACGAGCAGTGGAATGACAAGCCCTCCAAAAACTCAAAGAGTGTTTTGGGCACTTATGGAAGGAACTATAGCAATTGCAGTTCTTCTTATAGGTGGAGAAGCAGCACTTAACACTATACAGTCAGCAGTTGTAATCTTAGGTTTCCCTTTTTCAATAATCTTTATCATGATTATTCTATCATTTGGAAAAGAACTTAAGCAAAGTTACAAAAAGTACCGTTATAATTCAACGGTAACTCTTAAAAGAAATCTTGGAGATATTAAAAAGGATTCAAAGTTTAAATAAAAAACTAAGTAAAATTATTTTAGAATTCAAAAAGCTGTT
>NZ_JARIEF010000028.1 GCF_029266915.1 Tissierella sp. | reverse complement strand
ATTATTGTATTCTATTAAATCTATCTTTTCTGGATCCTTGTATAGTGCAGATGCGGTCTTATAAAAATCTCTTTGACTTTGGATGTCTACCACACTATCAGCTCCTCCGTGAAGCATCAAAATCGGCCTGTCTACTAGTTTTTCCATATGATTCATAGGGTCTAAGGAACTAATATATTCCTCTTCTTTCTTAAGCCAGTCTGGAAGTTCTCCCGGAACCAATTTCTTAAATATAAAGTTTGCACCAGTCCAGTTTGATGAGCCATTTAAGATAGCCATAGCTTTTATTTCAGGATTGTAGGCAAATACTCCACTAGCTGTAAATCCACCCATGGAATTTCCACTAACTCCAAGCCTTTCGCCATCTGCCGAAAAGTTTTCTACTGCATAGTCTCTAATTATTTCATATTCTTCTAAATTTTTTAAAATAGTAGGCCAAAAGTTAGCCACTACTATTTCTGGACTGCCATAGTCTAGTATTCCTCTTTCCCCATGATTGACTGAGTCTGGAAGAATAACTTGATAACCAAAACTCGCCAGAATCATCCCGCGCATAAGCTGTATCTCTTTAGAAGAACTCCAGCCATGATAGAATATTATAGTTGGCAGGGCCCCTTCTGTATATTTAGGAAGGAGTCTTATTAGCGGTATTTCACCTACCATATGTCTTTCTTGATCGATATAACTTGATTCTAACACAAAATCGCCTCCATATTATTTACTACATTTACTAAATTCACTATATTGCATAATAAATACTTAAACCATTATAACTTTTAAGTATATATATTTTTAGTCTCTAAGTATATTATATATCACATTTTATGGTTTTCTAAACATATTGAAGATTCTTTTATATTATCCAATAATCAGGTGCTGCTCTCAAATATTCGTAATACTATGATACAGAACAATTTGTGTTGTTATATGCCATTCTCTCCTTGAGAATAGACTTGAATAAATAGACATAAAAAAGCCACTAATATTGATTATTAATGGCAATATGTAATAATTACTTAGGTCCGTTAAATACTAAAGATGTTCATCTGATTTTAGTCTTTTATTCTGTTTTGTTTTTATGTTTTCTTCTCCAAACTAATGAGGGTATTAAAATTATTATTCCAGTTAAAGCCCCTACTAAATGTTGTAAAGACCAAACTCCATGTTTATAATACTTAAGTATAAAGCTTCCAAAGGAAACGGCAATCATAAATATTGAGAAGTCAATTAGAATCTTATTTCCATACATGTTATAAAACCTCCTACTTTTTATCTATTTTATATTAATAGTTTTTATTATTGTGCTCTATATTGCTTCCGGAATCAAAAAGAGATCTTTCGACTACGCTCAAGATGACAAACATTTTTGTCATCTCGAGCCTGTCGAGAGATCTCGGTTTACTCTTTATCTTTGTCACTTGCGACTCTGTTTTTGCTAGTATATTCAAGGGAGTCTATCTAAGAATCTCCTTTTATTCTTTATCTTTGTCATGCTTCAATTGCGGTTTTACTAGTCCATTTATTCAAACCTGTCGAGAGATCTCGCTTTACTCTTTATATTTGTCATGCTTCTATTCCACTTTTGCTGGTCCTATTAGGTACTTTTGTCGGAGCGTCTTGCTTTATTATTTATCTTTTAATTCCATTTATCATAGTCATTATTTCATCTGTTGTCTGTAGAGCTTTAGCGTTCATAGAATAGGCTCTCTGGGTTGTTATCATGTCTACCATACTTCTGCTTACCTCGGCGTTGGACTCTTCTAGGAAGTACTGATTTATGTCTCCAAAGCCTTCTCCACCGTCAGATGTGGTAAGTCCCGCTCCATTTTTAAGTACAAATCCACTCTCTCCAATTGAAATAAGGTCATGGGGGTTGTCTGGTTTGTAGAGAACTACTTGTCCAAGCATTACTCTTTCATCGTTTTCAAGAGTACTTATTTCTCCTGTCTTAGATATAACAATATCTCCTGTCCACCTATCAAAAGGAAGAAAAGTATCCATATCCAATGTATTACCTAGTTCATCGGATACGCTGCCATTTTCATTTTGATGAAAACTTCCATTTCTAGTTAACATAAGATTTCCATTTCCGTCTCTTACTCCAAAAAATCCTTCACCAGAAATTGCCATATTAAACTTCTCATTTGAAGGAGTTATAGCACCTTGACTGAAAGTATTTTTTGTAATTCCGGCTTTTGTTCCCATATTCAAACTAAGATCTTGTGCATTTTGAGATTTTAAAACTTCTCCGTTAATTTGTCTTATACGAACTTCTTCAAAGTTTACTTCTTTTCTCTTATAGCCATGAGTATTTACATTGGCTAGGTCGTGAGCTATTCCATCCATCTTTTTTAGATGGGCTTTTACTGCTGATTTATTTAAACTTAAAACATTATACATATCTTATCCTCCTAGAGTCTTCCGAGTTCATTTACAGCTTTTGAAAGAGTTTCATCTGCCGCCTGGATCATTTTTTGATTGGATTCAAATTCTCTTGAAATCTCAATCATTCTTACCATTTCGCTTGTAAAATCTACATTTGAACTCTCTAAGTAGTTTTGCATAACTCGTGTATCTCCTAGAGCATTTACTCCGCTGTTGGTTGTAAATATATTGTTGCCCATATCAACTACATCATTATAGTCGTTAAAGTCTGAGATTAAAAAGCTTCCATTAGAACCTACAAATCTACCGTTTGAATCTATAGAGAAATTTTCATCCGCTCCAATAAGTCCTACAGTTCCGTTATTAGTTCCAAGAACTCTCTCTCCTGTTCCAAGCGCAAGAAATCCATCTTCATCTATCTTGAAGTTTCCGCCTCTAGTGTAGCCAGTTCCACCATCTCGAAGTTCCACAGTAAAGAATCCTTCTCCTTGTATAGCAAAGTCTGTAAAGTTGCCACTTTCATAAGGAGTTCCCATTTCAAGATGAGTAATTTTTTCATCTATCTGATTACCAAATACAAACTCGCCTATAACTCTTTTCTTATCTCCGTGTCTGCCTGCTGAATAGT
>NZ_JARIEF010000104.1 GCF_029266915.1 Tissierella sp. | reverse complement strand
TTTTCTTCAATACTATAAATAGTAACATCATCTTTAATACAGTTTTCTATAGCCTCATTCATAGTCTTTCCCTTAGCCATATACTCTATCTGTCTATCATATTTTTCCGGATCTAATTTTGAAGCTAATCTTCCTAAAGTACATCTCCAGTAATCATCAACCCTAAATAATGTAATCTCGCCATGAAATCTTTCATTTGCAATCCTGGTTAATCTTGTCATTGGTGTAATTTGTTCCAAAAATACCGCCTCCTTAAAATATTAAATAGTAAATTTCATAAAATATTACTATTCTAGTATATCATATTTACTTTTTAAGGACTATTTTTAAAACTGTAAATTATCCTAAAGTTTACTATTAATATTATATATTATTTAATCTTAACAATCTGGCAATATTTTCACTTGTTTTCTCAACATTTATCAAACCGGTTTCAAGAGCAATATCTAACTCACAAGGTGTTTGAAGAATATTAAATATAGCAGTTATTCCATGGTCATATAAAATATCCACTCCTCCACCTAAGCTCCCTGCAAGAACTATAGTTGGAACTCCATATTTCTTAGCAAGCTTAGAAACCCCTATTGGAGTTTTTCCATACAAGGTCTGAGCATCTATGCTTCCTTCGCCAGTTAATACATAATCAGCATGGGAAGTAGCCTCTTCCAATCCAGTATGAGCTATAACTAAGTCAATGCCTCTAACAAGCTGGGCATCTAAAAACGCCATAAGGCCTGCTCCAAGTCCTCCAGCCGCACCTGCTCCTGCTATAGTTTCTACTTCAATACCTAGCTGTTCTCTTATAATAGCTGCGTAATGGACTAGGTTTTTATCTAACCTTTCAACAACTTCAGGCACTGCTCCTTTTTGCGGACCAAATATATGAGACGCTCCTGTTAAACCTGTCAAAGGATTATTTACATCACAAGCTACCTCCACACTCACATCTTTTAACCTACTATCTAAACTAGATATATCAATCTTATGGAGGCTACCAAGAAATCCTCCACCTGGCGGCAGCTCTCTTCCTTCTATATCCAAAAGTTTGCCTCCAAGGGCCTGAAACATCCCCGCTCCTCCATCGTTAGTAGCACTCCCACCTATCCCTATAAGTAGGTGCTTTACTCCTTTTTCAAGAGCATTTAGGATCAGCTCTCCAGTTCCAAAAGTTGTAGTTAGAAGAGGGTCTCTATCCTCTTTTGATATAAGCTGAAGTCCGCTGGCATCAGCCATTTCAATAACAGCAGTTTCTCCATCACCCAGTATACCTATCTTTGACTCTACTTTTTCTCCAAGAGGACCCCTTACATCAACAAGATGTATCTCTCCGCCAGTTGCATCAACCAGTGATTGAGTTGTCCCCTCACCTCCGTCTGCCATGGGCACTTTTATACACTCAGCCTCTGGGATAATCTTTTTAATGCCACGCTCCATAGCGTCCGCCACTTCTTTAGCTGTCATACTCTCTTTAAATGAATCTGGTGCCAATACAAATTTCATCTCTCCGCCGCCTTTTTTTATCTTTTAAAGAATAATTCCATATATAATAGCTGATACAATACTCATAGTTAAACCTACAAGAGTTTCATAAGGTATTATCTTAAGTCTCTGCTTAATATCTAAGAAAACACTTCCACCTGTAGAATGAAAGAAACTTCCATGAGGTAGATGATCAAGTACTGTAGCTCCACTATGAATCATAGCAGCTCCAGCTATTGGCTTTATCCCAAGGCTTAATATAGTTTCACCAAACACACTACTAGCTACCGCTGTTCCAGATGTAGTTGACGCAGTAGCTGCAGACATAAGTATCCCCGCTACTGGTGCTAAGATAAATGCCGGTAAACTTCCACCTTCAAGACCTGATATTAAAAGATCCTTTAAACCTGAATTTGCTATTATTCCCGAAATTGTACCTGTACCAATGAGCAATATTGCAACACCACTCATCTTTGCCAAACCTTCTATGGTGTACTTGTTTAATTCTCTTATCTTACCCATTGCAAGACATCCTACAATACCTCCTATTGGAAGGGCCATAAGCGGATCTATACTTATATCTGCTATAGGTCTTAGGGCTAAAAGAAATATAGTAACTAAGGGCCCAAGTATGGAAGCAAAAAATCCAGGTCTCTCTTGGCTAGTAATAGATATCTCTTCCTGCTTAACCATATCTCCCTTTTTAACTAAAAGTTTAACCAAAAAGAAAGTAGCAAGCAGTCCAAATATAGCCGGTATAATCCCCGCAGCCATTAAACTTGTAAGTGGCACCTTAAATGCATCTGCTGCTGCAATAGTATTTGGATTAGGAGATATAATATTTCCCGCCTTTCCCCCTCCTATCATTGCAAAAAGTATTGATGATTTTGAAAGCTTAGCTCTTTGACCTATAGCCAACGCTATAGGTGCAACAGTTATAACTGCAACATCAATAAAAACACCTACCGCTGTTAAAACAAAAGCTGCAACTATGAGTGCAATAAAAGAATTCTTCTCTCCTATTTTATCAACAATAGTTTCCGCAATCCTTGAAGCTGCGCCTGAACCTATTAAAACTCCTGCCAATACCCCAGCTGTCAAAATTCTTAAAACTGCCGGCATTATTCCCTGAGCTCCACCTATCATTAGTGCAACTGTGCCACTAACTCCCGCGCCCCCTACTAATCCACCGACCAATGCCCCTAAAATCAGTCCATAGACTGGATGAACCTTTTTAATTATAAGAAAAATTGCTAACGCCAAACCTACTATAGCTCCTAATGCTGTAACTGTAACTTCCATTTAGATGTCCTCCTTATATTTTTTAATCTTATTTCAATTGTAAACGATTTCATAAGGAGAGTCATTATGCATTGGTTTAGATATTGATATGTATTTTTAGGCATTTGCACAATTATAATTCTGATGCTATATATATTATAAACAAATCTAGGAGATCCTTATAATTTCTTGGATCCTTTCCAGTTAATTCTTTGATGCTTTCCAATCTATAGTTGAGAGTATTTCTATGGATATGAAGTTCTTTTGAAGTTTCTTTTACTTCTCCGTTTAATCTTATATATACATTTAAAGTTTTAAGCAGTTCTAAATTCTTATTATTATTTAATTTTTTCTGGGAATCTTTTAGCCCTGTATCTTCTGAAATTTTGGAAATTAAATATAAAAAGTGAAGATCTTCATATTTGTAAATAACTTTATGAGCCTCTAATCGCTTACCTATTCTAAGTGCTTTATTAGCTTCATCTAAGGATATGGCCATTATTCGTTTTTCATCGCCTACCCCAACTTTTAGACCATCACTATTATTTTTATCGAAAAAATGCTCTAATCTACTTGTTAAACTGTTGCTGTATTCGATAAAAACCGCTATACTTTCAGGGTCTACCGGCAGATAATATTCAGATTCCTTTAGCTGTATACGAAGCTTCCTTTCTATGGAGGTTCTATACTTTTCTTTAAAATTTAAAACTACCGCAATTCTCGGAATCGATAAGTCTATTCCAAGAAAATTACCTCTTTCAATAAAATCATCATTATAGTCAGTGGTTTTATATGCCAAACTATATAAAAACTCTTCTACTTGCTGTTTTTTTATGCTTTTTTGATTTAACATATAGTCTTGATTTACTAACAGCTCTGCCATTACTCTTACCAGCTCACCAAAGGGTCTTACAATGCATGGATCTCCAGTTATTCCTATAACTCCTATAGTATCTGCTTGAAAAAATATAGGTATATTTATTCCTGGCTTCACATTATCTATTTGATCAAATACTTCTATGGATTTTCTAACTTCCAGAGCCTTGATAGCCCCTCTATGTATCTGGTTGAGTCTGTTTTCATCTCCACTTCCAATAATCTTGCCCTGGCTATCCATAATATTAATATTATATGGTATAACCTTCATAACTTGAGAAACTATGCTTTTAGCTTGATTGATATTAAGTTTTATGTCTAATCACTCCCTTAGATGTATTAATAGAAATAATACCTTTTCTATTTTATCATAAAAAAAAGATTATTAAGAAATTTTAGCTCTTATAATCTCTTTTTATTATTAATCTTTATTTCTTATAAATTCTACATACTCTAAAATTTGTTTAACTTTATCATCTTCTAGATCTGAAATATCTATAGATATTGGGTTTTCTCTATCAATTTCTTTAAATTTTTTTAAATTTAAAAAATATGTAGCAATAGTACCAGTTAGCATACCTACAAAACCTATCCCTACAAACATTAATATAACTGCAATAATTCTACCTGGAACACTTTCAGGGGTCATATCTCCATACCCAACAGTACTTGCAGTTACAAAACTCCACCACAGCGAATCGCCCATTGTATTTCCTTTTTCTTTAAATTCAAGATAATGAATACCTATTGTACTCAAAGCAACAGTAATAAGAGAGATATATACTGTATAAATAAAACCGTTAGTATTAATGAATCCATTTAATATCGACTTAATTTTTCCTAATAAAGCCGCACCTTTTACAAGCCTTGCCATCCTAAAAACTTTAGTAATCTTCAGTACTCTAAATAATCTAAAAGCCCTAAAAATCCTAAACATAGAATTAAAAGGTATTATTGCAACTAAATCAAAAATATTCTTTTTAAAAAATTGTTTTTTATCTGAAGAATATAAAAGTCTAGCAAAATAATCAACTATAAAGATTATTAGAATGCTAGTATCAGTCCAATAAAGATAAGAACTTGAAGTTAAGGAGATCTTACCACTTAAATCTAAAACTGTTAATGAGACTGCTATCATTGCAAAAATTAACATTATGACTTCATAAATAACTAATAGTCTCTTTTTATTATCTTTGATTTTATCCACCTCATTTCTAAGCATTGTTATCTTTAATAAAGTTTTCTTAAATTATATGGCATATCAATTTTTCATACTATAGGATAACATAAATTCATTTTCAATCTCTTTTAATCGTATTAGATATATCGCTTTTATTTCATAATATTTGAATATCTTTTTCCTTTTGCCATAATAAATCCTCTTCTTCTATGATAATTATATTATATCAGATGCATAATCTATTATTTTTGAGTTGTCCTATTTCTATACTAGCACTAACCTATTTACTTAATCAATATTAAATAAATAGGCTTTAACTATAATCCCTTTTATATCTTCATCTTTTATATCCTTCATGTTAATAAAATACTCCAATTGCCATTGTTGAGTTTTCATTGCCTGATGGCTAGTTGGTCTATCCCATATAGGATAGACTCTTATTCCCATCTTACCTTTTGAAGATTCTGTTTTAAGTATATTATGTTTTAGAAGAACTTCTTTTGGAAATATGAATTGTCCAAAATTATTCTCTTTAAAGGTATTAATAACCAATAGATCTGGAGCATCCTCATAATCATATGCTTGATTATTATTGTTCGCATCTTTTTCCCAAAATGCTACAAACTGACCTGTTTTATTTGGCGTAATTTTTGCAATTCTAAATCTAATTGTTTTAGCAATTGATAGGGATTCTAGTTTAAATTTACCCCCTCCATAAATCTTATTTTGCGCTTCTTCTTCTATAGAATTTATAGTTAATCTACTGGGCTTATAAAAAATATCATTTATATATTCTAAAGCTTTATAAAACTCTCCCATCTTTCCACCTCTTTATCTTTAAATGTA
>NZ_JARIEF010000088.1 GCF_029266915.1 Tissierella sp. | reverse complement strand
CGGAAAACCTAGAAAAGATCCACTTTAGAAGGGAAGAATAAGTCTAGAAAAAGAGATGTTCCACGTGGAACATCTCTTTTTCTAGACTTATTCTTCCCTTCTAAAGTGGATCTTTTCTAGGTTTTCCGCCGCCTCTAGGGTATTTTTGAGGTGTTTGGCCCATTTTTTCTATTACTATCAGGGAATGTACTATGTCACTTCCAGGAAGTGTTATTAGTTTTGTTTCTACTATATTTCCTCCTAGAAGTTCTATAGCCTTTTTACTTGTTTTTATTTCTTCTTCTATTTCTGGTCCCTTCATAGCTATAAAATGTCCACCTACTCTAACGAAAGGAAGACAATATTCGCTTAAAGTATCTAATGAAGCTACAGCACGTGAAACAGCTATGGAATACTGTTCTCTGTATTCTTTGGTTCGGGAGAGTTCTTCTGCTCTTCCGTGAACTGCTCTTATATTCTTAAGATCAAGTTCTTTAATAACTTCATCTAAGAATATAATTCTTTTATTTAAGCTATCTAGTAACGTAACATCTAGATTGTCTTTCATTATTTTTAAAGGAATTCCAGGGAATCCTCCACCTGTACCTATATCTATAAGTGACTTTTTGCCATCAAACAAGTCAAGTGTCAGGCAGGTCAAACTGTCCAAGAAGTGTTTTATATCTACTTCCTTGTCTTGAGTTATGGTAGTTATGTTCATTTTTTCATTCCATTCCTGCAAGAGTTTTTTGTAGTTTGAAAACTTTTCTTTTCCTTCTTGGCTCAGTTGCAGTTCTAATTCTTCTATTCCTTTTAACAGTACTTCTATATTATCCATTAACAGCACCCTTTCTTCTTTCCTGCTCAAGATAAATCAGTAAAACATTAATGTCAGCGGGACTTACTCCTGATATTCTGGATGCTTGTCCTACTGAATCTGGTTTTATCTTGTTTAATTTCTGAAGTGACTCATTGCTGAGCCCCCTTATAACTGAGTAGTCAAAGTTTAAGTCTAGCCTTCTTTTTTCGAGTTTTTTAAATTGTTCTATTTGAATCATTTGTTTTTTGATGTAACCTTCATATTTGATCTGGGTTTGAACCTGAAGTCTTATCTCTCTTAGGAGATCTGGTCTTTCTGGATCAAAGATTGCGGTTGATTCATAGTCAAGTTCTGGCCTTCTGATGAGTTCTGAAATAGTTGTTGGAGTTTGAGTTGTGGTTGATCCAAGTGCTTCTAGTTTTTCATTGATCGCTGCGTTTGGATTTACTTTAACTTCTTTTAGTCTTTCTAATTCTTCTCTAACTTGTTTGGATTTTTCTAGGAACATATTATAACGGTCTTCTTTTACAAGCCCCAAATCGTATCCTATTTGAGTAAGTCTCAGGTCTGCATTATCTTGTCTTAGAGTTAATCGGTACTCTGCTCGGGAGGTCATCATCCTGTAGGGTTCATCTGTGCCCTTAGTAACTAGATCATCAATCAGAACGCCTATATAGGCCTCAGAACGATCTAAAACAAACTCTTCCTTGCCTTGTATGTTTCGTGTGGCATTGACCCCTGCAACCAATCCTTGAGCCGCTGCTTCTTCATAACCTGATGATCCATTTATTTGTCCTGCAAAGAATAGGTTGTCTATTTCCCTGTGTTCCATAGTTCTCTTTAATATAGTAGGATCTATTGAATCGTACTCTATAGCATAGGCCGGTCTCATAAACCTAACATTTTCAAGTCCTATGATCTCCTTATACATCTTAACTTGAACTTCTTCAGGCAGGGTTGAACTTGCGCCTTGAACGTACATCTCTTTTGTTGTTAAGCCTTCTGGTTCTATAAATACCTGGTGTCTTTTCTTATCTGCAAATCTAACTATTTTATCTTCTATAGAAGGGCAATATCTTGGCCCTACTCCTTCAATCTCTCCAGCATACATGGGAGATCTATGAAGATTTTCTCTTATTACTTCATGAGTTCGCTCTGTAGTGTAGGTTAACCAACAAGGAACTTGTTCCACGTGGAACTCTTTGCCCATATTTAAAAATGAGAAGGGGATAATCTCTTCATCTCCGGGCTGAATTTCCATCTTGCTGTAGTCTATGCTATCTCTATGAACCCTTGCAGGTGTTCCAGTCTTCATTCTTCTTAACTTAAATCCTTTTTTAATCAAATTGTCTGAAAGGATGTTGGAGGGAAACATTCCATCGGGTCCTGAAGCATAGTTTACTTCTCCTATATAAACTCTTCCACGAAGATAAGTTCCGCTAGCTAAGATTACTGCTTTTGAAAGGTACTTAGCTCCGGTTCTAGTAATAACTCCTTGAGCACGTCCATCTTCTATTATTATGTCTATTACTTCTCCTTGGAAGATTGTAAGATTCTTTTCGTCTTCCAACATTTTCTTCATTTCTATGTGATAGGCCTTCTTATCAGCCTGAACTCTTAGGGAATGAACTGCTGGTCCCTTTGATGTGTTGAGCATTCTGCTTTGGATGAAGGACTTGTCTATGTTAAGCGCCATCTCTCCGCCCAGGGCGTCTATTTCGCGCACCAGGTGTCCTTTACCCGTGCCACCTATATTTGGGTTGCATGAGAGAGCTACTATTGAATCAAGGCTCATAGTGAGCATAAGAGTGTTCATACCCATACGGCTGGCTGATAGAGCTGCTTCAACACCAGCGTGACCTGCTCCTATAACTATAACATCAAATTCACCTGCATCATAAGTTTTTAATTCTTCCATTTAATACTTGCACCTCTTTCTATGTGAAACTACTATTAGTATCCATTTTACTTTATTTACTACGTCATTACATTATATCATTTTTTTCAATTTAAAGGAAAAAATAGACCTTGATTTTTACAAGGTCTAAATTAATCTGTAATTTATCGATGGTGGTTTACTTACCTTAGTAAGGACTAAAGAGAGATCTTTCGACTTTGCTCAAGATGACTACAACTTCCTGTCATTTCGCGACGAGTGCGTTTCCCTAGTCCTGTAAGGGAGCTCTGTCGAAGAATCTCGGGTTTACTTAACTTAATAAGGTCAAAAGAGAGATCTTTCGACTTCGCTCAAGATGACTACAACTGCCCACATGTGTATATCTTTTTATGTTTTAAATCAATTCACCTGTTGATAGTTTATCCCGTTCTTAGATTTATATCTATCAACAGGTGGATTGATAATATATTTTCTACTTTCCGATGCAGAAGTCTCTAAATATCTTGTCTAGGATATCTTCTGCTATGGTTTCTCCAGAAATCTCTCCTAGATCTTCCCAGGCATCTTTAAGATCTATTTCTATACAGTCAAGCGGTACATCTGCCTGGATATCTCCTATAGCGCTTAAGATTTTCTTTTGAGCTTTTTCAAGCTGGATTTTATGTCTTACATTGGTAATTATTATATCGGACTCTATATTCAAGTCTCCCTGGTAAAATAAGTCTTTTATATCTTCTTCCAAGGTTTTGATTCCAACATTTTCTATGATTGAAGTTTCTATTATATGGTCTATTCCAGATAATTCTTCTAGGAATTTCTCCCTATGATTGTCCTCTATATCTATCTTATTTAGTAGGACTATAGCTTTCTTATCTTTTAAGATGTTTATTATCTCCTGATCTTCTTCATCAAACTCTCTGGCAACGTCAAATACTGCTATTATAAGGTCTGATTCTTCTACTGATTGTCTTGCTCTGTCTACTCCAATTTGCTCTACCAGATCTTCTGTGACTCTAATTCCTGCTGTATCTACTATTTTAAGAGGTATTCCGTCTATATTTATATATTCCTCTATAATATCACGGGTGGTTCCTGGAACATCGGTAACTATTGCCCTATTTTCTTTTAAGATAGCATTTAATAGGGATGATTTACCAACATTTGGCTTTCCAAGTATAACTGTATTTATTCCATCTCTTAGGATTTTTCCTTTATTAGCAGTTGAAAGTAGCTCTTCTATCTTGCGCTCTACTTCCATGGCATCTCTTTTAAGAGTTTCATAGGTCAGTTCATTGACATCTTCCTCCGGAAAGTCTATAGAAACTTCCACGTGGGCTACCATTGTAAGAAGAATATCGCGCATACCTTGAATTTCCTTGGAAAGGCTTCCTTCAAGCTGGTCTAAGGACACTTCAAAGCTCTTGTCTGTTTTAGATCTTATGATATCTATTACAGCTTCTGCTTGAGATAGATCTAGCCTGCCATTTAAAAAGGCTCTTTTAGTAAACTCTCCTCTTTCTGAGATTCTAGCTCCACTTCTAAGAAGTAGTTCTAGCACCTTTCTAACAGATATTATACCTCCATGGCAATATATCTCTACCATATCTTCTCTTGTATAGGTATATGGTCCCTTCATAAAAGCTATTAAAACTTCATCTATCTTGTTTCCATTTTCATCTATAATGTGACCATAAGTTAACTTTTTATTTTGTATTTCTTGGACTTTTTTATCATCAGAGCCTATAAATACTGCTTCTCCAATACCCAAGGCACTCTTACCACTCATTCGAACAATCCCAATACCAGCCTCACCTACAGCTGTAGAAATTGCAGCTATTGTATCTAACATTTATATCAACTCCTTATCTCAACTATTATACTTTAAAAGAAGAAATTTATCCAATAAAAAAAAGTTCCACGTGGAACATTATAGTTTTAAGGTCGGAATGACAAGATTATGTCATAATTCCAAGAATAGACAGACATTATAAAAATTTAAAGGATAAATAATAAAAGAAAGATCTCTCCATTTCGCTAAAGCTCCAGTCGAGATGACTAGGTGAATAAAATTTTATATATTTAATAATTTTCAACTGTGTTTATCTTTTATATGTAAGGGTGTAAAAGATTAGATTTCTCCACTGCGGTCGAAATGACTAGGATAAAGGTCGAATAACTTGATAAAAGGTCTAAATAACTGGATAAAAGTCTAAATAACTAGGATAAAAGGCCGAATAACTGGATAAAAGGTCTAAATAACTGGATAAAAGTCGAAATGACTAGGATAAAAGGCCGAATAAATTGATAAAAGGTCTAAATAACTGGATAAAAGGCCGAATAACTGGATAAAAAGTCTAAATAACTGAATAAAAGTTCGATAAGGACACATATTTTGATTTTAAACAATAAAAAAAGATGTTCCACGTGGAACATCTTCAGCTTTATTTACTTCTTTTCAATTACAACTCTTCTATAAGGGTCATTGCCTTCACTGAAGGTCTTAACTCCTTCTACATGCTGGAGAGTTGAGTGTATTATTCTTCTCTCGTAAGGGTTCATAGGTTCAAGCTTTACCTGTCTTGTTCCTGTAATAGCTTTTTCAGCCATTCTTTGGGCAAGTCTTATAAGAGTATTTTCTCTTTTTTGTCTGTATCCTTCTATATCTAATACTACCTTTATATAATCATCTTCTTCTTTATTTACAAAAAGACTCAATAAGTATTGCATAGCGTCCAGAG
>NZ_JARIEF010000074.1 GCF_029266915.1 Tissierella sp. | reverse complement strand
CAACAATTTACTTCATCTTCATAAACATGAGCTTCAATCCGAAACACATCTTTTAAAAGCTTAGTATTAATGATATTGCAGGGCAGACCATATTTACAAACCCTTCCATCGTCAAGCACATATATCCGATCTGAATATCTAGATGCGTGATTTAAATCGTGGAGTACCATAACTACCGTAATACCCAGGGATTTATTTAAATCTTTAATAAGTTCAAGGACTTCTAGCTGAAAGGATATATCTAAATATGTAGTTGGTTCATCTAAGATTAAAATCTTTGGTTTTTGAGCAAGTGCCATAGCTATCCAGGCCCTTTGCCTTTCACCTCCAGAGAGAGTTATTACATTTTGGTCCTTTATCTCTGCCAATCCAGTCTTTTCTATAGCCCAGGCTATAATTTCATGGTCAGACTTTTTTAATCTTTTACCAAAACTTAAATGAGGATATCTTCCGTAGGAAACCAGGGTTTCAACTGTTATATCTGAAGAAATATTTTTGACCTGAGGAAGAACAGCCATCTTTTTAGATATCTCCTTGCTGTCTATCTTGTTTATATCAATGCCGTCAAGCAGGATTTCGCCCTTAGTTTGCTTTAAGCATCTGGATATAGCTTTTATAAGAGTTGACTTGCCTGATCCGTTTGGACCTATAATAGTTACTATCTCACCGTCATTGATTTGGATATTAGCATTTTCAATAGCGGTCTTGCTTCCATACTTTATCATTAAATCTTTTACTTGGATTCCCATATTATACTTCCTTTCTTCTCAACAAGTATAGGAAAAATGGTGCTCCTAAAATTGACATTATAATTCCTACCGGTATCTCCATAGGCGCAAATAATACTCTCGAAAGTGTATCACAGATCATCACTACAGAGGCTCCAAAGAAAACAGTTCCTGGAAAAAGATACCTATAATCAGAACCAATAAATAGCCGCGTCATATGAGGAACTATTAAGCCTACAAATCCCAGCAGTCCAACCACTGCTACCGCTGAACCCGCCAAAAGTGATGATATAACAATAAAAAGCAATCTGGTACGTTCTACATTGATTCCAAGCCCGGTAGCTATTTCATCGCCTAGCATAAGTATATTTAATTTATTAGGCAAAAAAGCTATTAAGACTAGACCTATAACTGCATAGGGTAGAATCATTCTTACATCTTTCCAAACTGTAGCTGATAGGCCTCCTACCATAAAACTGATAACTCCCGAAACCCTCTCCGGATAAAAGGTCATAAGCGAGTTGCTCCCAGCGCTAAAGAGTGACGATACTGCAACGCCTGCTAAAACTAGCCTGCTTGGAAGTACCCCTTCTTTCCAGGCCAGTGTATAAATAAACAAGGTAGCTAGTAGAGCACCTAAAAATGCTCCTATGGGAACTAAGTAATAATACTTTGGAAATACTATAAGTATAAGAAGAGCAAAGAATCCTCCTCCGGAAGATACTCCAATGATATTGGGTCCTGCCAGAGGGTTTCTCATTATGCCTTGAAGTATAACTCCTGATAGTGACAAACATATACCTACTAAGGCTGCAACTATTGTTCTTGGTAGTCTTACATTCCATATTATTTGATAGTTGACAGTATCTTTTTCATAGAGGATAGATTTAATAATTCCAAGCGGCCCTATTTTAACAGCCCCATTACCCATGCTCAAGAAAAAACTAGCTATGAAAATCAATATAAGAATCATAAGAACAATAGATTGTTTTGGTCGTTTTTTAACATCTTTTTCCATAGCCACTCCTCTTATTTAAATAAATCTGGATATAGTGTTTTTGCTATTTCTCCATATGCTTCTGCATATCTATCATTTGCCTTATAAGTATATAGATCTTTAGGCAGAACTATATATTTCTTATTTTTAATAGCTGATAGGGATCCCCAAGCTGGATTTGACTCAGCATCCATTTCTATTCTCTCTTGAATAGCTTCTGTGTCTGATCCCATAGTTTGCACAAATATAAAGTCAGGGTCTTCTTCTAGTATTTTTTCCATGCTAAAGCTTTTTTCCCCTAACATATCGTTTGATGAATCAGCAATATTGATTGCATTTAAATCATTAAATATTTCACCAGTTGTTGAATCGCTGGTCCTTGCTGATAGGGATTTTTTTGTAGCAAACATTATCAAAACCTTTGGATTATTTTCCTCAGGAGCTCTATCAATTATAGCTTGAGTTTCTTCTTTAACTCTCTTTGCTTCTTGCTCATATAAGTCCATGCTATCGTTGATTGCTGCAAAAACTTTTGCTGTTTTAAAATAGTCTTCTTTAAATTTGTAATCTAAAACCAATACCTCAATATTGTTAGATTCTAGTGCCGGAATAAGTTCCATCTGTGATTTTGTATTTGCTGAAATAACTACTAAATCAGGTTCCAGCGCTATTATCTCTTCTAAGCTAAAACTTCCTTGCTTACCAACTGTAGGTATTCCTTCAGTACCAGCTACCACATATCCTTCAGATGGCTCTACTATACCTGCCAGCTCTCCTCCATGCTTCATCCATATATCAATATATGATGAAAATAATACAATAGTTTTTTCAGGATTTTTCTTAATAGCTACTTCTTCCCCTCTACCATCAATAAACTTTACACTATCTTCTTCTATTGTAATTCCATAGTCATCTTCTTCATCTGGGGCTTCTGCTTTTTCCTTGTCTTCTTCCTTATCTTCTTCTTTGTCCTTTCCCACCTCTAAGTCAACTGCTGGTTTTTCCGCTTCCTCTTTATCCTTGCTTGCACATCCTGTTAATGTTGATAGGGCTAGGGAAAGGATTAAGATTAGTAATATTACTTTTGATTTTTTCATTGTTTGTCCTCCAATTTTTTTCTTCCTAATATTAAGGATATATAGTCTTTGTCTTCAAGTATCTTGTCTTTGTCACCTGTAATCATTTGATCTTCCATGCTTGCTCGTCTTATGTAAGTGAAATCAATATTGTTTTCACAAAGATTATCGAGCAAAACTTCCTTGTCTTTAAATGTTTTTAATATTGCAATTGAATCTACATTATCTAATAACTCCTCATCGAATTCATCACACAATAAAAAGTTATCACCCTTTACTGTTAGGGCAACCTTGCTCTCACTAGCTGCCGCTACAAATGATGGTATGCCAGGGACTATATTTATTTCAATATCTGCTCCTTCTAGTTCTTCCATGATATATATAAAAGTACTATAGATCATAGGATCTCCTATGGTTAAAAATGCTCCTATTTCACCTGGTTGGATTTCTTTGTATATTATCTCTGCTGCTTTTATATAGTCATCTCGAGTAACCTTGCCCATAGGAAAATCTAGCATAACCACCCTAGTAGATCCTATATATTCCTTGGCAGTATCGAGCGCCATATTTGTGCCCTTGTTGTTTGGCGCAAAGATTACACTGGCACTTTTTATAACTCTTGTAGCCTTAACTGTAAGTAACTCCGGATCACCAGGACCTGTACCTATTCCATATAATGTTTTCATCCTATCCCCTTTCTATTTTTAAAATTAAAAAATCCCCAACCGAAGGTTAGGGACGTAGTTCTTGCGTAGGTAAAACAATTTTAATTTATAAGGAATTGTTTTTTTGCAAAAATAATAAGCCACTCCTTCCCTCCGAAGGTTGATCATTGTAACTATTAGGCAGGTCTTCTGACTTGTGGATCATTCTACTTTCAACACCTTCCCAGATTTCTCCAGTGGTATAAGTTGATTTCGTCCTCACTTACAGTAGCGGGGGCTGTATTGGATTTTAACCAATTTCCCTATTATTCTTAATGAACCTAATGTTAAATATTTAGTTTTATAACTTATACTACCACGATAGAAGTAATTATTCAATCTATTAATCTTAAAATTAACAAATAAATAAGTATAAGCAGTATTTCACTTCTATACATTATTTCAACTGCGGATCTTATATGCTTTTTGCTAATTTGGAAAATATTATCTCCTATATTGGCTTTTTCTACTAACTTGCCATGATATACACTACTTCCACCTAGCTGAATTCCAAGTAGGCCAGCTGTTGCGGCTTCGGGATATATGGCATTGGGGCTTTTATGGTTCTTTCTATCTCTTATCATAACTTTAAAACCATTTTTACTATCAAATCTAGAAAGCGAAGAAAGGTTCATTAAAACTCCTGTTATCCTTGCCGGTAAGTAGTTAAATAAATCGTCCACCTTGGCTGGAAAGTATCCTAGATCTATGTATTTTTCATTCATATAGCCCAGCATAGAATCCATTGTATTTACAAACTTATACATAAGACCTCCTGGAGCTCCCAGTATCATAATATAAAGAAGAGGTGCTATAACTCCGTCGGAAGTATTTTCAGCTACTGTTTCTACTGTCGCTTTTATTATTTCTTCTTCTGATAAACTTTTAGTATCTCTACCTACTATATAGGACAATCTTTTCCGGCCCTCTTCCAGACCTTCTTTTAAAGCATCCACTACTTTAAAAGCTTCATAATGAAGGCATCTAGATGCAATACAGCTATAGATCAGGTAGATATTTACACTATAGTAGAGCCATCTTATCTCTTTAATAGATTTGAGTAGGAAATAGGGAAGAGTAAAACCTAGACTTATATTTATTAAAACAATTACTAAACCCATAAGCTTTAAGTTTTTATCTCTTGCTAGCTTTCTAAAGAATCTATCTTCAAAACTTATGATCCGCCCCATTAGCTTTACAGGATGGGGAAAACTATAGGGATCTCCTATAAGAAAATCTAAGATTGAAGCTAGAAGTATAGTCATCTCTCTATACCTAAAAGCGAATAAACCAAGTCCATATCTAAATTTTCCCTAAGTACTCTTGCTAGCTTATCTAGTTCTTCCTCCATCTGCTCTTGAGTCTGGGGCTCCGTGTTGCACTTTTTCTCATAGTCAATCAGAGTATCTTCATCGACCAGTTCTAAATGGGTAAAAGGTATAGTTCCTATTACTGGAATATTTAATATATCTTCTATCATCTTGATACCTGGGTCGAGTAGAGTTTTATCTCCCCTGAATTTATTTATTATTAATCCTTTTATTCTCTTTCTTTCATCTTCTTCTAGCAGCATAACTGTTCCATATAGTGAAGCAAATACACCGCCTCTATCTATATCGGCTATTAATAATACTGGTGCGTCTGCTATCTTGGCCATGCCCATATTGACAATATCATTTTGCTTGAGGTTGATCTCCGCCGGACTTCCAGCCCCTTCTATAACTACTATTTCATTTTCCCTCTCAACACTTTGGAAGAGTTCTGTAATGAGGGGTCTTAGTGTGTTTTTATAGTTAAAATATTCTCTAGCTTCCATATGTTTATAGTCTTCCCCTTTTATAACTACCATGGAACCCATATCAGTCTTTGGCAGGAGCAGTATAGGATTCATATCCCGATGAGGTTCAAGACCTGCAGCCACGGCCTGCATAGCCTGAGCAGTACTCATTTTATGGCCTTCTTTTGTAGTGTAATATCTAGAACTCATATTTTG
>NZ_JARIEF010000056.1 GCF_029266915.1 Tissierella sp. | reverse complement strand
GAATAAATAAATCTTAATAAAAGTATATTTATTCCTTATTTTATCTTCTAACTTTATAAAAATGTACGGCAAGTTGAGTTCTGTCTCTTAGATCAAGTTTATCCAGCAAGGAAGAGACATAATTTCTTACTGTTCCTTCACTTAAGAAAAGCTTTGAGGATATTTCTTTGTTGTTTAATCCTTCAGCCACCAATAGCCATACATCAATTTCTCTTTGGGAGAGATTTGAATTGATTGTATTTAAAGTGGTATCAGGAAAAGATTTTTGATGGATACTTGAGACTATTTTTGAATCAAATACTAAGTTTCCCGAGTAAACTGCATTTACAGCAGGAATTATTCCCTTGATGTTTTGTTTGAGGATATAGCCCCGGCATCCTAAGCTTAGAGCTGAGGAAATATAGTCATCATCTTGAAATGTAGTTATAAGAAGAATCTTAGCCTCTTGATCTATACTTAATATCTCTTTAGTCGCTTCTATACCGTTTAACTCTTCCATTCTTATGTCCATAAGGACAAGGTCTGGCTTATGTTTTTTAAATAATTCAATAGCTTCAAGTCCATTGTATCCTATAGCTATTACCTCTATGCCGCTTGCTTCTATGATTGTCCTTAAAGAGTTTACTACTAAATGGTCATCATCTATTATTATAAGATTCATCTCTATCATCCTTTCATTAAAGTTATATAAATCTTAAAACCTTCTCGAAATTCATAATTTATAAATCCATCGTATTTTCTTGCAATTTCTTCCATTAAGATAAGGCCCATGCCTTGTGAGCTAGATGATCCTTTTTCTATAAAACTCCTTCCATTATCTCTGATAGTTATAGAGTAGAACTGAGGCTGGGTTAAGATCTTTATACTGAGCTTGTCTCCATCAGAATGTTTGATACAGTTTGTAATAGATTCTCTAACTATTGAAAGTATATCAAATTTAAAATCATAGCTTAAAGTCTCCTCTAATCTATAATCTAGATCTATATCCAGAGAAATAGCTTCTTCGCAGAGAGTTTGGATTCTTTTTTTTAGATCAAGTGAGTCACTATAGAGATTATGTATACTCCGCCTTATATCATCCATCCCTGTACTCAGTGTGTTTTGAAGTAGGTCTAAGCTATCTAAGGAAGTATTAGAAACTATCTTTAAAGCTTCAACCTGAAGTATGCTGCTACTTATAGAATGGCCTATAGAGTCGTGCATCTCTCTTGCAATTCGGTTTCGCTCTGTAAGTATTGCTATATGAATATTCTTTTCTCTATCTATCTTAAGCTGCTCATTATACTTTCTAAGATAGATAGCGTCTTCTTTTAATTCATCTCTTACTATTTTATTATCCTCTGTAAACCTATTAAAACTATCTCTTGTAATTGTAAGGTAGAGAGAAATGAATGCGGCGAAAATAGTTACTAGATTAGGATCCCTAAAGAACAGTAAAAAAGAAGATAAAGAATAAATTCCAAAATCTATATACATATTATAAAGAATCAAGGGAAGATAGGGGATAAAAAGTTTGTTAAAAAAACAAAGGCCTATAAAGCATATGTAAATAAAAACCCTTACTCTTGTAGGATTTATTAAATCAAGAAGCAAAGATAAGATGATGCTTACAAGAAAAAATAATACTAGATCATTTTGTGGATAGAATATATAACTAGCATAAAGACCAAGAATTACTATAAAAAGTTTTTCTATAAATTGTCTCATAAGATCCCTCCCTTAAATTTGCTTTCCAAAACTATACCACAATTATACTAATTTTTTAGCTAAAAGACAATCAATGTGACAATTGTCATATAGATTAGTGATTGCGATCACTACTAACAAGACTTTTTAATTGATACAATATTCTTAAGAATAAGAATAAGAATAAGAATAAGAATAAGAATAAGGAGAGTGAGGGTCATGGTAGTTACAGTTAAAAATTTGGTAAAAAGATATAAAGAAACTATTGCACTGGACCATTTTAATATGGAAGTAAGAGAGGGAGAGATACTTGGTCTTCTGGGACCAAATGGGTCAGGAAAAACAACTGCAATAAATTGTATTTTAGCTTTACTGAACTTTGATAAAGGAGAAATAGAAGTTTTTAGCCAGAAAATGACTCCTGCTTCTTATGAAATTAAAAGAGAAATAGGAATAGTTCCCCAGGAGGTATCTATATTTTACAATCTAACTGTAAGAGAAAACATTGATTACTTCTGCGGTCTCTATATAGACGATAAAGCTAAGCGAAAGCAATATGTAGATGAAGCTATAGACTTTGTAGGCCTAAAGGAATATGAAAAATTTGATCCAAAAAAACTAAGTGGAGGACTTAGAAGAAGATTGAATATAGCCTGTGGTATATCACATAAACCAAAATTGATATTTTTAGATGAACCAACGGTAGCGGTAGATGCTCAAAGCAGAAACTTTATACTGGAAGGAATAAAAAGGCTAAACAGAGAGGGCAGTACTATCATATATACAACCCACTATTTAGAAGAAGCTGAAATGCTCTGTGATAGAATCATAATAATGGACAAGGGCAAGTCTCTTGTTTCGGGGACGCTAGAAGAACTCAAAGCCATGATCTCAACTCGAGAAAAGATAACGATTGGATTTGAAGATATAGAAGAGGATATGAAGGAGAGACTGAAAACTATAGACCACGTGTTGGATGTAGAAAAGAAGGAAGAACAGTATACTATAAACTTTGAAAATGGAAGAAACAATCTATCAAATTTATTGGACTTTATAAAAGAGCATAATCTAGTTTATACCAAACTATACAGCACAATTCCTAGCCTAAATGATGTATTCTTAGAACTTACCGGGAAGGAGCTGAGGGAATAGTGAAAGCTATATGGAGAAATTCAATCTATATCTATAAAAATATGTTTAGAGATAGGAGCATGACTTTTTGGCAGCTGATCTACCCCATAGTTTTAGTATCCTTTTTCTATACTGCTTTCAGTGGAATAACAAGTGGAGGGATAGAAAATATAAATTTAGGAATAGAAAAAGATAATCCTGCGGCCTATATACTGGGGGATGTAGAGGTTGTAAATTTGATAGAGATAGGAGAAGGAGAAGTCAAAGAATCCTTGGAAAACAAATCTATAGCTGGATTTGTAAATAAAGATTTAAATCTTTTAGTAGATAGAGAAGGCCCAAATCAAACTATTTTAAAAAGTATACTTGATACCATAAAGCAGACAAAGATGCTGGACGCTCCGATAGAGAAGCTGGATTTTAATGTAAACTACTTAACTCCAGAATCCCAACAGGCAAATGGACTGCTAGTTATCTTTTATTCTCTTATAGCCATGGTTTCAGCCTATGGAGTTTTTCCAGGCATTGAAATAACTAACTTGGTTCAGGCTAACCTTACTCCCCTTGGTGCAAGACTCAATGTTTCTCCAAACAAGAAATCTACACTATTAATATCGGGGGTAGCAGTGGGGCTATTTATGAATCTAATCTCAAACACATTGTTATTTTTATTTATCCATTTTGTCTTGGATCTAGATCTTATAAAAAACTTAGCTGCAACTAGTTTGTTTATCTTGCTTGGAAATTTATTTGGTATTTCATTAGGAATATTTATAGGTAGCTCTAATAAGAAAAGCGAGGGATTTAAAAATATGCTGGCCATAAGTTCCACACTCTTCCTAGCGTTTGTAGCAGGACTGATGTCTCCAGATATAAAGTATATGATAGAAGAAAAGTTACCCATAATAGCAAAGATAAATCCTATGAGTGTTATAACAAATAATCTCTACCGAATAAATCTGCTAGAAAACACTAGTGGCTTGAGCAGCGGACTATTTATTTTACTAGCCTACTCTTTAATCCTGATGTTTGGATCCTATATATTCTTAAGGAGGAAAAGTTATGACAGTATATAAATATTTTATAAAATCAGCTTTAAAACATAAGAATATAATAATATCCTATGCTGTTATATTTTTCATCCTATCTATAATAAGCTCACCTTTAGCTGAGAGTGATCCAGATGGAGGAGTATTTAAAGAAAATGAACTGACTCTTGCAGTTGTAAATAGGAGTCAGAGCCAGCTTTCAAAATCATTTATAGATTATTTAGATTATAAAAATATAGTGACTATAGAGGAAAAAAACAAAGAAGAATTAAAGGAATTATTATTTCTGCAAGCAATTGAAGCGGCTATAATAATACCGGAAGATTTTGAAGAACTTGTAATTGGAAAAAAAGAAGCATTAGAAGTTATAAGAGATGAAAGAAGAATAGAGTCTATATATATAACAAGTGAAATAAATAAATTTTTATCCTTTGCTAACGCAAGCTATTCAAATGGAGAATTTGATTTAGCTAAGGTTCAAGCTATACTAAAGGAAGAAGCAAGCGTAGAAATTGTTCAGGACGATTATGCTAAGGACAATGCTATAAATGGATGGTTTAAATCTTACTTTAACTTTACTGGATATGTTATAGTAGCTATATATGTTATTGTAATAGGTCTGGTTATGAGAGACTTTAACGATGAAGAAATCCAGGATAGGATGAGAGTTTCATCTAAAAAGTTTTTAAGATTTAATGCAGAAATATATCTAGGTCAGGTTACATTAGCTATTTTTATAACTTCCATGTTTATCCTGGGTGCTATTGTTCTAAAGGGAGGATCTATCTCTGATGTTCAGTTTTCAAAATATCTAGTAAATATATCTATGTTTTCCTTTTCAATATTAGGATTTACATTTTTAATAAACAATATAACAAGAAATAGATTTGTAATAAATGCTTTAGGCACTGTAACATCTCTTGGAACTTCGCTTATCTCAGGAATAATGGTCTCTCAAGATTTTCTAGGAGAAAATGTATTGAAAATTGCAAGATTCTTTCCAACCTACTATTTTGTAAGAGTAAATGAAAGTAATATAAGCTCATTTGGAGATGTAAAATATGAGATATTTATGCAACTACTTTTTGGAGTTGGCTTCTTCCTTGCAGGTTTATATTTTGCTAAAGTAAAGAGAAAGGCTTAAAATTAAAATCTATAAAAGTGGGAGAAAGTCTAAGAGTTAGATTTTCTCCCTTTAATATATAATTTATGCTACCTATTTTATTTGATTTGTATCTTTTCTATTAAATGAGTACAATATGACCTGGACTATAAACAAGATAAAACTCACAATAGAAATTATAAACAATCTCTTAGACCAAAAATCTATATTAGGAGCGCTGTTATCAGCTAATATACCTTGGAAATATAAGCCCGAGGCTAAAATTAAACCACTTAAAATACTAGTGACGATATCAAAGGTTTTTATTAAAGTATTTGAAGTTGCTTGCTTTTGCTTTATAAATAGTACATATATAGACTTGAAAACATTAGTAGCTACTATTGCAAATGCAAAATAGTAGCCTACAAAAAGCATCCCATAGTAGTACATAATATCGGTAATAGAATCTTTAGCCGGAATCAGAGTTTTATCATAGCTAAAGGGTTCTATTATAAGTGATACTAAAAACAAGATAATAATACTAATTAAAAGGGCAATGGACAGTTTTTGAATCTTAAACTTGTAGGATATTTTTTTCAAGGGTTCTATATCAGTATCCATTGGAAGGACTATTTTTTTATTATAAGACTCTAAATCCTTCTGACAGTCTGAACATATTTTAATATGTTCTTCAACAAGATCTTTAGAACTCTCACTTAAGATATCGTCAATATATAGGGGCAACAAATCTTTTACAATATCACATCTAACTTTATTCATAAAAATCACCTCTTTCTTCTAACCAGTTTACAATTTCTTTCTTTGCTCGATAAAATACTACCCGGGCCCATCCGTCAGTTTTATTGAAGATACTTCCAATATTCTTATAGGACAATTCTCCAAAAACTCTTAAGTTAAATACTTCCCTATAGGGTTCGTCCATAGAGTGGAGATATTTATGGATTTCCAGAGCTAAGTACTTATCTTCAATGTGTTTAGTAAAGTGTATATCTCCAGATCTTGCTCCTTGGATCTCATCTATAGGAGAAGTGCTGATATTTTTATTTTTCCTATAATAGGAGTATAGGGTATTCCTTGCTATGGTAAAGAGCCATGCTTTAATATTCTTATCAGGTTTGTAGGAGTTTAAGTTCTTCATAGCTTTAAAAAAACTTTCCTGAGTTAATTCCTCTGCAAGCTTAGGATCGGAAGTAAGTCCTAGCAGAAAGTTAAATATATCCTTAAAATATTCATCATATATTTTTTCAATATCCAAAATAGTCTCCTTTCTATATAAATTAGCCTCTCATATAAATAACGTACGACTTGAGTTAATGTTACAAACTATTTTTATTTGATGCAATATATCTAGTATACAAGTATAATAGAAGAAAAGAAATAAATGTAAGATAAATAAGTTGTTTAGGAATAATTCGAAAAAGCTTTTAGATAAAAAGAAGGAAAATGAGAAATAATGTAGAATACTATAAGTAGTAGATAATATGAGGAGGATTTTATGAAAGAAAGTAAAGGAGATTCATTCTTATTATATGCTATAGTAATATCATTAGGAGTTATAGGTTTTATAATTTTTAAACAAGTTTTATTTCTGATCCTGGGAGCTTTAGCAGCTGTTCTTTTACTGATATTTAAAAACTAAGGAGGGAATTATATGGAATTAAAGTTTCGCTTAACAGAAGAAGATTATATAAATTATAATATTGAGCACGCAAAGAGATCGCCTTCTATTAGAAAAAGTATATTATTTCAAAGACTAATGGGCCCTGCAGTATTTATAATAGCTCCATTTGTTGTAGCTAAATATTCAGAAATACCTCTATGGTACTGGATAACTCTTTTTGGAATTACCACTATAGTCTGGTTAGTCTTTTATCCCAAGTACGCTAACTGGGAAATGAAGACAAGGCTTAAAAAGATGATGAAGGAAAAAAATCATGAAAGCTTGTTAGCTGAGAGAACGCTTATCCTAACACAAGACGGTATAACGGAAGAGAGTCCGGGAGAAAAAAGCAGCATAATCTGGGAGAAAATAGTTAGTCTAGAGGAAACAGAAGATTATATTCATGTGTATATATCACCTGTTGAAGCTCATGTAATTCCTAAAAGAGTTTTTAAAGATCAGCAATCTCAGAGCCTATTTATTGAATATATAAATGAGCATATAAGTTCAGATAAAAGAATATAAATCAAGATGTGATTAAAAATTTTAAACTTATTAAAGTAGATAGGCCGAAAACTAACAAAATGGGTATAAGTTAATAAAGAGGTGATCCTATGAACGACATTATGGGTTGGATAGAGAAAGAACTACTTATAACACCTGATTTACAAATTCAATTGATAAAGACTATCTTTATTATTGCATTTATGAGCATATTTTATTTCTTTATAAGAAAAATACTTTATAGATTAGTTGATGATAACAAGGTGTATTATAGAGTAAAAAAAAGCGTCTCCTATTTAATTGTATTGTTGACATTTATCTTAGTAGGAAGAGTTTGGTTTATGGGAGTTCAGTCTTTAGCTACTTTTATAGGCCTTTTTTCAGCAGCTCTTGCAATAGTTATGAAGGATGTTATATTAAATATTGCCGGTTGGGCTTATATAATTCTCAAGTCACCTTTTAGAGTTGGAGATAGGATAGAAATAGATGGGATAGCGGGAGATGTTATAGATATACAGGTTTTTTCTTTTGCTCTTATGGAGATTAGAAACTGGGTAGATGCAGATCAAAGTACAGGCAGAATAGTTTATGTACCAAATGTAGTTATATTCAATGAAGCTCTACTTAACTATAGTACTGGCATACCCTATATTTGGAATGAGATTCCAATAGCTATACCCTTTGAAAGTAATTGGAGGAAGGCTAAGGGAATATTAAATGATATTGCAGATAGATATGGAGAGGTAATAAGCACTCAGGCGGAAGAGAGTATAAAAGAGGCTTCTAAGAAGTTCAGTCTCTACAATGCTCAGCTGGAACCTACTGTTTATACAAAAATAGATAATGAATCTGCAAGTATAATACTTACTATAAGATATATGTGTTCATACAGAAACAGAAGAGGAAGTGCCGAGAATATATATGAAGATATATTGGATGAATTTATGAAGCATGAAGATATAGAGTTTGCTTATCCTACTCAGATTATTTATACAGATGATGAGAGCAATAGAATAATAAACCCCAGGTTCTAGGAGGTTTTTATATGTATCAGCAAGACTGGCTTATGAGACAGATTGAGTCTATAACTAATATGATAGCAAAGTTTATATTCAAAAAGGAGAGGGTCGATTATGAAATAGTAGAGATCCCCCATTTTGAGGCTACAAATTTTTTATATAAAAAGCTTTTAGCTTTATTAAATGAAGGAAGGATAAATGAGGCAGAAAATCTTTTGTTTAAGAGTTTAGATAAAACAAATTTGAATTATCTTTCAATAGGACTAGATTTCTATAGCAGACTGAACAAATTTACAGATGAAGAACTGGAAACTTTTAACTTTAGCAGAGGGGAGCTTAAGAAAGGATTAGAAGATCTAGGCCAAGTATTTGGAGTAAGCCCAATGTTTTCTCTGATTGATAAGTAAATGATAAATAAAAAAGTGAAATAAAAATTGGAATAAAGATAAACGTTTATCTTTATTCCAATTTTTTATCTAAGGTATTAAGTTATCTTGTATCTCTCCATCTTTTTTGTGAACTACGACTTTGACTTTTTCTAGCTTGCCCATTTCTTTAGCTTTTTCTAGGGCTTCTGCCTTTGTTTCATATACATGACTAACTCTTTCTTTTCCTTCTCTTAATATAGCCCACTGACCTTTGTGAGGCACTACATGCTGATTATCACCATCTGATTTAAGAATATCTCTTTTAGATGCCCATTCTTTAGCTTGAGAAATGGCAATAGCTATAGATCTTGGATGATCGAAATCATCATCTAAAAGTGATTTTGCTATCTCTATAGCCTTATTTCTAGTGGATTCTTCTAAGTTTTTAAAAGCAGCTGGATAATCATCTTCAGTCCAAGGCATAAAAACCCTCCTAACTTAAATGAATTCCCCTTATTTTTGCTCTTACCCATATAAACTAAAAATTAACTTGTATTTCTAAGTTTTATTAATTTTATTTTAGGGTAACATAAGACTGATAGATATAAGAGGAGGTTTTAATATGTTGTATTTTGCTTATGCAAGTAATCTAAGTAAAGAGTATATGTTATCTAGATGTCCTGACGCTGTTCCTGTTAAGAGTGCAAGTCTAAAAGGATATGCATTAGCCTTCAATGAGCTAGCGGATATTATAGAAAACAAGGATCAAGAAGTATTGGGAGCTCTCTATGTCATATCTAAAGAAGAGCTTGAAATATTGGATACTTTAGAAGGCTATCCTGATCTTTATAACCGTATAGAGATAGAAGTTATAGATGAAAAGGGAAGTACTTATGAGGCTTTTGCTTATACCATGATAGAAAAAGATATACAAAGTCCACCGGAACATTATTACAAGATACTCCTAGATGGCTATAAAGACTGGGATCTTTCAATGGACAAGCTGGAACAAGCAAAAGATCAAATGTTGGATTAGAAGAAAGTAGGGATTAGATGAAAAGAAAATTCAAGTTTGTACTAGTTCTTGTATTATTAATAACTGTTTTAACTGGATGCATGCCTGGAGATGGAAGCTATGATGGCAAAAATCCCGCTGGATTTTTGTCAGGAATATGGCATGGATGGATAGCTCCTATATCATTATTATTTTCTTTAATAGGCGAAGGACGAGGTATATATGAAGTAGTTAATACTGGGTTTTGGTATGACTTCGGATTTTACATGGCCATAATAAGCGGATTTGGAGGTATATCACTCTCTAGAAATAAGAAGAAAAAGGTAGTATATAGAAATAAGAGGTAATAAAACATCAGCCGGTGTAAGATCTATATTTAAATAGACTTATGCTAACTGATGTTTTCTTGTTTATATTATTTTAGAATTTTATATAGACTTCGATAAAACTTTATGATATTTCTAACTTTCAAAATTATTTATTGAAATAGTTCACTCAGATTAAAGATTTAAAAGGCTGGAACTACTCCGCCGTCATAGTTGTCTTCTATAAACTTTTTAACCTTATCAGATTGAAGATATTTTAAAAGTATTTTAAATTTTTCATCGTTTTCTTGGCCTTTTCTAACAGCAACTATATTTGCATAGGGAGATTCTTGTCCTTCTATTATAAGTCCATCTCTAACTGGATTGAGTCCTGCGTCTATTGCATAGTTACCATTTATGACAGCTGCGTCAACGTCTGCTATAGCTTTTGGGATAAGTTCTGCCTGGAGAGCTGTAAACTTTAAATTTTTAGGGTTTTTAGTGATATCTCTTTCGGTAGCATTAATACCCGCTTCTTTATCTACTTCTATAAGTCCGTTGGCTTCTAGAAGTAGAAGAGCTCTTGCTCCGTTTACATTATCACTTGGAATTGATATTTCAGCTCCATTTTGAAGGTCTGTAATATCTTTTAATGTTTCACTATATAGAGCCATTGGTTCTACGTGAACAGTTCCAATAGAAACAAGTTCAAAGCCTTCTTGGGCAACTTTATCATCTAAATATGGCTTATGTTGAAAAAAGTTAGCGTCCAAATCTTTTTGTGCAAGGGCAACATTAGGTGCAATATAATCAGTAAATTCTTTTATTTCAAGAGTTATACCCTCTGCTGCTAGATCATCTTTAATAAGTTCTAAAATCTTAAGATGTGGATCTGGAGTAGCACCTATTTTAATAGTTTTATCATCAGCAGAATCTTTTGAACAAGCTGTTAAAAATGATAGTGCTAATACAAGAGTTAATACGAGCTTTAATGTTTTTTTCATAATAATCCTCCATTGTTTTTTATTTTTTGTCTATTTTAAACATGATTTTGTTTCCTGCAAATTGTACAATCTGAACTAATATTATAATTAGCAAAAGGGCTATATACATTACGTGTTTTTCACCGCTTTTATATAATCCATATCTTATAGCGACTTCTCCAAGACCACCTCCTCCAATAGCTCCTGCCATAGCAGAATATCCTATTATATTTATAATTATAAGCGTTACTCCAGATACTATAGAAGGGAGGGCCTCGGGTATAAGAACATATCTTATAGTTTCCCATACAGTTGAACCAATTGACTGACTCATCTCTATTAGACCTCGATCTATTTCTCTTATACTGCCTTCCATGATTCTTGCTACAAATGGCGCGGCAGCTATTGATAGTGGAACTATTGCTGCAGTAGTTCCTATAATTTTGCCAACTAGTATTTTAGAAAGTGGGAAAACTACTATCATAAGTATTATAAAAGGAATAGATCTTAAGATATTTATTACTCCATTTAATCCTCTATTAAATTTAGGCTTAGGCCAAATGTTTCCTTTTTCAGTTATAACTAATAAGAGGCCTAGTGGAAAACCGAGTATAAGGGATACTATAGTTGATAAAGAAACCATGTATAGAGTCTGGAGAGTTCCTTCTAAAAATAAGTTATTCATATTATCACCTCAACATTTACTTGTTTTTCTTTTAAGTGTTCGATAGCTTTTAATATTTCTTCATCGTCTCCTATTAATTCCAGCACTAAATGGCCTACATTTGTAGATTGAAGTTTATTTATATCACCGGATAGGATATTTACATCTATATTGAAATGTTTTATCATCTGGGAAACTATAGGGAGGTTGGAGCTCCTTCCCAAGTAGCCAAGCCTTATTAATCTTCCTTTAAAGCCGTCAGGATTTATAATTTCTTCTTCATCTGATTTATTTATTGAGTTTATAAAGCTCTTGGCTAGGTTTGTCCTTGGAGATCTAAATAAATCTTCTACTGTGCTGGCTTCAACCACTAAACCAGCATCCATGATAGCAACTTTATTGCATATTTGTTTAACCACTTCCATTTGATGGGTTATCATTATAACTGTTATATCCAGTTCTGCTTGGATCCTTTTAAGCAGTTCCAATATAGAAGTTGTAGTTTGGGGATCTAGGCTTGAAGTAGCTTCATCACTGAGCAATATCTTTGGATCGTTGGATATAGCTCTTGCTATTGCAACTCTTTGCTTTTGACCGCCTGAGAGCTCACTTGGATAACTATCTTTCTTATCCGATAAGCCTACATATTCTAAAAGTTGCTTTACTTTTTCTTGGATAGTTTTTTTATCCTTTTTGTCTAAGTAGAGTGGAAGGGCTATGTTTTCGTAAACTGTTTTTTGCTTTAAGAGGTTAAAGTCTTGGAATATCATTCCTATATCCTTGCGAAATAATCTTAAATCTTCTTCCTTGAGACTTAAGATGTCTCTTTTATCTATTGTTATCTTTCCAGATGTAGCTTCTTCAAGGCGGTTTAAGCATCTTATAAGAGTTGACTTACCAGCTCCAGAAAGACCAATTATTCCGTAGATATCTCCCCGAGAAATATTTAGGCTTACATCTTTTAAAGCCTGGAACTTTACTCCATTTGTATCAAAAGTTTTATTTAGATTTTCTATTTTTATCAATTTTCTCACTCCTTATATTAAAAAAAGATATTAAAAAAAGCCATCATCATCTCTACTTTATAAAAAAGCAAAGGGACGAAAGCTTCGCGGTACCACCCTAGGTTTATATTTACCTTGCGATAAATATCTCTTCAAGTACTTGAGAACGGTCTCTCTTATACTCTATCACTATAACGGGTGAACCCGAGATAACTTTAACAAGTTTAGCTATCTAACTCCAAGACCATATTCGGCTTATTTTGTTTCTATTCCCTTTCACCATGGAGGAACTCTCTGTTAAGAACTTCTATAAGCTTACTCTTCTTTTCAATGTTATTATTAAGTTTTTTGAATTGTTACAATCTTAATATAGATTAGACTACTTGTCAAGTCCTATTTATCAAAAAACATAATATTCAGACTTAAATAATATGTTTTCTTATAAATATTTTTACTGGTAAACAATTAATTTAAGAAATAATGTAGAGGATCTTGGAAAGCGGTTAAGTGTTTAGGTTCGGGAGTTCATTTCTATATTCACTCTCATAAAAACATAAAGAACAGGTCAAATTAATCCCTTAAAATAGTCCCCCCTAAATTCGGATACCGATTTAGGGGGGGAATCATATATTTTACCTGTTTTATTAAATCATTCTTAACTGCATAGTAGTGATTTTAAAAATTATTGACCTTTTACCATATGGTAAAGAGTTTTAACGTGAACGCCTGTAGCTCCCTTAGGAAGGTAGCCTAATGCTTTACTAATATAAGCAGTTCCAGCTATATCTAAGTGAACCCAAGGTTTTTCGTCAACAAATTCTTTTAGGAATAAGCCAGCTGTTATAGTACCAGCTCCTCTAGAACCGATGTTTTTAACATCTGCTACTTCACTCTTTATAAGTTCTTCATACTCTGGATTGTTTGGTAGTTCCCAAACTGGTTCTCCAGCAATCTCAGAAGCAATTTTAACTTCTTTCATAAGTTCATCATTGTTTGTTACAGCTCCTGTATTTATATCTCCAAGAGCAACTACACAAGCTCCAGTTAAGGTAGCAAGATCTATTATCTTGTCTGCTTTAGTAACTGTTGCCGCATACCAAAGAGCGTCAGCAAGAGTTATTCTTCCTTCAGCATCTGTGTTTAATACTTCAATAGTTTTTCCGCTCATTGAAGAGATTATGTCACCTGGCTTATAAGCTCCGCCTGAAATCATATTTTCACAAGCTGCTACTATTCCAACTACGTTTTTCTTAAGCTTTCCGCCAGCTATTGCTTTCATAGCTCCTATAACAGTTCCAGATCCACCCATATCACAATACATAGTGTCCATGCTGTTAGCAGTAGGTTTTAGTGAATATCCACCTGAGTCATAAGTCAATCCTTTACCAACAAGAGCTGTCTTTTCATCAGAAGAAGGATCTCCTAGATAAGTCATAACTATAAATTTAGGTTCTTTGTCTGATCCTTCTGCAACCGCTAAGAAGGCAGTCATTCCGATTTCTTTTATAGCTTCTTTTCCAAAGATTTCAACTTCGACGTTAAGAGGCTCTAAATGTTCCTTTGCGCTGTTAGCTAATATTTCAGGATACATATTGATAGCTCTTTCATTTACTAAGTCTCTGCTTAGGAAAACTCCATCCATAACAATTTTAACTTCATCAAGAGCAGATTTTAAATCATCTTCATTAGATTTATCTATATCTATATATACTTTTTCTAATTCAACTGTTTCTTTCTTTTCAGTTTTATATTTATCAAAAGTATATTCTGATTGAAGTAATCCTTCAGCAAGAGCTGCTGCAAAAGCTGGAGCTTCTAATCCACATAAATCTTTAACTTGAATCTCTACTTCTTTAACTTTAAATCGAGCTAATTCCTTAGCTGCTTTAAAGAAAGACTTTCTTAAACTGTTAGTTGTTAGCTTATCTTGTTTACCAAGTCCAACTAAAAGAATGTTCCCTCCATTTAAAGAAAAGTCTCCGTAAACTTCTCCACACTTACCTTTAAAAAGATCTTTTTCTTTTACAAATTGAAAAAGTTCATCTGCAGTTTCTAACTTTTCCATGTCCTCATAAACTAATACTGCTTTTATATCGCTTCCTTTACCTATAACAAATTCCATTTAAAAATCCCACCTTTTATATATTTATCCTAAACTCAAGCTTAAAGTCTTGGATATTGAGACTATCTAGCATAAATAAATCTGAAAGAAGCCTCGCTTATATATAAGTATAGCAGAAACTAGAGCTATATTCACTGTTTTAGCTAAAAAATAATAAAGTATTTAGAGCTTCTAAGTAAAAGTTTCACCAAAAAAAATATGCTGGCTATTTAAGCTGGATATTTTAGAATAAATACTATAATTTTATCAATAAAGATACTTTTGCTATTTAAAAGTTTTAGATTAAAAGATATTCTTATAAATTTATTCTAGCAAACTTTTAATTTTATAAGTTCTAACTAGTTCACTATTTACTTGTCATAGTGTATAATTGATTTTAAAAACAGTAAAAAAAGTGAGGATATAGATATGAGAACCGGAGTTGATATAGTAGAGGTAGCTAGAATAGCTAGAATAATAAGTAAGAATAGAGAATCTTTTTATAGAAAGATTTTTACAAAAGCAGAGCAGGAATATATAGAGGAAAAAAACCATAACTCTAAAACTATTGCCGGACTTTTTGCCAGTAAAGAAGCAGTCTCTAAATTAATTGGGACTGGAATAGGCAAATTAAGTTGGAAGGACATAGAAGTTATGCATGATGGAAATGGAAGACCCAAAATAAAGATAGAGGGAAAAATTGAAAGTTTTTTAAAGGAACTCGATTTAAATTTTATAGAAATATCAATATCTCATGAGAGAGAGTATGCGATTTGTTTTGCAATAGGTTATTAAAAACTTAATCTTCTTCCATAGTTATGCTCTTAGTGATATAATAAGATAAGATTTTATGATTAAGATACTTTAAAGCAGTGAGGAGAAAAGCGTATGAAATCTTTACAAGAAACAAGACCGGCAATACTTGAAATAAACTTAGATAATTTAGCCTATAATATGAAAATACTAAGAGATCATACCGATGAGAAGACACTTATAATGGCGATAGTTAAGGCAAATGGTTATGGACATGGTGCCATCAGTGCCTCTAAAGTATTTTTAGAAAATGGAGCAGATAGACTGGGCGTCTCTATTCTTCCAGAGGGTATGGAACTTAGAAATGCAGGCATAGAGGCTCCGATACTAATTCTTAACTATACTCCACCTAGTCAGTATGAGCATATAATAGAATATGATCTTACTCAAAATATATACTGCTATGGAGATGCTAAACTTCTTTCTCAAACAGCAGCTTTACTAAAAAAGGAAGTAAATATTCATATAAAGATAGATACTGGAATGTGTAGAATAGGTTTCCTTCCAACAGAAGAATCGATAGAAGATATAATAAAAATATCAAAACTTCCATATATAAATATTGATGGGATATTTACTCATTTTGCAAAATCGGATGAAGAAGATAAGAGTTTTACAAAATTACAGTTTAAAAGATTTATAGATATAATAGATATTCTAGAAAAAAAGGGGGTCCATATACCTATAAAGCATGCTTCAAACTCTGCGGCTGCACTAGATATAGAAGATTACAATCTTGATATGATAAGACCAGGGCTGCTTCTCTATGGACACTATCCTTCAGAAGAAGTGCATAAAAAAAATCTAGATATAAAACCGGCAATGACATTAAAGTGTTCTATATCTCATATTAAGACTATACCAGAGGGAAGCGGAGTAAGCTATAATCATGTATATGTAACCAAGGGAGAAAGAAAAATAGCTACTCTTCCAATAGGATATGCGGACGGATACTCTAGAATGTTAACTGGTAAAGCACAGGTTTATATAAAGGGTAACAGAGTGGAAGTAGTTGGTAAAATTTGTATGGATCAGATGATGATTGATATTACAGACATAGATGATGTGGCCATAGGAGACGAAGTCATACTATTTGGATATGAGGAAGAAAATTGCCCTTCAGTTGAAGATATTGCAGCCTGGATTGGGACTTCAAACTATGAAATAGTTTGTATGATGAGTAGAAGAGTGCCTAGGATATACATTAGAAATAATAAGCTTAGCCATATAGTTGATTATATTTTGGATTAGACAGCTGTGAGAAATAAATAGGGATTATATTAGAAAAGATAAATTATATGCGTATTTATATTTTGAATTAACTAGTATTTTAGTCTAAAAGAGTTGACATAAGCATAGATAAGACGATATAATTATTTTATATATGCTTAGGTTTAGTTTATTGATTATATGTATATAAGAAAAAGGGGGGTAATTTATGATTGAATTTAATCAATGGATTCCTATGAAATGCAATATTGATAATGATTTTGCTTTAGATTACTTTAAACTATATTTTGAAAAAAAATGGCGATGTGAAATTTGTGAAAATCTGAGGATTGGATACAATCAAATGAGTAAAATTAACTTGGACTTAGCTGAATTTGGATTACAATCTGACCTGGAAGATTTATATTTTTATGAAATGCAACTTGTAGGACGTGAAATATTGTGATAGTTAAAAGAGGAGACGTATTTTATGCAGATTTAAGTCCTGTAATAGGTTCAGAACAAGGTGGTGTAAGACCAGTGCTTGTTATCCAAAATGACATAGGCAACAAATATAGTCCGACAATTATAATATCGGCAATAACATCTCAGATTAATAAAGCAAAGTTGCCCACGCATATAGAAATATTAGGTCAAGAATATGGTCTTCCCAAAGACTCTGTGGTTCTTTTAGAACAAATCAGAACTATAGACAAAAAGAGATTAAGAGAAAAAATAGGAAGATTCGATGAAAACATGATGCGGTACATAGATGATGCTTTAAGAATAAGTGTAGGTTTAGTGTCTCTAAAGTAAAAGAAGTATACATATAAAAAAGGTCCCTATCTCATTGATGAGATAGGGACCTTTTAAAATCATCTATTCATTTGATAAGTTATCAAAATAACCTTGTACAAGAACTACGGGTGTACCTTTATCACCGCTGCCGCTTGTAAGATCGCAAAGACTTCCTAAAAGATCTGTAATTTGTCTAGGAGTTGTTCCAAGGGATTCTGCATTTGCTAAAAGGTCAACATCTTTACTATAGATCTTACTTTTAACAGCAGCCAAAACTTCATCGCCCTTTAAGTCATCTAGCTCAGTATCGACTATATACTTGAGCTTAAGCTCGTTAGGAGTACCCTCTAAGCCTTTAGTATATCCTGGGGATACAACTGGGTCAGCTAACTCCCAAATCTTACCTACGGGGTCTTTGAAGGCTCCGTCTCCATATACCATTACTTCTATATTTTTACCTGTTTTTTCTATAAGTAAATCTTGTATAGCCTCTACATAATATTGACTATCTCTTGGGAAAAGTTTTACTTCATTATCAGAAGCAAGATTTGATCCAAGTAGACCATACTCTTCATTATATCCATTACCATCTATAGAATGAGTTAAGATATCATCTATTCCCAAAACTATATTAGCATCTGCAGCCTTAAGAGCCTTTTTAGTTTTAGCCCTATCGTGAATATTAGCAACCAATACATCTTTAGTATATTTCAATATATCTTGTGGATCATTTGAAAAATAGATATCTATGTTTCCTTTTGCCATTTCCCTATAAAGACTTACATAATCTATGCCTGTAAATTCATGACTAACTTTTTCTCCAAAGTAATCTCTGTATTGTTTTTCAGTTAAGAGATCTGAATATGGATTTATACCTAAGCTCTCCATCTTTTCTATATTCATCAGATGGTTTCCGACCTCATCAGAGGGGTAACTTAGGAGAAGATGTACTTTTTTACCGCTCATGGATATTCCCTTTAGGAGTATAGAAAATCTATTTCGGCTTAGAATAGGAAAAACCAATCCTAAATCTCCTGGAAATTTATCTTTTATATCTTTTGCAATAGCTTCTGCAGTAGCATAGTTTCCTTGGGCTCTTGCTACTAAAGATTCTGTAATTCCTATAACGTCCCGATCATTTAACTTGAAGCCTTCTGATTTTGAGGCTTCTAATATAGAGTCCACAACTATATTTATAAGGTCGTCTCCTTCTTTGACAATAGGAGTTCTTATACCTCTTACCGTAGTTCCTACAGTTCTGCTCATTTTATTTTCCTCCCGTACTTTTATTAAACACTAGCTTATTATATCATAAAAACAGATAAAATATTAACTAGCATTTGTATCAATGATTTCTTTTTCAGTGTAAATATAATCTACAGGTATATCATATTGGTCTGTTGGAAGGTCGTCTACTAGTTGCATATGGAAAGCTATAGCTATAGTTGGAGTAGATGGAATCTTGCTCAAAAACCTGTCATAATATCCGCCACCGTAGCCTATTCTGTATCCGTCTCGTCTGAAAGCTACTCCTGGAGTTATTACTAGATCTATCTCATGGGGATCGACAAATCTAATAAATTCTTCTTTTGGAGTTAAGATATTATAAAATCCTGGTTCAAGTTCTTTAAAAGATTTTAATCTAGAAGGCTTTAGTTGATGGTTTTCTGGAATAGTAATAGGTACAACTATTTTTTTCCCATCTTCTATTGCTCTTTTCATAAATTCATGAGTATTTACTTCATCTGAAAAGCTGACAAAGGTCATAATAGTCTTTGCTTTTTTATAATAAGATGAGGCTAATATTTTCTCTAAAATCTCTTTACTTGCAATATCTCTGGTTTCTTTACCTAGTTTCTTTCTTTTTGCTAAGATTTCTTCTCTAATTAACTTTTTTTCCAATTAAATCACCTCTAAGTGTTTATTTATTGATGAATATATACTATAATGAATTAGAAGATATATCAAGGAATAAAAATATTTCTAGATACTTTGATTTAATTGCAACAAGTGTTAGAAACGCGAGGTGGAATTTTGATAAAATTAGTAAATATAGGCAAAGAGTACAAAGGAAATATAAGGGCTCTTTCAGATATAAACCTTCATATACACAAAGGAGAGTTTGTATATATAGTTGGAGAAAGTGGAGCTGGTAAATCTACGTTGATAAAACTCTTATTAAAAGAAGAAAAACCGACATCAGGAGAGATGTTTATAAATGATGTAAATGTCACAGACGTAAGTAGCAGAAGAATCCCTTATATAAGAAGAAATTTAGGTGTTGTTTTTCAGGACTTCAGACTTTTGCATAACAAGACAGTATATGAGAATATATCTTTTGCAATGGAGATACTTGGAGCGGATCCTAAAGAAATTAGAAGAAGAGTACCAGTTGTTCTAAATAGAGTAGACCTGAGCAGAAAAGCTGATAGCTTTCCAGAACAACTATCAGGCGGGGAGCAGCAAAGAGTTTCAATAGCGAGGTCTATTGTAAACAACCCTCCTATACTTTTGGCGGATGAGCCCACTGGAAACTTAGATCCAGATAATGCTTTAGAGATAATGAAGATTCTCAATGATATAAATGCCAGAGGCACAACTGTAATAATGGCAACTCATGCTAAAGAAATTGTTGACAACATAAGGCGCAGAGTTATACAATTAAAGAGCGGAGTAGTTGTAAGGGATCAAAAAAGAGGTGGATATGATGAATAACTTCCGGATATTGCAAAGTACTTTTAAACAAAGTTTTAAAAGTATGTGGAGAAACCGCGGCATGGGTTTAGCTTCTATATCCTCAATATCTGCTGTACTTGTAATACTTGGTTTTGTTTTGATACTTATAATGAGTATCAACGCTCTTGTTGTAGATGTTCAAAGCAAGTTTGACGAAATAGAGATATTTTTAGAAGAAGATGCAAGTGATGAAGACAAAAAAGCTATAGAAGACTTTGCAGAGACAAATGAAGGTATAAGTTCTATAGAATACATCTCGCCAGAAGAAGCTGTAAGAATATATAAAGCAGAATGGGGCGAAGAAGGTAAAATTCTAGAGGGCATAACATATCTTCCGGATTCTTATAAAATAAAAGTAAAAAACATTCAGGAAACAGAAAATATTGTAAAAGCTATAGAAACAAATGGAGGCATAAGGCGAGTCAAATATCATAAAGATATAATTGATAAGCTTAAAGCTGGTGCAGACTATATAAGGGTTGGGGGAATTATAATTATAGCAGTTTTGATTTCAATATCAGTCTTTATAATCTCTAACACGATAAAGCTTACAGTAGCATCAAGGAAGAGAGAAATAGGAATAATGAAATACATTGGAGCTACTAATTCTTATATAAAAACTCCCTTTGTTTTAGAGGGTATTTTATTTGGAGTTGTAGCGGCTATTATTTCTATAGTTATAGTATATTTTGGATATGGATATTTATTTGATTCAATAAATGAAAGACTAAATGAGTTATATAGTATAATACTTGTTCCGCCTGCAACTATATTAAAGGATATATCAATTATGTTCTTGGTTATAGGAGCTGGGATAGGATCACTTGGTAGTATGATATCTATGAAAAAATACTTAAATGTCTAAGGAGGAAAAATGCAAAAAAATAAGATAAGAAAAATCTCAACCGTATTGCTTATGTCGATTATAATTTCTACAGGGACAACTAGTTTTGCAGATAAGATAAATGACTTGAGAAAAGAGCAAGAGGGAATTAAAAATGAACTTAAAACCAAACAAGAAAAAATAAAAGACACTCAAAACAAGACTAAAACTGTTGAAGAGCAAATTGATGCTTTGGATAGGAAGGTAAATAAAGCATCTTTAGACCTTTCAAAGGTAGAAGGTGAACTAACTACTTTAGAGGAAAATATCGAAAAAAACTTAGTTGAGCTTGCTGAAGCTGAAAAGATTTTAGCAGAAAAGCAAGAAAACTTTGAAGAGAGAATAACAGTTATGTATATGAATGGAAACGTAGGATACTTAGAACTTCTTCTTACATCCAAAGATATAAAAGACTTTTTTTCTAGAAAAGATATGGTTAAATTTATAGCCGAACAAGATAAAGAACTCTTACAAATTATGAAAGAACAAAAGGAAATAATAGAAGAAAAGAAAGTAGAATTAGCAGCACAGAGAGCATCACTATCAGCTGTTAAAACAAAACTTGAATCTCGTAAAAAAGATTTAGAAACTGCGACTAGGCAAAAACAAGATTTAATGTCTAGACTTCAAAAGGATGTAGCTACTTTTGAAAAAGAATATGACAAATTAAATGATTTTGCAAAAAGTGTCGGAGATCAAATACTTAAATTGCAGGAAGAACAAAGACTTCGTGAAGAAGCTAGAATACGTGCAGAAGCTAAATCAAAAGCAGAGGCAGAAAGAAAACTAGCCGAAGCTAAGAGAAAAGAAGAAGCGGCATCTAATTCAGGCTCAAGTTCAAGCGGATCAACTTCAGGAAGTTCGTCCAGTCCAAATGTAGGTGGAAAAATGACATGGCCGGTTCCTTCTTCAAGTAGAATAAGTTCTTACTTTGGTTATAGAATTCACCCAATTTTCCATACTAAGAAACTTCATACAGGACTTGATATTCCAGCACCGGCAGGAGCAAATGTAGTAGCGGCAACCAGCGGAACTGTAATATACAGTGGATGGCTTGGAAGTTATGGTAATACTGTAATGATAGACCATGGAGGCGGAATAGTTACACTTTATGGACATAATTCATCAACAACAGTAAGTGTAGGCCAGTCGGTTGGAACAGGTAGTGTAATAGCAAAAGTAGGTAGTACTGGAAACTCAACAGGACCTCATAGCCATTTTGAAGTTAGACAAAATGGTGAATATATAGATCCTCTTCCATGGGTAAGAGGAAACTAGTAACTTATAAAGTAAATTAAGATATGGAAAATATAGTATTTAAAAAGGCTTCTTTATTCAAATAGAAGCCTTTTTTTCTTATAATAAATAGATATGGTATAATATTGATTAAAATAGCTTATAAACTAAAATCAGAGGTGAAAGAAATGTCAAAAAAAAGAATGATGGTCTTTTTTGTAATTATATTGATTTTAACAAATGTTACAACATTCAGCCTAAGCAACACTATAAGCGTTGGATTAAACTCTAAGGTGGTAGTGCCTAAGGATGAATACAACTATTTAAAATCAACAGCTGAAGAATTTTCTAAAATCAAGCTAGTAGAATCCCTTATAAAAGAAAACTACTTAAAAGATGTGGATGAAGCAACTCTAAGAGAGGGCCAGTTAAAAGGCTTAGTAGCTTCTCTTGATGACCCCTACTCACAATATTTAACAGCGGACGAATATACAGATCTAACCCAGCAGACTTCGGGAGAATATGGAGGAATCGGAGTAATAGTTACTCCTGGGGAAGATAATTTAATAACCGTAGTTTCGCCTATAAAGGGAACACCAGGTGAGCGAGCAGGTCTAAAGCCTGAAGATAAGATAATAGCAGTTGACGGCAAGGAGTTTTTAGCACAAGACATGGATAAGGCTGTAAAGGTAATGAAGGGTAAGCCAAAAACAAAAGTTGTGGTAACTATACTAAGAAAAGAAAAAGATGGATCAAATAAAACGTTTGATGTAGATATAATCAGAGAAAATATAAGGCTTGAAACAGTAAATTCATCTGTAATAGAAGGTGATATAGGCTATATAAATATAACTTCTTTTGATGAGTTAACTTATAAAGACTATATGAAAGCTTTCAATGAATTAGAAGCAAAAGATGTAAAGGGGCTTATAATAGACCTAAGAAATAATCCTGGAGGCTTGCTTGATGTAACTGCAGAGATAGCTGATGAACTTCTAGGTGAAGGAAATATAGTTTATACTGAAACCAAAACAGGAGAGAAAGAATATTATAAATCAAAGGCATCTAAAACAGATCTTCCGCTGGTAGTACTTGTAAATGGAGGAAGTGCAAGTGCTTCTGAGATATTATCTGGAGCTATAAAAGATTATGAAAGAGGAGAGCTTATAGGAACTAAGACCTTCGGTAAGGGAATAGTCCAAAGAATAAGACCACTACCGACCAATGATGGTTCAGCTATAAAGCTTACAATATCAGAATACTTTACTCCAAAGGGGACAAATATACATGGAATAGGTATTGAACCCGATATAGAGGTAGAACTTCCTGAAGATATAGAGGGAATAGGAGTAGAGTTTTTAAAACAAGATACTCAGCTTCAAAAAGCATTAGAGGTTATAAAAGGAAAAATAAAATAAAGCTAAAAAATATAGTAAGATAAGTCTAAGGCTTATCTAAGAATTATGCAAACAGAGTATATCAAAGACAATAAAACCCCTAAGAATTAATTCTTAGGGGTTTTACTTAAAGCTCTATAAAAGATATAATTGGAATTTTTTTATCGTCTAAGTCCAAGGAGAAATTAACATAGAGAATATTTTTGTCAGTATTTAGAAATACTTTGTCACTTTTTATAGAAGTCAAAAGCTCTAATTTTCTTGTCTTGAAGTTATATATGTGGAGTGGATTGTCAGATCCAATTTGATTTTTTTCTATAATACCAAGGTTATCGCCCCATTTAAAGAAATCTTTTATATCTATATCTGTATATGAGTTAATAGAACCGTTATCTATATTATAAACCCAGAGGATGTTTTTATTTTTAAGGGTATCATGTTTTAGATAAGCTACATCAGAGTTGTTTAAAAAGATAGGATTTAAACCCTTATCTATTAATTTAATTTCCTTGAAATTTTTTGTAATATATACCTCCTTGGATCGTTCATCTTCCGAAGTAAATATAAAGTTATCTTCCTGGCATTTAATTTCTTTTACATCTTGATCTATCCTTGAAATAAAATCTATTTTACTAGTAGCTACATTGAAATTATAAATATTTGAAGCGGTGTTATCTTTATCAATTAAAATTATATTGTTAGGATCTTTCCAAACGGCGAGGGTTGGAGAGATGTTTTTATCTAGATTTACCTTATATGCTTTTAAATCTTTAACATCTAGTATGTAGAGTTCGTTATATTCAAGAAATGACTCTAACAAGAGCAGTTTCCCCGATTCCTTATTAAACTTTAAAGAGTTGATTTTATTTTTAGTACTATAAATTTTTTCTTTAGTATCTTTTAAAATGTTGTAAATCCAGACAGAAGTACTTCTTTCATCACCGGAGGCGGTTTCTTTTTCATAAAATATATATTTGTTGGAAGCATACTCCAAGATATTTCCTCGATCTATCAAAGATGAAACAGACTCTTTAGTTGTTTTTACTATCTTGCCGTCCGTAATATCCATAAGTACATTTAAATTTATAATAGAGTTATAAGTGTCAGTAAGATCTATAGCATTTACAAACTTTAAATCTAAAAATAATTTATCATCCTTCATGGTAATACTAGTTTCTGGGAAGGTAGAACTAGAAAACTTTAAGGATGACTGGATTTTACTTATAGCTTCTCCGATATCGATATTTGCCTTGATGGGTGTATAATTTTGATTTATAATTTTAAAATTCATATCTTTAATATCTATACTACTTACATCTGTTAAATGAAGCAATACTTGCGGAACTACTATTTCACCCTTACTGTCTTCATTTTCATTATTAATATAGATTATTATATCATTCTCTTTTCTTTCTATTTTTTCTATAGTAACACCAGTAGATTCTACAACCCCTAGGGACAATAAAAGATTAGCATTTAATCCATTTTTAATAACTTCTACTGTTGGGCTTATAGTTTGATAACTCTTAGAAAGGGTAACTTTATCTATAGTATAATCTAGTTCAGGAGCAGAATCTTTGCTAGTTATGACCTCGTTTTGAGGCTCATCCTTATAAAGCAATGGACTTAAGCCGTTAGATTTGCAACCTGTGATAAGAAATAAAATATGTATTAGCAGGATAACCCGTAAAAAAGATTTCATAAACTCACTCTCCTTTTACATTCTACTTACATTTTATAATAAATGGAGAGTTTTCTCAAGCGGTAAATATTTATTTTGACTTTTAAGATAAGTATTATATAATATAGTGATGAACAAAAGTTCGATAGAGGTGAATATAATGAGTAAATTTAAAATAAATTCAAAGTTTAAACCCACCGGAGACCAGCCCCAGGCAATAGATGGACTGGTAAAGGGATTAAAGGATAATTTAAAATATCAAACGCTACTTGGAGTTACAGGATCAGGTAAAACTTTTACCATGGCCAATGTAATAGAAAGAGTTCAAAAGCCTACTTTAGTTATTGCCCACAATAAGACCTTGGCCTATCAATTGGCTAGTGAATTTAAGGAGTTTTTCCCCGATAGTGCAGTAGAATATTTTGTAAGTTTCTATGACTACTATCAGCCAGAGGCCTACGTTGCGCACAGTGATACTTATATAGCCAAGGACTCTTCTGTAAATGATGAAATAAATAAACTTCGTCACTCAGCGACTTCTGCTCTTTTTGAAAGAAGAGATGTTATAGTTGTAGCTTCAGTTTCCTGTATATATGGACTGGGAGATCCCACAGATTATAAAAATCTAATGGTATCTTTAAGACCTGGCATGATAAAAGATAGGGACGAAGTAATGAAAGATTTAATAGATATTCAATATATGAGAAATGATATAAACTTTGTAGCAGGTACCTTTAGAGTGCGGGGGGATGTTTTGGAAATATTTCCGGCTGCATCTAATGAGAACACTGTCAGGATAGAATTCTTTGGAGATGAGATTGAAAGGATAGTAGAGGTAAACTATCTCACAGGAGAAGTAATAGGATACCGCAACCACGTCTCAGTCTTTCCTGCTTCTCACTATGTTACGACAGAAGATAAAGTAAAAAGGGCAATTCAAACTATTGAAGAGGAATTAGAAGAGCGTCTTAAAGAATTAAAAGATCAGGACAAACTTGTAGAAGCTCAAAGATTAGAACAAAGAACCAGGTATGACTTAGAAATGTTGGAGGAGATGGGCTTTTGTTCTGGTATAGAAAACTATTCTAGACACTTAACTGGTAGACCTGCAGGAAGTAGACCTTATACACTTATTGACTATTTTCCAGATGACTTCCTCTTGATAACTGATGAATCGCACGTAACTATACCTCAGATAGGAGCCATGTACGAAGGAGATAAGTCTAGAAAGATGAATCTGGTAGACTATGGTTTTAGACTTCCATCAGCCCTTGATAATAGGCCTTTAAAATTTACTGAGTTTGAAAGCTTGATAAATCAAATGATGTTTGTTTCCGCAACTCCTGCAAAGTATGAACATGCTCACAGTCAAAAGGTATTGGAGCAAATTATAAGACC
>NZ_JARIEF010000051.1 GCF_029266915.1 Tissierella sp. | reverse complement strand
ATCAAATGTTCAGCGCCGATCTCTCGATTCGACTTGTTTAGTATAACATCTTTTCGGAAGCTTTGTCAACACTTATTTAAAAGATTTTTTAAAGAAGTTTTAACATTTATCGTCGCGCTCCTTAGCCGACTCTTACTATCTTACACTCTTTTAAAAGAAATGTCAATAGTTTTTTTAAAATTCTTTTTTTGTTTCTTTTACACTCTCTGTGAGTGAAATATCATCCTATCATGAATTTCTATATCTTGTCAATGCTTTTTATAAATAACATTAATATTATTTATAAATCTATTCTTATCGGCTCCATTACAGGTGTTTCTCCATTCTAGAGAATACACCTTTCCAAGATAATAGTTCTATTTCTTTTTCAATATTAGAATCCAAGCATTTAGCATCTAATACCTTAAGGATTTGCTTTTCTATTTTTAATTGAAGTTCATCTTCAAAAATTGGTAGATCACTTTCTAAAGGTTGATCTATATCTAACATTTGTGGAAGACCCACATACTCTATTGAGTCACTATTACTAATAGTTTCTCCTAAATAAGACTTTAGTCCTGGTATATCTGTAGTTACAATTCTTAGTCCACTAGCTAATGATTCTATTACAACTAGAGGAAGCCCTTCATAAAAGGAAGGAAGTACAAATAAATCTGAGGCCCTAAATCGATCCCCAAGTTGGGATTGTTTTAAGTTACCTAAGAAAATTACCTTATTTCCAATTTCTCGTCCATATTCTTTGATCGATCTTTCTTCTTCTCCACTGCCTGTTCCAGCTAAATAAAGCTTAGTATTATATTTAGTTTTAATACTATCAAATACTTTTAACAAAGACATCAGACCTTTAGAGAAACTTAATTTCCCAGCATATATTATCTTTATCTCTCTATTATTATCACTATACTTCTTTTTTTCTGGGAAATAGAATAGTTTTTCATTATATCCCCCACCAACAACCACTATATTATCTTTTGGGATTATATATATATCGCTTATCTTTTTCTTTTGCTCAACGTTTAAAGCAAAAACCTTATCCAGCTTTTGGCATCCACTTATAACTCTATCTTTATATATAGGCGATTTACTAAGTTGTCTAAGATCTGTTCCGTGACATATTCCTATTGTTTTAATACCATCTGCTAAATCTGCTATAAAGGAAGTTGATAGCCAAAGATGGTGCGAAATAATAACATCAGGTTTAAATTCTCCTATAGCATTCTTTGTGACCTCTTTAAACTTGATTTCCCATTTCTTCATCATTTCTTCACTTATACTAGAATACTTCATGCTCTTATAAGGCATATTATCACTCATTCCAAGTATAGGAAAAGGAATTGATGGACTATTAAAAACTACAGGATAAAACTCATCAGCATATTTAAATTCTAAGCTATCTTCTTTAGATACACCAGCTATTAGAGCTTGATCATATCCCTTAGCACTGCACTGTTGCATTATTGACTTGAGATAAACGCCGCTTCCTGTTTTCCCAGGATATTGAGCTATAACATGTAAGACTCTTTTCATATATATCCCTCCAATAAAAAAGCTATAGTAATAGGAGTTATCCAGCCACTATAGCTTTAAGTTTATATACTTATCTTATTGTTGTTCCATAGGCTTCATAGTAGGAAATAATAATACATCTCTTATGCTCGGTTGATTGGTAAGAATTATAACCATTCTATCAATTCCAATGCCCAGTCCTCCAGTAGGAGGTAAACCTACTTCTATAGCATTTATAAAATCATTGTCCATTGGATGAGCTTCATGGTCACCTGATTCTTTTTGCTTAACTTGATCTTCAAACCTTTGTCTTTGATCAATTGGATCATTTAACTCGGAGAAAGCATTTGCTATTTCCCAAGTATTTATAAAGGCTTCAAATCTGTTAGTTTTTCTAGGGTCATGTGGGTTTCTCTTAGCTAAAGGAGATACCTCTACTGGATGACCTGTAACAAATGTAGGTTGAATTATATGATCTTCACAAAACTCTTCAAACATTTCTGCAATTATATGTCCTCTTGTCATTCCAGGCTTTACATCTATTCCCTTTGCTTTAGCAATATTTATTGCTTCTTCATCTGTATTTATCTCAGAAAAATCTACTCCAACATATTCTTTTATAGCATCACTCATATCTATTCTCTTCCAAGGCGGAGTTAAGTCAAGATCAACACCTTGATAGTTTATCTTTGTTGTTCCAAGAGTTTTTTGAGCAACGTAAGCTATAAGTTCTTCTGTTAAAGTCATCATTTCTTCATAATCAACATAAGCTTGATAGAGTTCTATATTTGTAAATTCAGGATTGTGCTTAGGACTCATTCCTTCATTCCTAAACATTTTTCCCATTTCATAAACTTTATCAAATCCACCAACTATAAGTCTTTTTAGGTATAATTCATTTGCAATCCTCATATACATATCAAGATCTAGTGTATTGTGGTGTGTTGTAAAAGGTCTAGCATTTGCACCGCCTGCTACAGTGCTTAGGATAGGAGTTTCAACTTCTAAAAAGTCTCTTTCATCTAAGTACTCTCTAACAGCTTTTAACATCTTAGATCTCAATTTAAATGTTTCTTTTACCTCTGGGTTAACTATTAAATCTACATATCTTTGTCTATATCTTAAATCTTGATCTTTTAAACCATGAAATTTTTCAGGAAGTATTTGAAGCGATTTACTCATAAGCGTTATCTCTTTAGCTCTAATAGATATTTCACCCATTTTAGTTTTAAATACTTCTCCTGTAACACCTATAATGTCTCCTAAATCTAATAAATCTAAATCATTGTATACTTCCTCACCCAGAGTATTAAACTTGGCAAATATTTGTACCCGACCTTTACTGTCTTGAATGTCTATAAAACTAACTTTTCCATGACCACGTCTAGACATTATTCTTCCGGCAACAGATACTTCTTTTTCTTCAACTTCGTCAAAATTTTCTTGTATATCAGTGCTATAGTGAGTATAGTCAAACTTTTCTACTAAAAATGGATCTTTACCCTTTTCTACTAGAGTATTTAATTTTTCTCTTCTCATCTGTAGCATTTCATTTAAGTCTTTAGTTTCTTCTGACATCTTTTTCCTCCTTGATTAATTCTTATCTTGTAATATCTAAAATCTTATATTCAATAATGCCATCTGGAACCGGAACTTTTACTATATCATCTTTCTTCTTACCTAGTAATGAACTCCCAAGAGGTGACTCATTGGATATTTTCCCTTCAAATGGATCTGCTTCAGCTGAACCTACTATTATATATTCCATATCTTCATCATATTCTAAGTCTTTTACAAAAACTTTAGAACCAACGCTAACTACATCTGTTGTTATTTCATCTTCATCTATTATTTTAGCATTACTTAGCATACCTTCAAGCTTCGCAATTCTCTCTTCTAATTGAGCTTGTTCATTCTTCGCCTGGTCATATTCTGAGTTCTCACTGATATCTCCAAAACTTAAAGCTACTTTTATTCTAGCTGCTATCTCTTTACGTCTTACTGCCTTTAATTCATCCAATTCTACCTCTAATTTATTTAAACCTTGTTCAGTTAAAAAGACATGTTTTTCTGTCATTAACTCTCTCTCCCTTTCTATTATGGATACTTAAGATCAGCTATATATTAAACCATCTTTCTATGTCCATTAAATAAACTTTTTAATCTTTCTTTAATCTTATATGCAAAATATTATAAACAAGCCAGAGCTATATGTCAAGGCATATCTATCAAGACAGCAAAAGCATATAACTTTCTTGTTTTTATATTAAGTTCAATCTCATCAAGATTCTTCTTGCTCCTTCTCATATGTTTTTCCACTATTTATTATTATACCACAGTTTTTATAAAGCCCTTAATGCTTTAATACTTTTTTAGAATCTATTTATACCATAGACCTTAGCTCAAAAAAATACTTTTTTATAGTTCTCTCTATTTCCATCCTATCTTCCATAGTGTTTATAGCATTTTTTATTTCATTAGAATTTTTAAGACCTTTTAGATACCAAGCTATATGTTTTCTCATTTCTTTTATAGCAACTCTTTCTGGTTTTAATTTACAGGATAGATCTAAATGATCCAATATAGTTTTTAGAACTTCATCTTTCTCAGCCTTAAAAGGCTTATTTCCATCCATTATATTGTTTATCTCTCTAAATAAAAATGGATTGCCCATAGCTCCCCTTCCTATGGCAACTCCATCGCATCCCGTATATTTCATCATATCCATAGCATCTTCACCCTTAAATATATCTCCATTACCTATAACCGGAATACTCACTCTCGACTTTACTTCTCTGATTATATCCCAATCGGCCTCACCTGAATAATACATCTCTCTAGTTCTTCCATGGATTGTTATAGAGTCAACTCCTGAGTTTTCTGCTATCTTAGATATCTCAACTGCATTTATGCTACCTTTATCCCAGCCAGATCTAATTTTTAAGGTTAAGGGTTTTTTAGATGCCTTAACACATTTTTCCAATATCTCTCCTACAAGTTTGGGATTTTTCATAAGAGCTGAACCATCACCATTTTTAACGATTTTAGGGGCTGGGCACCCCATATTTATATCTATAATATCAATTTCATCTCTATAGTTTAAGTCTCCCTTTATGACCTCACTCATTATATCTGGATCTGATCCAAAGATTTGAAGCGCGACCGGCCTTTCTCTTTCATCTATAGCCGTCAGCCTCTTTGTCCCTTTATCTTTGTAAAAAAGCCCCTTAGCACTGACCATCTCAGTAACTGTAAGTCCTGCCCCCAACTCTTTACATATGAGTCTAAAGGCAAGATCTGTCACTCCAGCCATGGGAGCTAGTACCGTATTTCCAATTTCTATATTTCTTATCTTCATATAAACCCTCCACACACACAACAGGTTTTCTTCTTATTTCTTGCTTATTACTTATATATTTATTGCTTACTTACTTATTTCTTTCATATATAATTCTAAGTCCTTCTAATGTCAGCATACTGTCTATAATATCTATATACTTGCTCTCATTGGATATAAGTGTTGAAAATCCGCCGGTGGCTATTACTTTTACATCTCCGTCTTTATAGTCCATCTCTTTTATCATATTTTCTATAATATAGTCTATCATCCCAATATAACCATATACTAGGCCTGATTGTATGCTATTAACCGTATTTTTACCAATTACTTTATCTGGCTTTGCTATTTCAACTTTAGGCAGTTTAGCCGTCCTTAAAAATAAGGCTTCTGATGATATCTTTATACCAGGAGTTATAACTCCTCCCAGATAACTTCCATCACTTCCTACTGCATCAAATGTTATAGCCGTTCCAGAGTCTACTATTATAAGAGGTCCGCCATATTTTTCATATCCTGATATGGCATTTACTATTCTGTCAGCTCCAACTTCTCTGGGATTATCATATTTTATATCAATTCCAGTTTTTATACCTGGTCCCACCACCATCGGGTCTATATCAAAATATCTTCTGCTCATAGTTGGAAGAGTATGCATAAGCGGTGGGACAACGGAAGATATAATTATATGATTAACATCTTCTACTTTGAGTCCATTAAACTTAAAGATCTGATCAAACAAAAGACCATATTCATCTGATGTTCTATCTTTATCACTTGTTATTCTCCAGTTATAAAGCAATTCTTTTTCTTTGTAAACTCCAAAAACTATGTTTGTATTTCCAACATCTATCACCAATAACATATTATCACCTTCACTTTTTTCCTTTAGTCAGTATCTTTACAACACTCGTTACTATTATAACCGCTATAGTGGCTTCTGGAATACCATTTGTTATTCCAACTCCTATAATAGCTCGTCTGGTATTTGTTTTATCAAGTCCCAGAGCCAATACAAACCTTTCTCCGTATAAGATATAAATCATAAATAATACTCCTAATGTATTTGTAAGTGATCCTACTATAGAAGCAATTATAATATCCAAGGATTTGTCTTTTAAATTAGTCTTGGTAATGTACATTATACCAAGGATTAATATGATCAATACAATATTTATAATTATCATTACTAAACTATAATCTCCACTTTGCAGACTCTTGTAGATAGAATAAACCAAGTAAATAATTATACTCGTCCATAAAGCATATATTAAATTTTTGCTAGTTTTAAAACCTATCTTTTTAAAGCCTTTATAAGTATAGTAAGAAGTGATACCTATTAATACTCTAGGAAGCACTGATACTAACGGATTTAAAAATGCAAATGAAATGATAGTTGGGTTTGTAGCATTTTGAAACCAGCTAAATAGACCGAATATAAGCCCTACCATAGCTCCAACAATAGGACCTTGTGTTATGGAACCAATTATAACTGGAATATGCATAATAGTAGCTCTAGTTGGTCCTATGGGAATAAATCCCAGGGGTGTTAAACCAAGCATTACCGATATTGCGCCTAGCACTCCTATAATAGCCATATCCTTTGTAGTAAATCTCGCATCTCTTTTCAATATAACCCCTCCGCTCTAGTTCTTTTAAGATACCAGTCGTATTTTTTACTGGTTGTTTCTTTTTTATAAAAAAGTCTAGTTCCCTTAAGATACCAGCTTCTCAACTTCTCATGACTTAAGCCACGAGTATTCATTACTTAATCTAAGGATCAAAATTCGAATTAATACATAATCTATATATCCATTGATTCATGTGCTTATATACTACCCAATTAATGTAAAAAAAGGCAGGATTTCTCCTACCCTTTTCATTTTATTTTCTTCTTATTTTTATTCTTCAGTTTTTTCTTCTTCAGCTTTTTCAGCTTTTTCAATATCTTCTTCTTTAAAGCCTTCTTCTGTTTCTTTTGATTCTCTACTTTTTACTATCACTTCATCTGTTCCGTAATAGTTTTTCACTTTACTATATTGATTGGCAAATTCATCATCTTCTAAAGGTCTATCTAAAAATAGCTCTTCGAATTCTCTAGCCCCTATAGTTTCTTTTTCCAGAAGTGCCTGAGATACTCTTTCAAGTATATCCATGTTTTCAGTTAGTAGTCTTTCTGCTTTATTGTAGGCTGCATCTATAAGTTTTCTCATCTCTTTATCAATCATAGCTGCAACTTCTTCAGAGTAACCTTGACCTCTTCCAAAGTCTTTTCCCATAAATACTTCATTTTCGTCAGTTCCATAAGTCATAGGTCCCAGCTTATCATTCATTCCGTAGTGAGTTATCATTTGTCTTGCAATTTTAGTAGCTCTTTCAATATCATTCTGAGCGCCTGTACTTATATCTTCCAGTACTAAGGCTTCACTCACTCTGCCCCCTAGAAGGCTAACAAGAGAATCTTCCATCTGTTTCTTAGTCATATAGTTTACATCGTCCTCTGGTATATAAGCTGTAAATCCGCCCGCCATACCTCTTGGAATTATAGTTATCATATGAACTGGGTCTGTATTTGGCAGAAGTCTTGAAACTACCGCATGACCCGCTTCGTGATAAGCTGTAAGCTTTCTTTCTTTTTCTGTTACAATCTTGCTCTTTTTCTCCGGTCCTGCTTGAACTTTTATAGAAGCTTCTTCAACTAACCGCATAGGTATAGTTTTAAGACTTTCCCTAGCTGATAGGAGTGCTGCTTCATTTAATAAGTTTTCTAGATCTGCCGGAGTAAAGCCTGGAGTTCTCCTTGCTACTACACTAAGTTCAACATCTGGATCAAATGGTTTATCTTTACTGTGTACTTCAAGTATAGCTTCTCTTCCTCGAACATCTGGAAGTCCTACATATATTTGTCTGTCAAATCTACCTGGTCTTAAAAGTGCAGGGTCAAGTATGTCCGGTCTGTTTGTTGCTGCCATAAGAATTATTCCTTCATTCTTACCAAAACCATCCATCTCTACTAGAAGTTGATTTAGAGTTTGTTCTCTCTCATCATGTCCTCCACCCATTCCTGCTCCTCTTTTTCTACCTACTGCATCAATCTCATCTATAAATATTATACATGGTGAGTTCTTTTTAGCTTGTTCAAATAAATCACGAACTCTACTTGCTCCAACTCCTACAAACATCTCCACAAAATCAGAACCCGATATTGTAAAGAAAGGAACCTTTGCTTCTCCAGCTACAGCACGACTTAGATAAGTCTTACCAGTACCAGGAGGTCCTATAAGTAGAACTCCTTTAGGTATCCTAGCTCCTATTTCCACATATTTCTTTGGTCCTTGAAGGAAGTCTACTATTTCTTTTAATTCTTCTTTTTCTTCTTCAAGACCTGCTACCTCGTCAAAAGTTATAAGGTCTCCCTCTTCTTCTTTGTGCATCTTGGCCTTACTCTTGCCAAAGCTCATGACCTTATTTCCGCCACCGCCTTGTGACTGCTGCATAAATACAAACCAAAATATACCAAACGCAAAGATCATTAATAATGGTCCTAGAAGATTATAGTACCAAGGATCTCTCGGCTCTAATTGTCCAATAACTCTTATTTTTTGAGTCTCTACTTTTTCTTTTAAATAATTTTCATAAAAACCACTTCTAAATTCCTCTGGTATAATAGCTGAAAATTTTGTTCCATCTTTTAATTTTCCATCTACCGTTGTCCCAACTGAACTTCCTTGGATTGATATGCTCTCTACTTTATCTGATTCTAAATTATCAACAAGTTCTGTAACGTCCATGGCAGTTATTTCTTCTACATTTTGCTGCATTACTCTTACACCAAACAAAAGCAGCATTATTATAAGTAAATAAACACTTATGCCCCTAAAAAATCTTTTCTTCAATCGTAGTCCTCCCTCCCCATACGGGTAGTTAATATTTTTATATTATACCATAACAGATTTACTTATTCAATATTCCCATCACTATATACCTCTTCTTTTAAAGCGGCTACAAAAGGAAGATTTCTATATCTCTCAGCATAATCTAAACCAAAACCAATTATAAATTCATCGGGAACTTCAAATCCCAGATAATCTACTTTTACTTCTAAGTTTCTTCTAATTGTTTTATCTAATAAGGTTATAATTTTCACGCTTTCTGCGCCGCGTTTTTTTAAATTATCTGTTAAATATGAAAGTGTAAGTCCAGTATCTATAATATCTTCAACTATAAGTACATGCTTACCCTCTACTGAACCATCTAAATCTTTTATTATCTTAACTTCTCCAGTAGATTTAGAAGATGAGCCATAACTTGAAACGCTCATAAAGTCCATATCTATAGGAAGGTCTATTCTTTTACAAAGCTCTGACATGAAAACAACAGCACCTTTAAGTATACCAACTACCATAAGATCCTTATCTTTATAGTCTGATGTTATTTCATCTCCAAGTTCCTTAATTCTTTTTAATATTGCCTCTTCTGTAATAAGTACCGTCTTAATATCATTTTTCATAATCTGCCTCCTGATTTTTAATAGTTTTAATCTCAACCTTTAAAACTTTCTTGCCTGCCTTGTCTAATTTATAAATTTCGCTTGTTCTATAACCTATTACCCATAGGATATTAGTTTCATCTATAAGGAGAGGAATTTGATTCCTTAAATCTCTTGGTATTTTTTCATCAATAAAGTAATCTTTTATTTTTTTACTTCCCTGCATTCCAAAAGGATTAAACTTGTCTCCATTTTTCCTGGTTCTAACCATAAGGTTACCAACTATTTTGCTGTGATCAAAGTATTTTATGTTTTTAGCCTTGCTTTTAAGATAAATATGATCAAAATCTACAACTTCAAGATCCAACTCTATTCCATGGTCTTCCAGTATATTTTTTCCAGGCTTCAAAATCTGTACTAACCCTTGCCTTTGCTTAGTTTTGTCGGCTTTATGAGATCGGTCTTCTATAATCAGATCATCATAGACTACTTTTGCTGCTATAGAGTTTGGAAGATTTATCATCTTTCCGGTTTCCTGCCTTTGAAAAAGCTCTATAATATTAGATACATGAATATCTTCTAGTCCTTGAAGGGAACCTGTCAGTTCTAGTATAGCCTTTCTGATAAGTCTTCTTTGTATGGCAAGGTCTTCATTTGTGAATGTATCTTGTCTAAAAGTTATAGAGGAGGGATTAGTTTTTCCTATTAAGTGTTTATATCTTTTAGAAGTATAGCTTTCCAAAAATTCACTATCTAAAGAGGCATTTTCTGAAAGTCTAAAAAGAGTATCTACTATATTGGGATTAAAGTTCGACTCTATATAAGGCATAAGTTCTAGCCTGACTTTATTTCTGGCATATATAGTTTCTAAATTAGTTGTATCCAAAACTGTATCTATAGAGTTTTTTCTTATATAGTCTTCTATTTCCCATCTGTCAATATCTAGTAGGGGTCTTATTATATCAAGAGTTTTAAAATCCATTCCCTTAAGACCATCGATTCCCGTTCCTCTCATAATCCTCATTAGAAGGGTTTCAGCCTGGTCTTTTTTATTATGGGCTACGGCAATCTTACCCCGTCCTTGTCTTTTAATAATTTCCCTAAAAAACCCATATCTAATTTTTCTCCCAGCCTCCTCTGCAGATATTCCTTCTTCTTTTGCTAATCCTATCATATCTGCTTGCTTGGAGAAATAAGGAAGATTTAAATCTTGGGCTGTTTTCTTTACAAACATTTCATCTTTTAAGGCATCTTCTCCCCTGACACCATGATTTATATGGGCAATAATAAGCTTAAAATCAATCCTATCTTTAATAGATAATAAAATATGAAGAAGAGCCATAGAATCAGGTCCCCCCGATAAACCCAATATAATATTATCATGCTTTACTATCAGTCCATGTTTTACAACTGTATTAAACACTTTATTTTCCAACTTTATCACCACTTTAATTTTATATAAACGATATATAGCTAGAGCTATAGTTTGTTTCCTTTTAAGCTTTATTGTATATCTCTCACTATGTTTTCTATTTATACTTTCAGTATATCACATTAAAAAAAGTAAAAAACTAAACTAGTTTAGTTTTTTACTTTTTTCTTGTTAATCTTCTTTTCTTGTCTTTATATTGCTTCTTTTAGGTTCTCTTGATTTCAATTGATCCATTTTATCGTTACTATCTTTTAGAAAACTATTAAGTTTGTCCTCAAAAGACATATGTTTTTGAGTATCTTCAGGTTTATTCCAATCTATTTCCATAGGTTTTTTAGTCTTTGGCTTTGCTTGTCTAATAGAAAGACTAATCTTACCGTCTGAAGTTATAGAAAGAACCTTAACCTTGATCTTCTCATTTCTTTTTAAGTAATCTCCTACCTTTTCTACATAGTCATGCGAGATTTCTGAAATATGGACTAATCCATTTTTCCCCTCTGGCAATTGAACAAATGCACCAAAATTTGTAATACCAGTTACAGTACCTTCAATTATTTCTCCAACAGATACAGGCATAAATAAATAATTCCTCCTTGAATAATATTTTCAATTTTAGTATATATTAGAAACAAGTTTATGTCAATCGATTGGTTTGTTAAAAAAATTAAATACAGAATTTTTAAACTTTCCCTTGTCAATGTAGATTATTTCATTGGGTTTTACCATTCCAAGTTCTTCCCTTGCTACATTTTCTAAAAATTCAATACTTTCTTTTTTTTCAATTTGATTGTTTAGATCTTCTATATCTGTTTGGAGTATAGAGATTTCTTTTTGTACTTGTTCTTCTTTAAGTGCCAATTCTTTTTTCAAGTTATTTTGATTCACAATTATAAGCAATATATAGATAGAAAAAAACATGATGATAATATGACGAAGTTTTATTTTCTTTTTCTTTTTGTTCTTAATCATAAACATCCCACCTATTTTCCTTTTTTATCTTATATATTAAGTTACTTCTAACAAATACTTGACAAAGATATTAATATTGTTTTAATTATCTCACTAATTAGATAAAATATCAACTTAATCTTTGTTTATTTAAAGACAAGATTAGAAATATTAATTTTCCCTTAGCTTAAGGGCTTTAAAAGTAAAACTCTTAGTCTAACATCTTATAAAGATCCGCTGCCCCGCTTTTAGATACATTATCTTTCGTATCAAGTATTTCAAATGATTTGCTTCCATTTCCAAAGTTTATAGTTACTCTATCACTAACCCTAACTTCATCTCCTGGTTTAGCAGTCTTATCGTTTATCAAGACTTTTCCTTGTTCGCATGCTTCCTTTGCAACAGTTCTTCTTTTTATGATTCTAGAGTTTTTTAAGAATTTATCAATCCTCATAGTTTTCTCCCCTTTTAAAAAATTTTAAAAATAAAGACCAGGTCAAGGACCCGATCTTTATCTTTATTTTTTATTCTTGCTCTTACTTTTTGTGTTTACAGTTTCTTTCAAGTTTTTACCAGCTTTAAATACTGGTGCTTTAGATGCTGGTATTTGGATTACTTCTTCAGGATTTCTTGGGTTTCTACCTTCTCTAGCTTTTCTGTGTCTAACTTCGAAAGTACCAAATCCAACAAGTTGAACTTTTTCTTCTTTTTCTAGTGATTCTGAAACTGATTGAATGAAACCGTTTAACGCAGCCTCTGCGTCTTTCTTAGTAAGTTCACTCTTATCTGCTATACTAGCTATTAATTCTGATTTATTCATTATTCTTCCTCCTTAAAATAATTGTTTATTCTATTGTTATATTTTAATAAACATTCCAACATTTTACAACTAAAACTTATTTTTTTTAGCTAAATTCCATAATTCTTCCATCTCATCTAGTGACATGTCCTTTAAATTAGTTTCCATTTCTTTGGATCGCTCTTCCATAAATTTAAATCTGTCTATAAATTTATGATTGGCACGATTCATAGCTACCTCAGGATCTATATTTAAAAATCTAGCTAAATTAACTACTGTAAAGAATAAATCTCCTATTTCTTCTTCTTCCCTTTCAAAGTTTTCTTCAGAAGAATCTACAACTTCTATAACCTCTAGATATTCCTCTTTTATCTTTTCAATAGCCCCGCTAACATCTGGCCAATCAAATCCAACTTTGGCAGCAAGTTCTTGAATCTTCAATCCTTTTATCAAGGAAGGAAGTCCAGAAATATGATCCATTTTTTCTTGTGTAGTCTTAAGCCCTTGTTGCAATTCCTTAAGTCTATCCCAATTATATACTACTTCTTCGGAATTTACCACCTTTTCATCTAAAAAAATATGTGGATGCCTAAAAATAAGCTTGCTAGCAAGAGCAGTGGTTACATCCATTATGCCGAATTCACCTTCATCAGAAGCAATATTGGCGTGAAATATAACTTGCAAGAGTACATCTCCAAGTTCCTCTATAATAGAGTCTACATCACCTTTGTCGATTGCATCTACAAGCTCATAAGCTTCTTCAAGCATACAAGCTCTTAGGGATTCATGAGTTTGTTTTATATCCCATGGGCATCCATCTTCTCCTCTAAGCTTCTCCATTATTTTTATAATATCACTAAAATCAAATACTTCTTTTTGAGTCTTTTCGATTCTAGGAATATATATACTTGTTAAATACCCAATTTTTTCAAATCTATCCAACATATATATAGGAATATTTTCTACTATTTCCTGATTTTTTATACCCGCACTATCAATAATATAGATTTTATACTCATCACCATATACTTCTGATAGGATGATCTTTATTTCTGAGATGATCCTTTGATTATAAACCTGAGTTACTATAGTATCCATATTTATATCTATCATCCCAAAGTCAAAAACTGTTCCATCAACTATTTTAAGTCCATTTATGGGATCTCTCTTAACACTCATTATCAAGGGATCTATAAAACTCATTCCAGTAACTATCTCTATATCTTCTCCACGCTCTATTAAGATCTCTACAGTTTTCTCGGCAACTAAGGGGTTGCCAGGGACAAAATAGTTTATATCCTCTTCGCCTTTAGCTTCTTTTAATAAAGTATCTGCAATTGTTTCATAAACATCTTTAAATTCATCTTTTGTCTCATATAAGTAGTCAAAAGATTTATAGACTATTTCCTTTTCTTTGAAATACTCTATAGTTGGGTGGTTTTCTGTTCTTACGAAATGCCTGCTTCCTTTTTCTATTCGCTTAACTGCTCCCAGTGTTAAATCTTCCACACTACCAGGCCCTAAACCTATTACATAAATTTTCCCCATTTATATTTCTCCTTATTCTTCATCTTTTAAACATTATATCATATTAGACTTACTAGCTCTATCTGCTTAAAAGCGACTTAAGCTCTCTAGAGAACTTAAGTCGCTTTATTATTGTCTATTTATCTTTTTTATCTTTATCTTCTTTTCCTTCTTTTTCATCTATATCTATGTTTTTCTTTTCTTCTTTTACTGTTACAAAGTCTTCTACATCAGCATCCGCTTCTAGTTTTTTAATATGTTCTTCATACTTGTTCTCTTTTATAAGTCCTGACAACTCAGGTTTTAAAGCTTCAAATGTATCTTTTCTCTCTTCTACTTCTACTATATGAAAACCTATTTCTGTTTTAATTAAAGGAGATAATTGACCCTCTTCTAAGTCAAATACTACCTTATCAAATTCTTCTGGATTATGTCCTCTAGAGAAATACCCCAAATCCCCTCCGACAATTGAAGTGTTTGCATCTTGAGAGTTTTCCATAGCTAGTTTCTTAAAGTCTCCGCCATTTTTAAGAGCTTCTAATATTTCCTTACCTTTTTCTTCAGTCTCAACTAATATATGTTTTGCTTTAATTATAATTAGCTTATCCTTGTTTTCATTGAAAAATTCTTCTGCTTCTTTATCTTTTAGATCAAAGTTTTCAACAAAATTTGCTTTATGTTTCTGTACTAGGATATCTCTTCTAGTATTTTCTCTAAAATATTCTTCATCCATTCCTACACTCTCTAGGAATTCATCTAACTGTTCCTGACCTCCCATAGATTCCTTCATAGTTTCTATAGTCTGATCTATTTCTTCATCTGTTACTTCTATCTTTTCTTTTTTTGCATCTTGGAAAATTACCTTCTCTAAGATAAGTTTAGTTAAAACTTCATCTTTAAGTTCTTCTTTAAAAACTTTTCCGCTTGGTCCTACTTGTTCTAATACATCTTCACCTAGTTGATTTATATATAGGTTTTTATATATAGCATATTCCTTATCCAGACTTTCTTTTTTTATTTCTTCTTTATTGACTATTGCCGCAACACCTTCTGGTGCTTTCTTGGTACAACCATTTACCACCATAGCTAAGACAAGCATCACAACTACTAGTGCTAAATTTTTCTTTTTAATATTAAACAATCAAAACATCTCCTCTTTTACTTTATATAAAATTCTTTATTACACATTGTATATTATACATTAGTTTTCTCTTTATTGAAATGATTAATTCTATCTAGTATAATTTTTACAGTCTTTAATACATCTTTTTTGATCTTTAGTTCTATAAAGGGACTGTTGGACAAGCTAAAAGTAAGTGCTCTTCCATATTTAATTGACAGATCATTTATCAACTCAAGATCTAAATCTCTATTTGAAAGAAGGTCAAATCTTACTATATCATCTATCTGTATAATATTTTTTATCTTATTTTTATTTGCAATTGATTTTATCAAAGATATATCCATAAGATTTTCTATCTGTCTTGGTATATCTCCAAATCTATCTATAAGTTCATCTAAGAGCTCACTGTAGTCTTCTTGGTCTTCTATTACTGCTATTTTCTTGTAAACTTCTATTTTTATTTCTTCATCTTCTATGAACTTAGATGGTATAAAGCTATCTATCTTTATATCTACTGTAGTTTCTATCTCTTCTTCTACCTTTTCGCCCTTGAGTCTTCTTATAGCGGCACCTAGGAACTTAACATAGAGATCGTAGCCTATAGCTTCAATGTGCCCTGACTGCTGAAGACCTAAGAGATTTCCAGAGCCTCTTATTTCTAAATCTCGCATGGCAATTTTAAAGCCTGAACCAAACTCTGTAAATTCTTTTATAGCATGAAGCCTTTTTTCAGCAACTTCAGTTAGGACCTTATCAGTTTGATAGGTAAAATATCCGTAAGCCATTCTGTTAGTTCTTCCAACTCTTCCCCTTAGTTGATAGAGTTGAGATAGCCCCATCTTATCTGCATCATAGACGATTATAGTGTTTACATTTGGAATATCAAGACCGGTTTCGATTATAGTTGTGCAGACTAAAACGTCATATTCTCCCTCCAGAAAGTCCATCATAACTCCTTCTAGTTGACGCTCTCCCATTTGTCCATGACCTATTCCTACATTTGCCTCAGGCACTAACTTTCGGATTTCATTGGCCATCTTGTCTATGGTCTGTACTCGGTTATAGACAAAGTATACTTGTCCACCCCTAGCCATCTCTTTTAAAATGGCATCCTTGATCATCTGAGGATTAAACTCAACTATATAGGTCTGTATAGGGTACCTCTCCTCCGGAGGATCTTCTATAACACTCATATCCCTTATCCCCACCAGTGACATATGAAGGGTCCTTGGAATCGGAGTAGCTGTAAGGGTTAAAACATCAACATTTGTTTTTAATTCTTTTACTGTCTCCTTATGTTTTACTCCAAACCTTTGCTCTTCATCTATTATCAGAAGACCCAGGTTTTTGAACTTTATATCTTTAGAGAGTATCCGGTGGGTTCCAACTACTATATCAACATTTCCTTCTTTTAAGGCTTCTATAGTAAGTTTTTGAAGCCGTGGAGTTCTAAAGCGGCTTAGAAGTCCTATATTTATAGGGAAATCTCTAAACCTTTCAACCATTGTATTGTAATGCTGCTGGGCTAGAATAGTTGTAGGTACAAGAATAGCTACTTGTTTGCCGTCCATTATGGCTTTAAAGGCTGCTCTAAGGGCCACTTCTGTCTTTCCATAGCCTACATCTCCGCAAAGCAGCCTATCCATAGGCTTTTCCTTTTCCATGTCTCTCTTTATTTCATAGGAAGAGCTTGCCTGGCCTCTTGTATCTTCATAGGGAAACAAGTCTTCAAACTGCCTCTGCCAGATAGTATCCTTGCTGAAACTATAGCCCTTTTGAGTTTCTCTTTTGGCATATAGGTTTAAGAGATCTACTGCCATCCCCTCTACTTCTTTTTTTGCTCTTGCCTTGGTATTTTTCCACTCAATACTGTTGAGCTTGTTAAGTCTAGGTTTTGCGGTGTCTGCTCCTATATACTTTTGCACTAGATTCATCTGATCTATAGCAATATATAATTTATCATCGTTTTTATATCTTATAGTCAGGTAATCTTTTTTTATTCCCTGAATATCTAGCTGTTCTATTCCTTCATATCTTCCGATACCATGATTTTCGTGGACTATATATGAACCTATTTCTAAATCCCCAAGATTTATAGATTCTTTTTTCTTTTCTTTTTTGCTCCTTTTAAGCTTTTTCTTTTGAGCTCCGAATATTTCCTTATCACTTATAACTATTAGTTTTAAATCCGAATATTCAAATCCTCCATGTATACTTCCCGGTGTTATTATAGCTTGATTTGATTTTATTTCCATATCCCGTTCTTCAGAAAAACTAATTTCAAAGCCTAGATCATCAAAAGCCTCTTTAAGTCTTAATCCTCTTTCTTGAGTTCCCGATAGTATAATTATTTTAAATCCTCTATATTTGTAATGATTTAGATCTTCAACTAGCATATCCATCTTGCTGTGATAATTATTGGTCGACTTCATGGAGAAGTTGAATATCTCTTTTGGAGTAAACTTTCCCTGTCTTTGAAGAATCATGCTGTTGGTTATAACTTGTCTCTCTTCTATAGAGGGTATAATTTCATCATATCTCCAGTTTGTATCTATATGACGCCTAGTAACCTCTCCAGCTTCTAATAGATCAGTGATTTTGAATATCCTGTTTTCTTCTAAACCCTTATATCTATGTTCTATTCTCTGGGGTTCTTGAAGGAATACTATAGCTTCCTTTTTAAAATAATCAATAACAGAGCCTATAGCTTCTTTAGGTATAAATGGGGTTATTATATCTTTGTTTTTCAAAACCGAGTTTTCCTTGAGTATTTCTATATAATTATTAAATTTTTCTAGTATTTTTTCATTGTTTTTGTAAGCTTTTAGATCTTTTTGGATATCTTTTATTATTAACTCTTTTTTATCTTCCAATATAAGTATCTCTTGAGTGGGAGTTATTTTAATCTTTTCAACCATATCAAGTGATCTTTGACTTAAGATATCAAACTCTCTAATACTGTCTATTTCATCATCAAAGAGTTCTATCCTGTAGGGATATTTCGCTCCAGGAGGGTAGACATCTATTATGCCCCCCCTTATACTGAACTGTCCTATCCCTTCTACAGTTGCGACTCTTTCATATCCAGAAAAAACCAATCTTTGGGAAAACTCTCCTATATCTATTATCGAATCTCCCCCTATGGTCGAAGTAAACTCTTTAAATATAGAGGGATTTATCATCTTATCAAGCAAACTTTCAATAGATGCTACAACTATAAAGTCTTCTCCCTTGCTAAGTTTTGATATAACCCTTAGCCTTTGATTTAAGTTTTCATCACTGGATAGATCTATATCATAGAAAAAAGTCTCCTTTTGAGGAAATATCTCTACATCTATAGCTGATAAATTTATTATATCTTCATAAAGCATTCTGCTTTTTTGCTCAGTTTCAGTTACCAGAAGAACTTGCCTTCCGGTATAAATATTTAAACTCATTATGATTTGACTGAGAGATTCATCTATAAGACCATAGCTAGCAATAGGGCTTACTCCGGCTTCTATTGTTTTTATTATATTCTTATAGGAATCCAAATTCATTAAAGGATCTATTAAAAAGTCTTTCATCAGGCTCTCCTTTACAACTACTTTAAGCCCAGGAATACTCCCTGGGCTGTGTCTATTTTTTATTATACTGGTTCATAGCTTCATCTATACTATGGGTAATAATCGTTTCAACTGCTCTAGCTGCATCATTTATAGCTTCTTCTATATCTGGTGTTTCTTTTTTTGCAAAGTTACTTAAAACAAAGTTTGCTAGGTCTTCACGCGGATGTTTTTTTCCTATTCCTATTTTAACTCTTGGAAAGTTCTGATCCTTTAAGTGGGCTATAATAGACTTTAGTCCATTATGAGATCCCGCACTTCCTTTGGCTTTTATTCTGACACTTGCAAAATCTATATCTATATCATCTACTATTACTATTATATCTTTTACACCTAGCTTATAAAATCTCACAATCTCAGAAACTGCAATCCCACTGTTATTCATATAGGTCTGAGGTTTTACTAAAAGTACTCTTTCTTCTCCTATATTGCCTTCACCATAGACTGCTTTAAATTTCACTTTATTTAGTTTTATATTATTACTTTCAGCTAGATGGTCTACTGTATTAAATCCTATATTGTGTCTGGTATTAGTATAATCCTTTCCAGGATTACCTAAGCCTACAACTACGTACAAACTATCATCTCCTGCTCTAATCAAATATTATGCTTATAGATTGATTTCCATTTATTCTTCTTATAGCTTCTGCAAATATATGAGAAACACTCACTACCTCTATTTTATTTTTCTCACAGTTTTTAGCAAGCGGTATTGTATCAGTTATAATAAACTTCTCCATCTCGGAGTTACATATCCTGTCTACTGCTGGACCGGAGAGAACACCGTGAGTAGCGCAGCCATATACTTTTTTAGCTCCCTGCTCTTTTAAAACTGATGCTGCATTTACTATAGTTCCTGCAGTATCTATTATGTCATCTACTAGGATAGCATTCATTCCTTCTATGTCTCCGATCACATTCATAACTTCAACTTCATTTGGTTTTGGTCTTCTTTTTTCAATTATAGCTATTGGCAAGTTTAATATATTTGCAAAAGATCTTGCTCGAGTTACGCCTCCAAGGTCAGGAGATACAACTACAGTGTTCTTGTCTACCTTATCTTTAAAGTATTCTGCTAGGATTGGAATAGCAGTTAAATGATCTACTGGTATATCAAAGTATCCTTGAATTTGTCCGGCATGAAGGTCCATAGTAATTACTCTGTCTGCTCCTGCAGTTGTTAAAAGATTTGCTACAAGTTTTGCAGTTATGGGCTCGCGTGCTTTTGTTTTTCTATCTTGTCTTGCGTATCCGTAGTAAGGGATTACTGCATTTATTCTTCCTGCAGAAGCTCTTTTTACTGCGTCGATTAGGATTAAAATTTCCATTAAATTATCATTTACAGGAGTACACGTAGGTTGAATTATAAAAACATCCTGTCCTCTTACCGTTTCACTTATATTTAAGTTTATTTCACCGTCACTAAAGTGTGTAACTTGTGAGTCAGCTATTGTTTTATCTAATTCTTTTGCTACCTTTTGCGCAAAATCAACATTTGCATTACCTGTTATGATTTTTATCTGTCCTCGAACTAATTCCATTTAAATTTCTCCTCCTAAGTTTTCTTTCCATAGATCTATTTGGTTTTTAATCCCTTTTTTTCTACCCATCCCTCAATATTTACCTGATCTGCTCTTTCAATAGACAAAGAACCTTCTTCTACATCCCTAGTAATAGTCGAACCCGCTGCAATGTATCCCCAATCACTTATCTTTACCGGCGCAACTAAATTGACATTACTTCCTATAAAAGAATGGTCTCCGACTTGTGTTCTAAATTTCTCTTTTCCATTATAGTTTACAAATATAACTCCACAGCCTATATTAACATTTTCACCAACATCTGCGTCCCCTATATAAGCTAGATGACCTGCTTTAGAGCCGGCTCCTATACTTGCATTTTTAACCTCTACAAAGTTTCCTATATGAACATTTTCTCCCAAATGGCTCTGAGGCCTTAAGTGAGCGCTAGGACCAATAGAAGCTCCTCTTTCTGCAAAGCTAGTTTCTATAACTGATGATTCTATAGTTACATAATCTTTTATAGTGCTATTGCTTATTCTAGTATCCCCTTTTATTACACAATCTTCTCCTATGCTTGTCTTTCCCTCTATCAAAGCTCCCGGATATATAATTGTATCACGACCAATAACCACGCTATCTTCTATATAGGTGTGTTCTGGATCTATAAGAGTTACACCATTACTCATATGACGTTTATTGATTCTTTCCTTCATAAGTTTTTCACTAAAGCTTAGCTGTTCTCTTGAATTTATTCCATGGATCTCACTAGCATCTTCTATTATAAAAGCTCCTAAATTGTAGCCCTCTTCCTTTAAGATTCCTATAATATCAGTAATATAGTATTCATTTTGAGAGTTATCATTATCTAACTTTTCTAAAGAGTTTCTTAGAACACTTCCATTAAAGCAGAATACCCCTGAATTTATTTCTTTAATTTCTTTTTCTGATTGACTGGCATCTTTCTCTTCTACAATCTTAGAAACATTACCAGAATCATCACGTTTAATTCTACCATATCCTGATGCATCATCCAATAGGGTTGTTAAAACTGTAGCATGTAAGTTTTCTTTTTTGTGATAATCCATTAAGAGCTTTACACTGTCCTTAGTTATAAGAGGAGTATCCCCGCAAAGAATTACAACTGTATCTTCGTCCTTGACCTCGTCTATCCCCTGCATAACTGCAAAGCCAGTACCATAAGGAGCATTTTCTCCTGTTGGTTGTTCTTTGAAGATAACTTCATCGTCTTGGAAATATTCTCTTATAATTTCCGAGCCATTTCCTACTATCACAATATTTTTATCTATTCCAGCTCTGCGGCTTGCATCTAATACATATTCTAAAATAGGCTTACCACATACCTTGTGAAGAACTTTTGGTGTTTTAGACTTCATCCTAGTACCTTCTCCTGCTGCAAGTATAATCGAAATATCCATAATTCACACTCCAAGTTTTAAAAATTTTCTTATCACTATTATTTTATACTATTTAAAAGATATGTCTATAGTTTTGCCAGAGAAAAGTTATTTAGTATAAGTATTTACAATTTTTAAATATAAAAAGAGCCATAATGGCTCTCTTTATATTTTTTCAGCTGCTTCTTCTGATAATTCTTCTTTTTCTTTTAGACTAGTTTCAATTTCTGCTCCCTCTTGATTTTCTTCAATTTTCTCTAGACTCTTTTCATATTCTTTAAATACTGCTTCATGGATTTTTCTTCTTGTGGTGGCATTAATAGGATGAGCTATGTCTCTAAATTCTCCATCAGCCATTTTACGGCTTGGCATAGCAACAAATAAGCCGTTTATACCATCTATCACCTTTATATCATGAACTACAAATTCATCATCAAAAGTAACAGATACAATGGCTTTCATTTTAGATTCTTCAGTAACTTTCCTAATTCTTACGTCTGTAACTTCCATTGTCTTTCACCACCTTTCCTAATCAATATACTGCTTACTTATAGTAGTTCTAGATAAGTTCTTGATTTCCTTTATTTTTTTGAAAATATTTATTATTTTTTACATTTTTTAAATATGTCAAAATTTTTCTTTATATTTGTATCCCATATGATATAATCAATCAGTGACATTTTTAATATTGAGTACACAAGACCTTAAAATATGTTTTTTTAAAATTGAATATATTTGTTAATACTAAAAATAGAAATGGAAATTCAGGAGGATATACTATGTTTGAGTTTAATTTAAAATCTAGAGATTATAAGCATATACATTTTATCGGGATCGGCGGAATAAGTATGAGTGGGCTTGCCGAGATTCTTTTAAGCAAAGGATATGAAGTAACTGGAACTGATGCAAAAGATAGTTCTACAATTACAAGACTTAGAAATTTAGGAGCAAGAGTTTTTTTAGAACATGATACAAAAAATATAATCGGAGCCGACTTAATAGTTTATACAGATGCTATATCACAAGACAATATCGAATTAGATGCAGCTAAAAAGTCAGGAATAGCAACTACAGATAGGGCAAGTTTTCTAGGAGCGCTTATGAAGAACTATACATATTCTATAGCAGTTTCAGGAACTCACGGAAAAACTACTACAACTAGTATGTTGGCAAGCATTACAAATCACGGTAATTTACAACCAACTGTTCTTTTAGGTGGTCAGCTAGATGATATCGGTGGAAACGTAAAAATAGATTCAGACGAATATATCTTAACTGAAGCTTGTGAATATAAGGCAAATATATTAAAATATTTTCCGACAATGGCAATTATATTAAATATAGATGAAGATCATTTAGATTATTTTAAAAACATCGATCATATAGTAGATACTTTTGCAGGATATTCAAAAAACTTAAGTAAAGATGATTATCTACTTGCAAATATTGATGATCCTCACATGGGAAAAGTTATAGAAGCTACTGATGCAAATGTAATAACTTTTGGAATAGAAAAGGAAGCTGATTACAGGGCTGAAGATATAGTTTTCTCAAAAGAAGGTTATCCCACTTTTAATTTAAATATCAAAGGAAAAGGCAAGTTTCCGGTAACACTTAAAATTATGGGCGCTCATAATATTTATAATGCAGTAGCAAGTATGGCTGCCGCTGATACTTATAAGGTGCCGCTTGAAGATTTCCTAAAATATATGAATCTTTACTCTGGAGTTCATAGAAGACTGGAATATAAGGGAAGCTTTAAGGGTGTTGATGTGCTTGATGACTATGCCCATCATCCAACTGAAATAAAAGCAACTCTAGAGGCTATAAACAATAAAAGTGCGGGAGACGTTTACTGCGTTTTCCAACCTCATACCTTTACAAGGACTAAAGCACTTCTTGAAAGTTTCTCCGACTCTTTCAAACTTGCAGACAAGGTTATTATAACTGATATTTATGCTGCACGTGAAGCAGATACAGGTGAGATACATTCTAGAGATCTCTCAGATAAAATTAGTGCTAAAGGAGTAGACTCTATCTATCTATCCACTTTTAAAGAAATAGAAGATTATCTAAACATTAAAACAAAATCAGGTGATGTAATTATTACCATGGGAGCTGGCAATGTTTATTTAATAGGAGAATCTCTTTTAAAAATAGAAAGCAGTGATATGCTAGAAAAAGCAGTTGTATAAAAAAATGGAGCAAATACTTTTAAAGTATTTGCTCCATTTTTTGTACTTATATATTTTCTTATTATAATCTTTATTCTTAATATCCTGGTTTTTCAAGCAGCATAAACATATTTTTCTTATATTCTTCTACTCCAGGTTGGTCAAATGGATTTACTCCAAGTAAGTAACCTGACAGAGCACATGCTTTTTCAAAGAAATAAATTAATTTCCCAATATAAAAGGCATTTAATTTAGGCAAGCTTAGGACTAGGTTTGGTACTCCACCATTTATATGTGCTTGTTTAGTACCTTCCATTGCTTTTTTATTTATATAGTCAAGACTTTTTCCTTCTAAGAAGTTTAAACCATCTAAATTATCATCCGTTGCTTTTACAAACAAGTCTTTTTCCTGCTTTTCTATGTTTATAATGGTTTCAAATAAATTTCTTCTTCCATCTTGTATATACTGACCCATAGAGTGAAGGTCTGTTGTAAAGTTTACTGAAGCTGGAAAAAGTCCTTTTCCGTCTTTACCTTCAGATTCGCCATAGAGCTGTTTCCACCATTCTGAAAAATAATTTAAGGCTGGTTCATAATTTACAAGGATTTCAATCTGCTTGCCCTTCTTGTATAAGATATTTCTGACAGCAGCATATTTATAAGCTTCATTGTTTTCTAAATCTTCGTTAGCATAATCTTCCATCCCAGAAAGAGCGCCCTCCATCATTGCATCTATATCAATACCAGCTGCTGCAATTGGAAGAAGCCCTACTGGAGTTAAAACAGAGAACCTTCCTCCTACATCATCTGGAATTATAAAGCTTTCATAACCTTCTATATCCGCTAGCTCTTTTAGAGCTCCTTTTTCTCTGTCAGTTGTTGCGTAAATTCTATTTTTAGCTTCTTCCCTTCCATACTTTTCTTCCATAAATTCTTTCATAAATCTAAAAGCTATGGCCGGCTCTGTTGTTGTACCTGATTTAGATATAATATTTACGCTTATATCTTTTCCTTCTATTGCTTCTAGAAGATCTATGATATAAGAAGTTGAAATACTGTTTCCAAGATAATATATTTCAGGTGATTTTCTTTTTTCCTTATCCAGGCTACTGTAAAAGTTATGACTCAGTGCATCAATACAAGCTCGAGCTCCTAGATAGGATCCTCCTATACCTATTACTATCAAGACATCCGAGTCTTTTCTAATTTTTTCTGCAGCATCTTTTACTCTATTGAACTCATCTTTATCATATTCCTTTGGCAAGTCTATAAAACCTAAAAAATCATTTCCGGCTCCACTTTTTTCGTGAAGCATTTTATGACTCATTTTTATAAAGGGTTTAATGTTTTCTAACTCTTTAATATCTATAAATGAATCTTCATAATTAAATTTAATATCCATAAAAAATCTTCTCCTTTTAATCTAATATTTGCAATAATACTAAGGCAAAATCATCTGCAATCTCTCCCCAGCTATGCTTAAATACAGTTGCTTCTATTTTATTGAGAATATCTTTTGGATTATCTTTTATTACATCAAGAAGCTTTTCCAGACCAAACTCACGTCCTGAATAATCCCTCGCTTCTGTTACTCCATCTGTATAGAAAAGAATCTTATCATCACGATTTATCTGTATCTCTTTTTCTTTAAATGATATTTCTTCTAATAATGATGATATCGGATATCCTTTATTTTCTATTACATCCATTATCCCTTTATCCAGATTATATCTTATAGGCATGCAGTTATGTCCTGCGTTTACATACTTAAACCGCTTTGTCTTGGTATTGAATATTCCATAAAATATAGTAAAATAGTATTCTGCTTCGAGTCCTAAACCTAAAAATCTATTGTGAAGCTCTTCCAGCACGCTAGACGGACTGGTTGGATCATCTGTCATAAGTCTCATGGTTTGTCTTATAAACATAGTCATAAGAGCTGCTGAGACTCCATTTCCAACAACATCACTTATATAAACTCCTATATGATCGTCATCAATCTTATACATATCAAACATATCTCCGCTTAGTGTTTCAGAAGGTCTATATATATAGTCTATATCCAAGTTTTGAATCCTCTGTTTCTTAGGAAGTATTTTTTGCTGTAGTCTTTTAGAGAACTCTAAATCATTGTTCATCTTTCTATTTTTATTTATAAGCTCCAGTTCTAGTTTTCTTTCTCGGGTTACATTTCTAAAAACTTCTACTGCAGCTATTATCTCGCCCTTAGTATTTCTAACCGGAGAACTTTTAACTGAGTAGGTTTTTTTCTTTATTATTTCTTCTTTTTGAATTATTTCACCAGTTGCCATGCTTCTTTGTGTGATACAGCTATTACAGCTATCATCATTAGAAATTGCCTCATAGCATCTTTGTCCTATTATATCCTCACCTAAATCATCTTTCATAGATTTATTGGCATAGATTACAGTACCATCTTTATCTATAACCCTAACCCAATCCGCCATACTTTCCAAAACATGGTAATTAAGCTTCCAATAATCTAAGCTCTCTGATATATTATCTTTTTTTATATTATCAGTCCCTTTTAACATACAATCACCCAATTCATTTATTTTATTCTATGCTTTAGAATGTGATTTATAGTTATTTTTTAGTACTTGTGTCAGTTACTACTAATAATCTAATTGTATATTATATTATCTATTAATTCTATAGAAAAATCTTATTTTCCTTAATATTTTACCTCTATCTGGTCTTCTTCTAAATATCTAGCTATAGCATAAAGCGTATCAGAGAGCCTGTTTACATATTTTACAACCAAAGGATCTACTTCCTCGCTTCTTCCAAGAGTTATTATTCTTCTCTCTCCTCTTCTGCAGATTGTCCTAGCTACATGGATATAGGAAGATTTTTTATTGGAACCCGGTACTATAAATCCAGTTGGATTATCAAGTTTTCCCATATATACATCTACTATAGACTCTAGGTGTTCAATATCTTCTTCCTGTATGTGAAACTTAATCTTAGATCTATCTTTTGTAGCCAGGTTTGTAGTTACAGTAAAGAGCTTGTTTTGTATTTCTTCTAATATACTTGATATCTCCTTATCTTCCGCATAGTTTTTAGCTATGCCTAAAAAAGATATAAGTTCATCTATAGTTCCATAACTTTCAACTCTTATATCATCTTTAAAAAGTCTTGTATTGTCATATAGAGAAGTTTTTCCCTTATCTCCTGTTTTAGTATATATATCCATTTATATCTTCCTTTCTATTTTAGTCCCTTATCTGGTCTTGGACCGTAGTATTGATAGTAGGTGGTTTCTATTCTTCCGTTATAGAGCTTTCTTCTTCTGTCTGCTTTTCTGCCATAAAGTGATTCAAACTCCTTACTAGAAGTTATGGCATATACTGACCAAGTTTCAAGTTCCTTAAATTTAGCGCCAAAATCTTTATAAAGTTCATTTATCTCTTCTATCTCTCCCATTCTCTCACCATAGGGAGGATTTGTAATTACTACTCCATATTCATCTCGTAAATCAACATCTCTCATATCTTTCATAAAGAATTCTATATCATCTTCCAGTCCTAGATTTGCAGCATTGTCTCTGGCTCTTAGCATAGATCTCTTATCTGTATCAGATCCAAGTATATGAAGTTCACAATCGTTATCGATCTCTTTTAAAGCTTCTCTTTTAACATCTTTAAAGACTTGCTCTCCAACTCTTCCCCATTCCTGCGCTGCAAAATCTCTATCAAGTCCTGGAGCTATATTTCTTCCAATCATAGCTGCTTCTATAGGAATTGTTCCCGAACCGCAAAATGGATCATAAAGAGTTCTATTTTTATTCCAAAAACTTAGAAGCACCATAGCTGCCGCAAGTGTTTCTTTAATAGGTGCATCTCCAGCTCTGTCTCTATAGCCTCTTTTATGAAGTCCAGCTCCTGAAGTATCTATTGTCAATGTAGCTACATCTTTTAACAGGCCTACTTGTATAGTATATTTAGCTCCTGTTTTTTCAAACCAGTCTACATTATATTTTGTCTTTAATTTTTCTACTACTGCCTTTTCTACTATTCTCTGGCAATCGGATATACTATATAGTTTTGAGTTTATACTCTTTCCCTCAACTACAAAATTCGCATCTTCTTCTAGCCATTCATCCCAGGGAAGAGCTTTAGTTTTTTCAAATAATTCATCAAATGAAAATGCTTTAAATTCACCTACTTTAACCAATACACGCTCTGCAGTTCTAAGCCATACATTTGCGCGTGCTATATCTATTTTAGTTCCTGAAAATGTTACTCTTCCATTTTCTACTTCCATATCTTTATATCCTAGAGCTTCTAATTCTCTTTTAGCTACAGCTTCAAGTCCAAATGTGGTTGTTGCTATTAATTCTATATTTTCCATTATTTTCTCTCCTTTTACTTATATATTTATTATATCTTATATTTTTGTTATTAAACAGGTATTTTAGTTTTTTATTAGTTTTTTAGGGTATTAGAATAAAGTATGACAAATAACTATCAATAAATGGAGGTTTTTTAATGAAAAGTATTGGAAATTTTTATCAAAGCGGAGACTGGAAAGGTGAAAAGCACGTTCCTGTAATTCATGCACCAGAATCAATCGTAAGCGGAGCAGAAGTAGAAGTAAAAGTTATTATAGGTGAAGAGATTCCTCATCCTAATCAATTTGAACACCATATTGTATGGATAAAAGTTTATTTCTTAGCAGAGGGTTCAAAATTCCCAGTAGAAATAGGTACTTATAACTTAGCAGCTCACGGAGAAGGTGGATTATTTACCCCTCCAAACATAAGCACAAGATTTACTACAGAAAAATCTGGTACAATCTTTGCAACTTCTTATTGCAATATTCATGGTCTTTGGGAAAATAGCCAGGAATTAAAAGTAGATTAGTATTAGCCTTGACAAAGAATCTAAAATATATTATTATACTAGTAAATAATATAAAACTGTGAAAGATAAAAGTAGCTTGATTTTAGTTAAATATAGAGAATAGACTAGCGGTGGAAGGTCTATAACTTAATTTTAAGCGAATTACATGTCTGGAGTTTCAATAGTTGTCTATTGCGTATTCTTTCCACGTTACAGGAAATTGAGGCTTTGTGCAAATTAAGGTGGTACCACGGGTGTTTCTCGTCCTTTCAGGAGAGAAACACCCTTTTTTTATTTTATTTTAAAGGAGAGATCTAATGACAAATGTTTTTGATGTTTTAAAAACCAGAGGATATATCGATCAGGTAACTTTTGAAGACGAATTAAGAGAACTATTAGGCAAGGAATCAGTTCCATTTTATATTGGGTTTGATGCAACTGCAGACAGCTTGACACTAGGTCATTACCTGCAGATAATGGTTATGAAACACATGCAAAATGCAGGACATAGACCAATTGCCCTTCTAGGGGGCGGAACTACTATGGTAGGAGACCCTTCTGGAAAAAGTGATATGAGAAGAATCTTAACCCCGGAGATGATAGATTACAATGCTTCTATGTTTAAAAAACAACTGGGAAGATTCATCGATTTTGGAGAAGGTAAAGCTATTATGGTAAACAATGCAGATTGGCTGCTGGAGTTAAACTTTCTAGATTTTATGAGAGATATAGGAGTTCACTTTAATGTAAATAGAATGCTGAGCTTTGACTGTTATAAAAATAGGATCAATGAAGGCCTTACCTTCTTTGAATTCAGCTATATGCTTATGCAATCTTACGATTTCCTAAAACTCTATAGGGATTATGATTGTAAGCTTGAACTAGGAGGAAGTGATCAATGGTCAAATATGATCGGAGGTTACGAATTAGTTAGAAAATTGGAAGGCGATAAAGTTTATGCCATGACTTTTAAACTCTTAGCTACTGCGTCTGGAACTAAGATGGGTAAAACTGAAGCCGGAACTATTTGGTTAGATGAAGAAAAAACACCTCCTTATGAACTATTTCAGTATCTGAGAAATTCAGATGACAGGGACGTTGAGAAATTCTTAAGCTTGCTTACCTTCCTTCCTATGGATGAGGTAAAGAGGCTGGGAGCTCTTGAAGGAGCTGAAATAAATAAGGCTAAGGAAGTACTGGCTTTTGAAGTAACCAAGGCAATCCACGGAGAAGAAGAAGCTAAAAAAGCACTCGATGCTTCAAAAGCACTCTTTGAAGGCGGTGGCGAAAAAGGTTCTATACCATTTACAGCTATGGATGCTTCTAAGTTCCAAGAAGGAATTGGTGTTTTAGATCTCTTAAGAGAACTAGAACTTATAAAGTCTAACGGAGAAGGCAGAAGGCTTATAGAACAAGGCGGAATAAGTATTGATGATAAAAAAATAAGTGCTATAGATAAAAAAATCTCTATGGAAGATTTTAATGATGGTAAGATCATGATTAAAAAAGGTAAGAAAGTTTACCATCAAGTAAGAATAAAGAGCTAAAAAATCACTAAAAATAAAAATGAACTTTAGAATTTAAATAAATTCTAAAGTTCATTTTTATTTTCTTGTTTTAACTCATCTATAAGGTGCTTAATTATTGATGCAGTATATCCCCATATTATATAGTCCTTATACTCATAAAAATATATAGTTCTTTTAGAGCTTCTAAAGTTATATTCTTTACCATTGGGTATCAGATTGTATGGAAAGTCTTTATTATATCTTGTTTCTAAATCTAAATAATAACCATTTGGCTCATTGTTTAAGAAAAATTCCAAAGGTACTGTAAATAAATGATCCACTTCTCCTGGATTTGGCAGAATCTTATCGACATCTACTCCACTTATGCTCGCTATAAATGAATGTATCTCCATATTTGAATAAGATACAAGGTAATCAAATTCTCCAATCAAGTCAATATTATCTCGTCTTATATTTAACTCTTCCATAGTTTCTCTAACAGCAGCTTCCTCAAAGGTTTCGCCCTCTTCTAATCTTCCTCCTGGAAAAGATACTTCACCCGGCTGAGTTCTAAGGTCTTTAGCCCTTAGTTCAAATATAATATTTAATTTTCCTTCTTCTTTTATAAATGGAACTAAGACTGAAAACTTAGACATCTTCTCTAGGCACTTAGGTTTTCTGTTTTCTATAATTTTTTTTATATTATATATATCTAACTCTTTCAATTAACCCAATCCCTCCACTAAATTGCTTCATCTATAAATATTATCTTGCCTATCTCTAGAATAGATTCCTCTTTACTGAAATATTTTCCTAAATCTACCTTGTTAAGGAGGTTGCCAATTGAATTTGAATCTTCAATATCATCTTCTTCAAAAGGACCTATACTCTTAACCGCCTTTAAAAGATCTTTAAATCGATATATCCTGTACTCTTTAACTTGCAGTTGCTCAGCCTTTCTCTCCAACAAGGATACCAGTAATTCTTCATAAGTAAAATCTTCCTTTAACCCTAAAAAAGATCCTATTTTGGGAATTATGTGTTCGAATAGAGTTCTCCGATTGGCTTTTAAGTTTAAGTTTAATTGTTCTAATATTTTTTTTATTTTAGATTCACTGATCTTCATTAAAAACTCCATATAGTATTCTTCCTCTTCGCCTTCTATATAATATAAGTCGCCCTTTAAATCTCTGAATATTTTCAGAGCGTCATAATATCCCATATCTATATTTTCATTGGCCTTTTGAGGATCACATATATAGGATTTACCAATATCTCGTGAAGGAGATATTATTATCATATTATCATCTTTAGGAGGTTTCCTTATAAGGCCTTTAGCGTGGGTCCTGACTAAAATCAGTTTTTTATAGCCTTTTTTCTGAAGCAACTTAAAGGGCAGATTATCATAAAATCCTCCATCTAAATAAATCTTCCCGCCCAGTCTTTCAAATTTAAATATAGGAAGATAAGAAGATGCAAGCAAGAAATCCGCTAGACTACCTTCTGGTATTTCTTCTACAAAAAGTTCCAATGGTACTAGGTCCGTAAGGTTAACCGTAACTATGCCAAAGTCCATAGCTGAATCTCTTATCCTTTTTTCATCTATGTTTTCCCTGATCATCTCTTTAAAGGGTTCTATATCAAATCCCCTGTCAGATATCAAAGAAAAAGCTTTTTTAGATAGATGCTTTAGATCTTCTATATTTAACTTGGTGTTTAAAAGCCTATCTATCTCTTCTTCATTTGCCTGTACAATATCGCTATAGGCTATTTGATTCCAAAGTTTTAAGGCGAGTTCATAGTCTCCTTGAACTATAAGAGCCCCATTTAATGCTCCTATAGAAGTCCCCGCTACACCTTTTATAACTATGCCCTCTTCTAAGATAGCCTTATAAACTCCCATATGATAGGAACCTCTCGCTCCGCCTCCTTCTAGTACTAATCCATACATGAAAACCATCTCCTATTTTAAAGTTTTGTGGTATAATTTGTTAGAAGTAAATATAATCTATGTAGCAAATATTTATTAATGGAGGAATAATATGTCTAATAGAAAAAGTTGGAAAGAATATTTTATGGAAATAACAAATTTAGTAGCTAGTCGTTCTACTTGCGATAGGGCCTTTGTAGGCTGTTTGCTTGTAAATGATGAAAACAGAATAGTATCTACCGGCTATAATGGCTCAGTTAAAAAGAACCCTCACTGCGATGATATAGGCCATAAGATGCGTGACAATCACTGCATAGCAACTATCCATGCTGAAATAAACGCCCTGCTATATTGTGCCAAGGAAGGTATTTCAGTAAAGGACTGTAGCGCTTATGTAACTCATTTTCCTTGTTTAAACTGTACAAAAGCACTTATACAAGCCGGCATTAAAAAGATTTATTTTCAAAACGATTATAGGATCGATGAATACGCAATGGAACTTTTAAATGTAAATGGTATACAAATAGAAAAATTATAAAACTATCATAGTTTACTATTGCTTTTTATTTAATAACTCGCATTTACAAGCTATCAGGCAGGAAAGAGATAATACTTTCTTCTATAGCCTCTTTTGCTAATTGATCTGCAAGTTCATTGTACTCTACTCCGGTGTGTGCCTTAACCTTTACAAATCTTACATCTAGCTTATCTTTTATAGAGTCATAGTATTGTTTATAACTCTTAGTACCATCCTTATTTGTTTTCCACTGCCCTAAAGCCCATTTTTCTATCCCTGCATAGTCATAGTGTAGGGATAGAGTTTTATATCCTCTATCTAGAGCTATATCCATAGCTACCATGGCTCCCTTTAACTCTCCAGAAACATTTCTCATCTTAGCGAGTTCTGGATCTCTATCCATACCTTTAAAGGTTTCTATTCCATCTTTACTTATCATAACCACGCCATAAGAAAAAGTCATAGTTGAAAGTGAAAAGCTTCCATCCACATAAGAAATGGCATCTCCTTGACTTATATCTTCTATTTCAACAATCGCCGCTATTTCTTTTTGCTTTTCCTCTACTCCAATATCTATTTTATCTTTTATTGGCTTGCTATCTATTACTTTATCTTTTGCTTCTTTAAAATCTATTTTATCTAAAATAGAGCTGGCGCCTTTATCTTCAACAAAACTTAAGGCTTCTTCATAAGTTTTAAATTTCTTAAACTTGGCTCCTTTAAATCCTCTTACTTCTCTTTCACATTCACTCCAAGTATTATAAATCCCTGGTGCATTTCCTACTCTTACTGCATAAAAATATTTACTCATCTCTTTTCTCCTAATCTTTGTTTTAATCTATTATATCTAAAAATGGCTAGTTAGACTAGCCATTTAAGATAACTTTATTATTTAAAGATATTTAATCAAAGATAATTTAAATATCTAACGGAGTATATTCTTCAGTATGAAGCATCTCTTTTTCATCTACAGCTTCTAGGATTGCCTTAATCCAAGGAATCATGTCATCTGGTGTTCTAGAGGTTATTATATTACCATCTACTACTACTTCTTCATCTACATAATTTGCTCCCGCATTTATTAAATCATCTTTAATTGATTTGACAGATGTTATACTTTTACCTTTTAGATCACAACTAGATGCCATAATCCAAGGTCCATGACAAATTGCAGCTATTGGCTTTTGTTCTTTGTCTAGTTCTTTTACAAAATCTAAAGTAGCCTGACATTTTCTCATTTTATCTGGAGAATATCCTCCTGGTATTACAACCATATCATAATCTTTTGCATCTATATCTTTAGATGCATGCGTACTTGTCATAGGATAAGAACCTGATTTACCTTTATAAACTGTATCTTTTTCACTTCCTACTAAATGAACCTCATATCCCTCTTCCATAAGTCTATAGTAAGGATATAATAATTCAATCTCTTCATATAAGTCTTCTACTAATACCGCTATTTTTTTCATAGTATCCTCCCTTTATTTCTAGATCATATTTCCGCTTTCTACTTATATATACCCCAAATGCACCTTTTTATAGATTTAAATTTATTTAAGTGACAAAAATCAAGTATAAGTATATAATTAGATTAAATTAAGGGAGGGAAAATTATGAACATTAATATAATAGGAGTTCCTCTAAAATATGGCTGTGATAGAGATGGAGTAGAATTTGGCCCCGATAAGCTAAGAGAACTTGGTATAGTTGAAAAACTTACTTCTCAAAGGAACAAGGTTTATGATATGGGTAATATTTTTGTACCCTTTGTATCAAAAGAGGATAAATTTAAAGATCATCCAAATATGAAATATTTAAATACAATAGTAGATGTAAATGAAAATTTGGCCCACCTAGTTTATTCTTCTTTAAAAGGCGGTTCACTTCCACTTATAATAGGAGGAGATCATGCTTTAGGAATGGGTAGTATAGCTGGTGCTAGTAAGTTTTTTAAGAAGATAGCTGTAGTTTGGGTAGATGCCCATGGTGATATAAATGATTCTGCTTCTTCACCATCTGGAAACATACACGGTATGCCTCTAGCAGTATCGATGGATATAGGTGATTCTAAATTAACTAATATATATTTTCAAGGAGAAAAAGTATCCCCTAAAGACGTATATATTATAGGCGCAAGAGATTTGGATGAAGGCGAGATAAAAATAGCAGAAGATAATAAAATCAATCTTTATACAATGGATAAAATCCGCGAAAAAGGTTTAAAGGATATTTTAAATACTGTAATAGAAAGTATAAGAAATTCAGATGTAGATGCAGTGCATTTAAGTTTTGATATAGACTCTTTAGATAAAGACTTGGTTCCGGGAACCGGAACACCAGTAGAGGGAGGTTTTACCTTAGCTGAAGCAAATACTATCTTAGAAACTATTTTACGAGAGGATTTTGTAAAATCTATAGATTTTGTAGAACTTAATCCAGATTTAGATTACGATAAAAAAACTCTGGATGTATGTGTAGAATTAATAGAAACTATTGGAGAGTTTTTATAAATCTCTTAAAGCAAAGTCAAAAGTCTTGTTTATGAATATTATAAAAGAACAGAACATTTTAAAATGTTCTGTTCTTTTATTTTAAAATCAAGTTATACCTCAACTTTATCCTTCTTTTTAAATATAATGCTCAGTTCTTGAATGAGCTATTCTGCTTGCAGTAGCAGCTGCTAGTGCTGCTACCAAGTCATCTAAGAAGGTATTGCACTCTTCTCCTTTTTGGAAATCTAAATCTTTAATAATACCAATCTTCTCTTTGTCGAGATATCCATAATTTGTAAGACCTATTGTACCATAAACATTTACAATCGATAGCGGTATTATCTCATCTATACCATACAAACTCTCGTCCGTTGCAACTATAGTTTGAAGAGGTTCTGGCAGCAATTTCTTTTCAGCTAATTCGTCCAGTGCTATACCTGTCAAAATAGCATGAACTATTTCTCTCTTTTCTAAAACTTTCTTTAAGTTCTCAATACATATCTCAACTGTCAAATCTTCATAATATTGTTTTTGAAGATACATAACTAGAAGTGCAATATCTTTTAAAGTTACTCCTCTTTTATTTAACATATCAATAGCGGTCTTTGTTAATTCTTCTTGGCTGTATTTATACATTTTATTCCTCCTTAGTTTGTCCTAGTCTATACTTATCCATTTTCTCCTTAAACTACCCTTTTTCTTTGAATCTCATTTTAAAGCTTTAGAAAAACCAGCTATAAACCTTAAAGTTTATAGCTGGTCTTAAGTTTTGCTCCAACCATTTCTATAGATCTTTCTGCTATTATTTTCATCGGATCTATAAAATCACCTTTTATTTTAAAAGTATCCAGGGCTACTGAAACCTCAGTACAACCCGCTATAAAAACTTCTGCACCTTGAGCTTCTATTTCTTCCATGGCTCTATAGATTCCCTCTAAATCTTTTTGTTCTTTGTTTTCTTTTAAATTATATATTAAGTCATATATATATTTTTGTTTTCCCTCTGAAGGTTTTACTATATTTATTCCATAGTTTAAAAATATATTATCATATATTCCAGCTCTTATAGTTCCGTCCGTTGCTAAAAGTCCTATATTTTTAAGCTCAGGATGGTTTTTCTTTATCCAGATAGCTGTTTCTTCTATCATATTTAAAAATGGTATCTCTACAGCTTCTTTTAACTCCTTATAATAGTAGTGAGCAGTGTTGCAGGGCATAACTATCAAATCGGATCCAGCTTTTTCCAGCATCTTTGCTGATTCTACTAAAGATATAACCGGACTCTCTTTATTGTTGTCTAATAAAAAGGAAGTTCTATCGGGAATCTTAGTATTATTATCTATTATTATATGAATATGATCTTGATCTCGGTTTGCGTCAGTCATAGACACTATCATTTCAAATAGTTTTATTGTAGGCAAAGGTCCCATACCGCCTAATATTCCAAGTTTTTTCATAATATACCACCTTTTATTTTTTTCCGCCAGAAGCACCTTCGCTAAGCATAAGAGCATTCATCCCCTCACTAGTCCTTATACTTCCATCATTCATAACCCAAAAAGCTTCTGTATCATCAATAGATTCTATCAGAGCCAAGCTTTCTTCAAATGGAAGTAAAAATGCTGAAGTAGAAAGAAAGTCTGCAACTCCCGAGTCTGGTGTAACTATAGTAATAGCTCTATAATAGTCTCCCGGCATTAAAGTATTTGGATCTATAATGTGATGATATACTTTTTCATCTACCATAAAGTATCTTTGATAATCTCCGCTACTTACAACTGAAGACTCATTTACAAAAAGAGTTTCTAAAACATTGCCTTTGTCTATTAATTCAGGATCAGGGTTTTGTATTCCAATTCCCCATCTTTCCTTGTTTCCTTCCACGGGCTTACCAATAGATCTTATATTACCGCCTCCGCTTATAAGAGCTGATTTCAGTCCTGCTTCTTCTATCTCTTGTGCGATGAGTTCTACAGAGTAGCCCTTTGCTACGGATCCTAAGTCCAACATCATATTCTTTTCTTGCAGAAAAACAGTACTGGCTTTTTCATCAATTATAACTTTTTCAATATCAGTATATTTTGCTGCTTCTTCTAACTCTTCTCTTGCAGGCAAGCTAGCTTTTTCTGGATCTTCTATAGCTTTATCTCGGTAGTCAGACCAGACTTTTATTACAGGCCCCATAGCTATATTGGTTACTTGACCAGCTTTATAATACCATTCGTTTGAAAATAGCAACAAATCTATAATTTGTCGGTCTACCTTGACTGGCTTTATCCCTGCATTATCATTTATAGTTTTAATGTTATTTAAGCCTTCATAGTTCTGATATTTATCAAATAGTTTATGGAGATCTTTAGATCTTTCATGAATTTGAGTCATATATGAGTCAAATTCTTCTTGGCTTTCTGTATAACCTATTATTTGAGTAACTGTATCAAATGTATCAAAAAAAGTATATTCATACTTTTTATATTTATTGCCGCTGCATCCTGATAAAAGGGATACAGCAAATATAGCAAGTAAAATCTTCAGCAAGTTTTTCTTCATATTTTTACCCCTTCCTCATAATCTTAAAATTCTCTATCTTAAAGTCTTTTTTCTGTCTTAATTTTAGCTTTATCCTGCTTATAACTTCTTATTCTAAAGCAGTTTAATGGATATCAGAGCCCTTATATCTCAAAAATTGTTTATCCAAAGAGTTTTTATACTATTTCATTTTTTATACTTTTCTATTTAAAAGATCCTTTGCAGCTTCTTCTGCAGTTTCTTTATCACTAAAATAAACTTTTTCGCCTTCTATAATTTGATAATTTTCATGCCCTTTTCCAGATAAAAGGAGTATATCATCCTCTTCTAACATATTTATCCCTCTTATAATGGCTTGTTTTCTATCTGCTTCCTTAATTAATATGCAATCAGAATCTGAAAAAGACTCGCTCATTTCATTTATTATCTTCATTGGATCTTCAAAGTCTGGATTATCGGATGTCAAAATACACACGTCGCATTCGCTCGCAGCAACGTCACCCAGTTCCTTTCTTCTTAAAATAGATCTGTTTCCAACTGAACCTATCAAGCAGATCAGCCTTTTGGGATTATAATGGTTAAGGGTATCAACTATATTTTTCAAACTTACCTCATTGTGGGCAAAGTCCAGCACTATAGATGCATAGTCAAGCAAGGGTAGTATCTCTACTCTTCCGCTAACATTTACATCTTTTAGAACATCTTTTATAGTTGAATGTTCTATCTTAAAATGTCTTGCCGCCGCAATACTTAAGAGGGCATTGTAGATACTGAACATTCCAGGAGAAGATATTTTATAATCGATAGCTCCATCTTCTGAAACACAAGTAAAACTAGAACCCAAAGTTTTTATATTTCCAGAGAGCTCTATGTCTTTTGCTCTGAAGTCTGAATCAACTTCACTGGATATTGTAGTTATTCCACAAGTAGCATTATCTATCATATAGGTACTATGTTTATCGTCTATGTTTATAATCGCATGCTTGGCAAGTTTAAAGAGCTTGGCTTTAGAATGCATATAGTCTTCAAAGTCAGGATGTTCCTTAGGCCCTATGTGGTCTTTTGATATATTTGTAAACAGTCCTAGATCAATCTCAATATCATCAACCCGGTTCATCTTAAGACCTCCTGAAGATACTTCCATGACTACGAATTTCACATCCTCTTCTATCATAGCTCTTAAAATTTTCTGTATTTCATAGCTCTCAGGTGTAGTATTTACAGTCTCTAGTTGCACATCTCCATAAAAAACTCCATTTGTTCCAATGATACCAGTTTTATAACCTGCCGCTTCAAATATTGCTCTTATATAATTACTTGTAGTAGTCTTTCCTTTAGTTCCTGTTATTCCAATTATTTTAAGTTCTTTTGAAGGATGATTATATAGATTGGAAGAAATATGGGATAGTACTTTTCTAGTGTTCTTAACTAGAATTTTAACAGCGTCTACCGGCAGGTCTACTTCACGGCTGATTAAAAAAACCCGGCTTCCCTTTTCATATGCGTTCTTTATATAGTTATGCCCATCAGTAGTTTCTCCCAACAAGGCAGTGAACATCATGTTCTCTCCTGCAATCTTAGAGTCATAGCAAATATCTTCTATCTCAATCTTGTTTATTTCTTCAATCTTTTTATCTGAAGTAAAGTCAATATCTTTTAATAAGTCTTTTAATTTCATTTTTATCTCCCGTTACACATTATTAGTTTCTATTTTATTTCTACTGGTAGAACCTATCCTAAATATTTTTTATATTTCTTAAATTGATTTATATTATATAGGAAGACATACAAGCTTCTCTTAAAGTTTCCGCTCAAATCCTTACTATATCCAAAAGATGTAGCTTCCTTCCCCTGTGATATCAAACTCTTAACTTGCTTAACCAAGGCCTGATCTTTTACGTATTTAAAAACAACACCGTTTGGAACTACGTGCCAGTAAAAAGGATCTTTCTGAACCTTAAATTCCAGGTTTTTCTCAAGTACTCTGTCCTCTACCACATATTTAGCTATATTGTTTCCTGAAGCGGTTACATAGTAGTTGCTTCTTCCCTGTCTTAAGTTTATTTCAAATAATTTATATTTATTATCTCTGGAGTCAAGCTTGATATCAAAGTTTGAATACCCCACATATCCGATGTCCTCTAAAAATGCTTTTATCTTATTCATAAGGTCTTCATCGTACTCAGTTATAATTGCAGCATGGTTCCCAATAGCAGTAGGAGTATGCTCCTCTAGAAGTACGTGGCCTAAGCACATCATCTTGACCTTTGCATTTCTATCTGAATAGCAGGTTAAAACTCTCATCTGGGAGTCTTCTCCTGGAATAAAGTCTTGGATTATCAAGTTTTTATTGTATTTTCCTTGATAAATCTTATCAGTTATTTCTGTAAATTCTTCTTTATTTTTTGCAGTATATACCTTATTCATTCCTTCAAAAGGAAACTGCCAGTATAGAACACTATCTGATGGTTTTATTATAACTGGATAACTAAATTCAAAATCAATTATCTTGTCTCCTTTAGAAAATATGTATGTCTTAGGATAGTATAGTCCTTTTTCTTCACACATCTCATAAAATGATTCTTTTTCAATTAGCTTATCTTTTAATTCCTTATGGATATAGGGAGTTATAAAGCTCTTTGACAGGGTATCTCTATGGTCTATTATAAGTTCTGCATACTCATCAGTACAACCCATCAGAATAGGAACCTTGTTGCTTCCTTTTATCTCTTGGGCTACTTCATCTAATATTCTTAAAACTTCTTCAGTTCCGGTCATTTTTTCATCTATTCTAAAATCTATTATCTTGCTGTCTTTAGTCGCTCCAAGGGCCATCTTTCCATAGGCTATGGATTTTACGCCATAAGCTTCATGAAAAGCTCGTGCTACACTGTAACAGTTTATATCTCCTCCAAGTAAAACTGGCTGGATATTTACATTTTCCTTGTCAATATTATATTCATCTAAGTTCATTGTTATTCCTCCATAATTTAATCTTATTTTATTTTAATCTTACCTTGTTTCATATATAATTTCACTTCATTAAAAAGTCTGATAAATGAGCAGTATAGTTACTAACTCTCCATAATATAAATAATATAGATAAATTTCTTAGCTAAGATTGGATGAAACTGAGTACCGGCATTTTTATTTATTTCCCTTAAGGCTTCCATTCTTGTCAAGGCCCCTCTGTAAGGCCGGTTAGATGTCATAGCATCATATGAGTCAGCAATTGACAGTATAGAGGACTCTATGGGGATTTCATCACCCTTAAGGCCCTGAGGATAGCCTTTGCCGTCATATCTTTCATGATGATGCCTTATAATTTTAGAAACATCTTTTAAAAATGATATCTCTCCAATGATGTCAGCACCAACACTCGGATGTTCTTTTATTTTTTGAAACTCTTCATCAGTGAGTTTTCCATTTTTATTTAATATATCATCAACTATTCCGATTTTACCTATATCATGAAGTATAGCTGCTGTTTTTATGTTTTCAATTTCACCTAAGGATAGCCCATATTCTTTTGCAAGTTTTACAGAATATTCCTCAACTCTAGAAGCATGTCCACTGGTATAAGAATCTTTAGCATCGAGTGCTTTACTTAAGGATTGAATAGTAGTTAGTGAAACAGCTCTCATTTCATTGTAGAGCTTAAAGGAATATCTAGCCAGAAGCAGGGGCCCAAAAAACAATATAACAGCTCCATATCCATAGCTTATAAATGAAAGTGCCATTATAATACCTATACTCCCAACAGCTATAACACTTAAAGTTGTACCTTTCATATTCAATACCCATGCTTTTAGAAATTTGTCCTCACTAAGAAAGGACATAAGGATTGAGATTATCATAGTATTTAACAAAGTGCCTATCAGGAGTACAAAGATAGTTTGTACTATAAAAAACTTTCCTACAAATCTTCCGGGAAATGTATATAAAATACCCATTATTCCGGTTACAATTATTACTTGAGAAACATTAAATAATGTTATATGAATCGGAGTATTGAATATATGTCTATATCCAATTTCAGGTATCTTAGGAAATCTAAATATCATTCCTAAAGATGCTATTATTACTCCAAACAGGGGTCCCCCAACTATTATGGCTGATAGATTTATAGCTGAACCTACTGAAACAGCCATTGAATTGTTTGATAAAGCTATTAACAAGGATTCTGCAATAATAGATAAAACACTCCAAAAAAGAAGCATTTTTATATTTAAAACTTCAAACTCTATAAATAAATATACAAATATTAAAATTGCGATGGAGTATATAAATGCTATATATGTTTTCGTCTTATTGTTTAATTGCAAATCTATCATCTCCAGTATATTTTAAGCCGGCTAATAGCTTAGTATTTTTAGAAATTAACTCCAGAAACTTAAAAATTGTTTAACAATCGGCGGAGAAGGAATCCAAGTATAGTTTGCCCCAGCTGATAAAACTAAAGCTGGTAAGCTCATTAAAATAAAAGTCAACTTTTTCATAGTATATACCTCCAATTTAAGTAACTAAATTCATTTGTTTCTTTGTCTATTTAATTGCTACATTCGCTTAATTCAAAAAATTAGCCGGCAGTGCTACCGTGTTTAATGTTTAATTTTATCATTTATCAGACTACATTACAATATTTAAGATTTGGTGGATCTATCTCTACTATATCATCTGCAAAAGCGGCATCAGCAGCCCCATTATAGCTCCCAGAAGAGCTCCAAGCCTTGTAATAGCTTTAAGTTCCCTATCAGCTATATCCAGTATAAGCTTTTCAGTATATTCTACCTCAAAGCTGTTTATCTCATCTTCTACTATTTGAGATACATTAAATAATTTTATAATATTATATAGCTCATCTTTTAGTATAGTGTTAAATATATTATCAAAAGTATCAAGCAAAATTTCTACTTCCTTGTCATCTATTTTATTAAATGTTTGAGAAATAGATAGTCCCATAATTTTATCTATATTGCTATCTATAAGTTTTTTTATCATAATCTTAAAGTTCCCAGAGTTTAAGATATCATCCAAACCTATTTCTAATTTTTTAATAATTGAGCTTTTTATCTTCTCGTCTTTGAGCTCTGCATTTTCTTTTATGATAAATAATAAGTTCTTTCTGTTTTCTTCACTGAGAAAATAATCTATAAATTTTTGATATAAGTTTTCTCTATCTTCTTGTCCTATAATATTGGAGATATATTCACTTACGGCAGAAACTTTACTGCTCGCAATATTGTCAATAGAGTCTTTGAGGATAAAACTTGTAACTTCTTCTGCCTGGTCACTGTCTACATATTTGGAAATAGCTGAAAAAACCTTTTCTGAAATAACAGCAGGCTCTAAAAACATTGTTATCATCTTGCTTACATTTTGCTCTACTAATTCTTCAATAGATAACTTTATACTAGTTTGTATGCTCGGCTTATAAAACAGTTCTCTTAATCTATCAACTATAGCTTCCTTATTTTCTTCTATACTCAAGTTTAGCTTATCAATAAACTTTTGGGGGATTATATCTTTTAAGATCCTATCTTCCTGGTTTATCTCTTTTATTTTTACATCAATGAGATCTATGAACAAATCTTTTAACCTCTCTGACCCTTTCATCTCTTCTAGCATATTGTCACCTTGAGTTAATATACTATCCAATGCACTGACTTTATACTTTTCGTAAATATCTTCTTCTATAAATCTTATTAGATTAATCTTTAGCTCTTCATCTTTTAATCCTGACATAATAGATTTAAAAATCTTTTCTTTTATATTTTCTGAAATAAGATGATTTTCTTTGTTTCCTATGCTGCTTAGTGCTTCTTTAAAAGTTTTCTCACTCTTTTTTAATCCCTCCAACTTAGAGTTTATAAAGCTTCTTAACTTTAACTTGGTTTCATCACTTGATATAACTTCTGTTATTTTTTCAGGTGTTAGAAGATGCATCCCTACAGCTTCTCCTATACTCTTTGCTATCCTCTCTCTCTCTTTAGGAATTAAACCCGGTGTAAAGGGGACTTTTATTCCAACGATCCTTTTTTCTTCTAAGGGTCTAAAAAGCATCTTAATAGCAAGCCAGTTTGTAAAATATCCTATAGCGGCTCCGACTATAATTGGTATAATAATTTTCATTTGAATTAGGACTCCTCTGTTTTTATTTTTATTGTTTTTCCCTTTATTTACTTTTATTTCTATATCTTTTCCACAATAGTTCTTTACATAAAGATATAGTATAGCTAACTTTAACTATACTATATCTCTCTATTCTTTACTATGTTTTAATCTGTATAATTTTTATTTCTGATCCTTATATCCTTCTCTTAAGAGCTTGTATTCTCCTGTTTCTGTATTTAAGTCATATATATTAAAATTTGTCTTTATATCAAATCCATCATAGTGAGTTGCAAGGTTTACTGAGGCTGATCCATCTTCTTCACTTACTATCCTGTGGAAAACATTTGTAGGCCAAACTACAAGGCCTCCGCCTTCAACTATCCTTTCACCATTATGTTCAACATATTCTGGTGTAACTACAAATTTTTCTACCTTTCCATGTTCTGGAGTATATACCTCAATATGTCTAGTTCCTCTTAGAACTAAAAGATTGTCCGCTTGGTGCGGATGCATATACCATGGCCTTTCAACATCTCCAATAGGTCCTGGGGAAACGGAACCTCCCTTATGTAGTACTCTATCTATAGCATGAATCTCCGGCACCATATCTCCTACCATAACATCAAATCTTACGCCTTCTGTTTGTCTGAATTCTTTAAGTTTAATAACTGTATAAAGATCCTTTATTTCCTTTACTATGTAACCTTCCATTTTAATTCCTCCTATCATCATCTTAAAAATAGTTTTACTATCTTTCTTAATATTCAGTATATAGCTTTATATGGTTTTTATCAACTAAAAAAATACTATATTGCTAAAAAAAGGGTAGCTATATAAGGATGTTTAAATAAGAAGATCAATATTTTTATGCCAACAAATTTTAAGATAAATTAATTATAAATCCAGTATAGAAAAGAGGAGAAATATGAGAACTATATTAAAAAATGCAAAATTCTTTGTCGAAAAAGGTGTTTTTAAAGAAGCTACCTTGATTCAAGATGGTTTTATAAAAAAGGTGGGGACCAATGATGATTTCCTAAAGGAAGATGCCGATAGAGTTATTGATCTCCAAGGAAGAACAGTTCTTCCCGGATTAAATGATAGCCATCTCCATCTTTCTCTTATGGGAGAGTTTATGTCTATGTGTGATTTAACCCCTGCCAGGTCTATTGAAGAGATAATAACTATTGGAAGAGAGTTTATAAAGGCTAATCCCAAGATAAGGATCTTGAAAGGAAGAGGTTGGAACCAGGATTATTTTACTAAAGGGGACATCAGAAACTTAAACCGACACGATTTAGATAAGATTTCCTGCGATATTCCAATTATCTTTGAAAGAGTCTGCCTTCACCTAGCTTCTTCTAACAGCAAAGCCATCGAATTATTAAACTTGGAAGAAAATCCAAAGGTTATAGGCGGTATTATAGAACTTGGAGAAGATAATCTTCCAAACGGTATTTTTAAAGAATATGCCGTAAAACTTATAAAATCTATAACACCTAAAAAACAAGACCAGGAAATAGAAGAAGAGATCTTAAAGGCTATGGAATATTGCATTAGCCAAGGTATAACTTCAGTGGGCTCCTGCGATATTATGAACAATGATTACCAGCAGATATTTAGAGTCATCCATAAGATCTATCGCGAGAAAAAGACCTCCCTCCGATACTCACATCAGTTTAACTTTCAAAACTTAGAAGACTTTAAGGAATATTTAGGAACTGAATTTAAAAATAAAGATTATGATGATGTTTTTTTATCTCGCGGTTCACTTAAACTATTTAAAGATGGGTCGCTAGGTGCTAGAACTGCACTTTTAAAAGAAGCCTACCGAGATGATCCATCTACAAAAGGACTAGACTCTCTGGATGATAAAACATTAAAATCCCTAGTAGAACTTGCCCATAAAAACAAGATTCAAGTTTTAACTCATGCTATAGGAGACGGAGCTATAGAAAGCCTTATAGATATCTATAGCAAGGTAAATTCTAAAAAGAAAAATAAGTATCGCCACAGTATTGTCCATTGCCAAATAACCACTAAGGAACAGATCCAAAGAATATCAGATGAAGAGTTATCAGTTTTAGTTCAGCCTATATTTTTGGACTATGATATTCAAATAGCAGCCAGCAGGGTTGGAGAGGTTTTAGCTGAGACTTCTTATGCTTTTAACTCTTTATATAACTCTAAAGCCAGATTGAGCTTAAGCAGTGATTCTCCAATAGAAGCTGCTGATCCATTTCCAAATATACACTGTGCTGTAAATAGATCCAGATTAGATGGACCTTTAGAGAAAGATTTTTCTCCCAAAGAGAAAATGAACATCGAAAGTGCAATAGATGCTTATACTGCTGGTAGTGCCTTCAATGAATTTAAGGAAGATAGAAAAGGAAAACTAAGGGAAGGTTTTTTTGCCGACCTCATAGTTATAGATAGGGATATCTTTTCTATAGATCCACTAGAGATTAAAGATATCAAGGTAGAAAAAACCATGATCTATGGTCAGTTTGTATTTGAAAGATAAAATAAATTAGATTTAAAAAATATAAATAAACAAAAAAGTATCCTGCATAGATTAATATGCAGGATCTTTAAATATTTTAAAATTATTTATTTAATCTAAACTGATTCTTTTTATTTTAATCCTCTATTATATTTAAATAGTTTAAGCTTTTATTAAGCTAAGAGTTCATCAAGTTTTTGTTGGTTAAATCCTACTATGATTTTTCCGTCTATATCAATTACCGGTACACCTTGCTGGTTAGATTTTTTGACCATTTCCATAGCTTTTTCTCTATCCTGTCCAACATCAAACGTTTCGTACTCTACACCTTTTTCGTCTAGGTAAGCCTTTACCTTTGTACACCAAGGTCATGTACTCGTTGAATATACAGTTATCTTTTTCATTTTAATTGCCCCTTTCAAGTTTTGGTTTTATTATCTTATATAGTTAATACCCTAATATACCTTTGACTATCATCTTATAATAAATTGCTAGTTTTATAATATTAGCCATTTATATCTTTACTTTTACTTTGGCAATAAAGCTATCGCCCTTATAGGAGAACCAGTACCTCCTCTTATTTTTAAAGGAAGTCCCATGTAAAGAAACCTTTTAGCGACTAATTTATCTAGATTACAAAGATTTTCTGTATTAGTAATGTCATATTCTCCGCATGCCAAGTGACCCGAATAGTCTAAGTCGTCTGGAGTCATATCTATAGCTGGTGAATCTACGCCAATATTAACTACTCCTTTTTCACCAAGCCATTTAGCAGCGTCATAAGATATTCCCGAATGTGTTGAGGCAAGTCCACCATAGTTAAGAGGATCTAGCATATCATTTTCGGAGTGTATACTTGGGTGGGTTCTCTCAAAATGTCCTGTATACATTAAAAATATATCGCCTTTTTTAATTTCTAGACCTGTTTTTTCTAGCTGAGTTTCTATATCACTTATTTCTATATACTCAGGATACCTTTTATCTGAAAAATCAAGACATATAGCGTCTCCAAAATAATATTCAAGTGGCATATCTTCCATTGGAGCTCCGCCTGGTTTATATTCAATAACTGCATCAGAATGTGTTCCTGCATGCTCACTCATAAGTATGTTTCTAGCATAAAATCCAAGAGTTTCACTTCCCGTTTTAGCCATACTTTCTTCATGAGTTTGATTTGTCATTATAAATGTTGGCTGATGAATACCAAAAAGCGGCATCCCCTGGTAAATTTCTTGTGTTAAGTCGATTATTTCCCATTGCTGATTAAAGTTCATTTTATACACTCTCCTTTATATCTTAATATTTGGATAACATTTCTAATACTCATTACATATATTTAATTATATCAATTTTAAGAATAAATCAACAGTGATTTTATTAGAACCACCTAAGATAATGATATAACACTTGAATTATTATATCATTGTATAATTTATACAAAGCTTTATACTTTAAATTTTAAATCAAGGAACTCAAATTTACCTTTTTAATGTAAAACTACTAGCATATATGTTATTATATAGATATTACATTTAAGGAGGCCCCTTTAATATGGCTTGTACAAGATGCACCTCAACACCTCATTTTTCAACTGAAAAATGCAGAGTCTATATAAATATTATAATACCTGACCTTTTCGAAAGAATAGAGCCCCTTTTAAAAATTTATTTCAAAATATTGGAATCTAGTTCTACTCACTTTGAAATAGAAGTTGAAAATTTTGAAGTCTTTTTAGAAAACATAATTAAAGATGATAGTTTAACTTTAAAAGAAGCAAGTGCTATAAATGTACTTCCTCTTTATTCTGGTGAAAAATTGAATTTTGCTACATACTCAAATACTAAAACTTTAGATAGATGGATGAGTACAGTAAAATCTAAAGAGCTTATTTATATTTTGGAAAACCAAACTCTCATAACTCATTTCCAGCCCATAGTTGATATCAAGGATAAATCCATTTACGGTTACGAACTTCTATCTAGAGGAGTTAAGAGTGACGGCACTATAATGAATCCATTTGAAATGTTTAAACTAGCCAAGGAAAGTGATTTAACCTTTAACCTGGACAGACAAGCGCGTGAAACTTCGATTATAAGCTCCGCTAGAGAAAAAATAGATAAGAAATTATTTATAAACTTTTTACCTACTGTTATCTATAATCCAGAAGTTTGTTTAAAAACTACTATAGACCTAATAGAAAAGTATAATTTTAAATCAGAAAATATAACCTTTGAAGTAGTTGAAACTGAGGATATAAGTAATACGGATCATTTAAAAACTATACTTAACTTTTATAGGGAAAAAGGATTCAATATAGCTTTAGATGATGTAGGAAGCGGGTATTCATCTCTGAATAACCTATCTACCCTATATCCTGACTATATTAAGATTGATATGACTATAATTAGAGATATTCATATCAATAAGCTGCAGCAAGAAGTATTCTTAGCCCTAGTCAATATGTCTAAGAATATGAATATAAAAGTTTTAGCTGAAGGCGTAGAGATAAAAGAAGAACTGGATTTTGTAGTAGAAAATGGCGCTGATTTGATTCAAGGTTACTACTTTGGAAAGCCAAGTGAAAAACCACTTAGAAAAATAGAGTTTTAAGAAACTCTATTTTTTCCTTTATTTTTAGAACAATATAACCTTTCATCCGCTAGTTTTATCATTTCATTTACATCATCAACTTCATTAAATGTAGAAGTTCCAGCACTTATAGTTACCTTTAATTCTTCATGACCAGAGATAATAGATGTAAGATGTATCTTTTCTCTTAATCCTTCTGCCACTCTTCTAGCTTCATTTAGATTGGTGTCAGTTAAAATCACCGCAAACTCGTCTCCACCATATCTAAAGCAAAGATCACTTATCCTGACGTATGATCGAACTAACTCGGCAATATATCGAATAGCAAAATCTCCCATAAGATGTCCATGTTTATCATTTATACTTTTAAAATCATCAATATCAAATAAGATTAAAGAAAAACCTTTTACAGTTGCTTTTTCTTTCCTCCTCTTATTTAATTCAAATCTTTCATTTATTTCTTCAAAAAAATGACCTTGATTATAAAGTCCTGATAAAGAATCCTTTGAAGAAAGCAATTTAAGTTCGGCATATGCATCATGAAGCTTTTCATTTAAAGCTATTAATTTTTTCTCTGCTTTTTTTAAAGAAGAAACATCTCTGGAAGTCCCCCATGTGCCTATTATATTCTTTTTTTCATCAAAAAGAGGGTATTTAGAAGCTGACAGCCATTTTACTTCACCATCATCCTGGACTAGTCTTTCAATTATACCAGTTTTAGGAATACCAGTTTCCATTATTTCTCTTTCATCTTTTAAGGATTCCATAGCAAACTCATAAGGAAAGTAGTCAAAGTCAGTCTTTCCTATTACATCGTCAGGATTGGTCTCCCCCCAAAGAAGTGAATGTGCCCGGCTGCTTACTATGATTTTTGAATCTTTATCTTTAAAATAAATAGTATCTTGTGAATTATCCATTAAAGTTTTTAATATTATATGATTTGTAATCTCAGTAGTATTTTTCGTCATAAATTTCTCCATTTCTTTTTATCTGTATATCTTTATATTACCCTTTAGGCAATATTTGTATCTCATTAAGCCAAATATATTATTTGATAATCCAAGATTGGGTAAATATATATAGTGATACAAATATAGGAGGAATGGATATGAATTTTTCAGCAAGGAATCAACTCAAAGGAACTATCAAGGAAATAAAAAAGGGACCTGTTTCAACTGAAGTTGTTATAGATCTTAAAGGAATGGAAATTGTTTCCAGCATAACTACAGGATCTGCCGAGAGTTTAAATCTTAAGGTTGGAGACGAAGCAGTAGCTATTATAAAGGCAAGTAATGTGATGGTAGGAAAAGAATAAATATGGATTAAAGCTAGGCAGATGCCTAGCTTTTTTTATGATTCAAAAACAGTTTTTATACTTTCCATCTCTTTCATTATCTCTATTCCTTGTGGGCAGTGAGTTTCACATATCCCGCATTTTATACAGTTTGAAGCTCTTTCCTTATCATTTAAGGACCTATAAGCTTCGCACTCTCCAAACAAGGAATAATTATTGTAAATGCTAAAGTTTCTTGGTATATCGACGCCTTGGGGACAAGGCATACAATACTTGCAATCCGTGCAATTTACTTTTATTTTATTTTTAAATATTTCTTTTACCCTATCTATCAAATCTAATTCTTCTTCTTTAAGTGAAGACTCTTGAGCATCTTTCGCTATATTTACATTTTCTATAACTTGTTCCATTGTGCTCATGCCGCTTAAAAGAATCGATACATCAGCATTATTCCAGACCCATCTAAGTGCCCATTCTGCGGGTGTTCTCCTGATTTTAGCTTTATTAAATAACTCAATTATCTCCCCAGGGAGTTTGTCTACAAGCTTTCCTCCCCTTAAGGGCTCCATAACCACTATTCCAAGGTCCTTCTTTCTTGCATAGTTTAGTCCTGCGAGTCCTGCTTGATACTCTTCATCTAAGTAATTGTATTGAATCTGACAAAATGAAAAATTATAATAATCTACAATTTCATTAAAATATTCTGGCTTATCATGATAAGAAAAACCAACATGCTTGATTCTTCCGTCTGCTATGGCGCTATCTAGAAATTCATCTACACCTAGTTTCTTCAAATTTTCCCATGATTCTTTATTTAAAGAGTGGAGAAGATAAAAATCTATTGTTTCGATATCTAATCTTTCTAATTGCTCATCTAAGTATTTGTCCATATCTTCTCTAGTTTCAATAAGCCAAGAAGGTAGTTTTGTAGCTATTTTAACTTTTTCTCTGTAACCATCCTTTATAACTTTAGCCACAAAAGGCTCGCTTGCGCCTCCACCTCCCATCCCACTTCCATGATAGGGATAAGCTGTGTCAAGATAGTTTACTCCATTATCTATAGCATACCTTACCATCTCTAAGGATTTTTCTTCATCTATAGATGACATATCTCCTTCTATAGTCGTTGGAAATCTCATACAGCCAAATCCTAAAATTGAAACCATTTCATTTGTTTTTCCAAACTTTCTATAAAGCATGTTTTCACTCCCTTTAAGTTCGCGTAATAAATTTATTAAATACTCTTAATTTAAATAGTATCATAGTCTGATGTTTATTTAAATTCTTTTCATAAATAAAAGTTAACTTGTCTATACTATAACCTGCAGTATATAAATCAATCCCATACCCATGTAAGATTTTATGATTATTCTGCTTTTCTGCACTTCACCGCTTTCATTAATTCTCCAATGAAAAGCTATTAAAACAGTTATTATAATCTGTTTATTATTGCCCTACAAATAAAGAAAAAGCTCTCTTATAGCAAGGTTTATATATTGCCATAAGAGAGCTTTTCTTATTATTTTATGATAGTAGTTGGAAGTCCTTTTCTTAATAAACCTTTTCTTCGAGCCTTGGGCTGTTCAATATTTTCATATTCATATTCCCAAGAAATATCTTTATTTCTTACACATGAATCGTAATCATCAAGTACCGCTTTAACTTCTTTAGATAAAAACAATAAGGCTATTAAGTTTGGTATAGCCATTATCCCCATAGACATATCTGCTAGAGCCCAAACAAAAGTTGGCTCTACTGTAGTTCCAAATACTAAAGCTGTTAAAACTAAAGCTTTGAAGATATTTATTGTTGATGTCTTAGAATTAATCACAAGTTTTACGTTTGATTCAGCGAAAAAATACCATCCTATTATTGTAGTTAAAGAAAAAAATGATAAACATATAGACAAAAACATTCCCCCAAAGGAACCAAATCCTGCTATAAATCCATTTTGAGTCATTACAGTTGCATTTTTTGTCATTTCAGCTGCTGATATATTTAAGTTGTATGATCCTGAAGCTAAATTTACCATGACTGTTGAAAGACAGATTAAAAATGTTGATATAAATACTCCAATCATCGCAATAAATCCTTGTTCAGCAGGATGATCTGTATCTGCAACAGCATGTGAATGAGGTGTTGAACCCATACCGGCTTCGTTAGAGAATAATCCCCTTGCCAGTCCAAATCTTACAGTTTGCTGAACTGTTATACCAAGTACTCCTCCACCTAATGCACTTGGTGAAAATGCTCCAAGAAAAATAGTTTTCAATGCAGGTATAAAGTTAGATACATTCATTATTATAATTGTTAAACAACCAACTATATATATACTTGCCATTACAGGTACTACTTTTTCAGCAAATGATGCTATCCTTCCCATACCACCCATTAATATAAGTACAACTGTTACAGTAAGTACGATAGTTACAATTTCTATAGGGATACCAAATGCAGTACTCACAGAACCTGCTACTGAATTTGATTGAACCATTATTCCCACAATACCCAAAGCAAATATACATGAAATAGCAAAAATTATTGATAAAGCTTTAGATTTTAGACCATTTTTTATATAATATGCAGGTCCTCCTACTAAATTTCCATCTTTGTTTTCTCTATATTTTTGCGCTAAAACTGATTCACTAAATATAGTAGCCATTCCAAAGAAAGCAGATATTATCATCCAAAAAGCCGCACCCGGCCCTCCTGCTGCAATGGCTGTAGCCACACCTACTATATTTCCAGTTCCTACTTGTGCTGCAACCGCAGTTGACAATGCCTGAAAAGCTGACATTTTTCCTTCTTCTACGGGCTTCCTTTTAATTATATCTGAAATCATTTTTTTTAGTGCTGGAAAAAGCCTTGTAAATTGTGGAAACTTAAGTTTTACAGTCATGAAAACACCAATACCCATAAGAGCAAATATAAGTACATAATCCCATAAGATGGTATTTACAGACTCTACAAATCCTTTTATCAATTCCATTATTTTCCCTCCTATTTTAAATAACTTTAACCCTTGCCTATAATATCTGTAAGAAAACTTGTAACGTTTTCACTGAATATGGCTTTAGTATAACCCCTCACCTTCAAATAGTTATTAAAGGTTTCAATTTATAACATTTTTTTATAGAATTTTATAGTTACAAATAAAAAAAGATTAGATAAGAGATTTTATTTCCCTATCTAATCTTTTTTATTTATATTGCCGTAGTATACTATTCCATCTATGAATTTTTTTATATTTATTTTCCCTCCTTTTTTAGACTTTCCTCTAATAAAGTCCATCTCCATTTTCAGCTGTTCAAAATTGTATAATCCATTTGAGTATTCCGTAAATATTTCATTCATATAGTCCTCTACTCCTAGGCTTGCAAGGTTTACCATACCAACACTAGCAGTTCTTCTAATCTTTTGTTCTAAACTTTTAGGACTGTCTGTAAATTTACTTAAAAGTTCTTTTATTGTGAAATCCGACATATTTTGATCTGTATCAATTAAATATTTTGCAACATCAATTATATCTTGGCTGCCTGTTTCACCCATAATTCCAATTCTCTGCATAACTCTTTTTATTCCTTGAGTACTATCTTTATTATTTTGGAGTATTGCATTACTTTGAGAACCACCTGAGAGTAAATTTTGAATTTGGGAAAGTTTAGTATTTATATTAATTTTCTCTATAATTTTTTTAATTACAGTTTGAACTTCAATAGCATCTATAGGCTTGGATATATAGTATTCTATCCCACTTTCATATGCCTTTGATATCATATTTTTAGAAGAAACCTGTGATATCATAATATATTGGGTTTGGGGATGAATAGCCTTTGCTTCTTTTACTAGGTTGATGCCATCTTTCCCTGGCATAAGCAAATCCACCAGAACTATATCGGGTGATAAGCTTTTTATATCCTCTAGAGCAGTTATTCCATTATCAGACATTCCAATTATATCACCTAAGTTTTTATTTAATATTATCATTTCAAGTATTCTTACAACATTAGCATTATCTTCAGCTATATATATGTTCACTTAATTTTCCTCCACTGTTTTTCTTGGTATAGTTATTTTGAATTTACTTCCCTCTCCTATTATTGAGCTAATACTTATACTTCCATCAAGTTGTTCTTCTAAAATATACTGAACTATGCTTAATCCTAGTCCTCTATTGATTTCACCGGTATCATAATTTATTTTAGTTGAAAATCCAGGTGAAAGAATATGCTTTAAACCTTCTTTATCTATACCTATTCCATTATCTGACACTAAAAAATAATGATTTTCTTTATCTGCTTCATGTTTTATTATAATCTTGCTATCATCTTTTAAATGATCAGCTGCCTCAATACTATTCATAATTAGATTTCTAAGCATAGACATAATATAATAATGTTTAGAAGTATAAAAATTTTCTTCTATACTATATTCTAATACTATATCTTTACCCATCAGTCTTATTTCTCTTTTCATGGTTTCAACTAGTATATTTATAATATCCTTAAAGTCCATTCCTTTATCATTTAATTCACTTTCTGTAATTTCTTTTATACCACGGATTACTAATCCATTTTCCTTTTTTATTTCATGAACATCTCGAGCTATATTAAGAGCCTTCTCTTGCCAGGTGTCATGGTCTTCATTTTTATTAATCTTTTCAAACAATTCATAAGACTGACTCATGACATTTTCTATATTATCCATGTTTTTTTCTATCCAATACATTTCTGTTTTGAGTTCAGATGTAAGATATAATAGTTTTTTATATCGATCTTCATGTTCTTCTTTTAAAAGCAACATTTTATAATATTTAAATATATTCAGTATAATCCATATTATAATTGATCGTACTATACTAACTATAAACAGTGTAAGACTAACTCGAATTAGAAAGGGTGACTTGTCTATATCCGATCTTATAAATACTTCTATAAAGTTAGCTAAAAAGTCACTTATAATTAGAATAATGAAAATAATATTTATATTTTTTGTTTTTATCATTTTTGTTAGTAGAAAGTATATTAGTGAATAAAATGTATAAAAAAGCACTTCTGGGAGATATGAAATTATTACATTATTAATATTTCCATTTATCAGAAAGTGTACCATTGTTCTTAAAAAAAACACCATAACTCCTGATAGTATACCTATTGGAATTGGTTTTATATCTTCATAATATAAAACCAATAAAACATATGTAATTATGCCTGCGGAGATTCTAAAATTATTATTAATTATTCCTATACTGATCTGCGATGCTAATGCAATAAGAGCTGAAATAAATACCATTTTTTTATATTTCTTCAATTAAATTACCCCTTATAACTTTTTCTTATATCTATTATACACCAATTAGCAATCTCGTCTATCCAAAACCATATATGAAATCAAAGAAAATACTTATAAATTTTCATAAATAAAAGATAGGAGAATAGTGCTCCTATCTTTTATTGTGCTTTGCTTTTATTATATTTTTTATATCAAAATTATTGTCGCTTAAAAAATCCATTATTTCACCATAAGTATTATCTTCCATATAGAGTATATGTATTTTATATTTACATTTACAAACAAAGATACTTTTTGTCTTAAGTATTAAATATTTTTAATTATTTGTCTTAAATCATCCTTATTTACTATCTTAATTTTCCCTCTAGATAATTCTACCAATCCTTCTTTTGAGAAATACTTTAACATCCGGGATACAACCTCTCTAGCAGATCCTAAATGTTTGGCTATTTGATCATGAGTTGAAATTATAAGATTGTTTTTATTTCTAGAAGATTCATCTAATAGATATATGGCAAGTCTTTCATCAAACTTAAAAAACAAGATTTGTTGCATTGCCCACATAACATCTGAAAACCTTGCTATACCTTCATTTAATAGGAAGTTCTCTACATATATATTTTTATAGATTTTAGGAATTCCATTTAAGCGAACCAAAAAGATTTCACTATCTTTTTCAGCATCTACGTTTACATCAAAAGTAATATTATTTAATACGCAAGAAGCTGAAAGAGCGCATATATCACCTTCCTCCAAAAGATAAAGAGTTACTTCTTTACCTTCTTCAGAAACTATATAGGTCCTTAATATTCCAGATTTAACAATGATTATACCCCGGCAGTCATTTAAAGAGTTATATAGGTTATCATCTTTTTTATATGCTACTTTTATTGTATTTTCCCATATAAGATTGTGTTCTTCTTCTTTTAGCCTATCCCAAAAAGTCAATCGACTTTTTATTATTTCTTTATCCTTATTATCTAACATTACTTATACCTCCTATTATTGCTTGTATTATAACTTGAAAAATAAAAATATACTAAAAACATAAATCAGATTAGATATTAAATGCTCTAAAATCAGAACATAATTAAATAATCTATCATTTATTAAATATATCTTACTAAGAAATGACCAGCAGAAATCTACTGGTCACCCTCTTGACTCTTTCTAGCTATATCTTCAAAGAAATTTGTATCTTCTTTTAAGATATGCCCTACTACTATGTCATGAAACATAATTTCTTGAACATCTCTTAAATTAATTTCATCTCTTATCAGATTGTTTTTTAGCCTATAAGCTTTTTCTAATATTTGTTTATGGATTTGTTTATGCTCTTTAACATTCTCATACTCAATTTTTTCTAATACTCTTTCTTCATAAGTAAAATGTTCCTTCAATAAATGTAATATCCTATCTAGATTTTTCACTATTTCTTCTTTGCCTTCATTCTTTACTGACGCATGCATAAATTTACTCAATATAGAAAATATATTCCTATGCTCTAAATCGATTATTTTCTCTCCACTATCCCATGACTTTTTCCATTCCAATCCTATATGGGTTGATTCATCTGTTTCTATATATGACTTTAAAACACAGTTTTTTCCAGATTGTTTGGCTCTATAAAGAGCATTATCCATTCTGCTATATAACTTATAATAGTTTTCACTCCTGTCTATTTGAGCTACCCCAAAGGTTGCAGTATAGTTTCCTACAATAGGATTAGTTCTATCTTCTATAGCTTTCCTAAATTTCTCAGCTGCATCGTATGCACCTTTTAAATCAGTATGAGGCATCAGTATAATAAACTCTTCTCCCCCTATTCTAATTAGATAATCCGCTTCCCTAACATTTTCTCGCAATATATTTGCGGTTTCCCTAAGAATAATATCACCAACAGGGTGTCCCCACTTATCATTTATTTGTTTAAAATTATCAAGATCTAGAATTGCTCCCGAAAGAGGATATTCATATCTTCTTGATCTTTCTATTTCTGAATCTACTACAGTTTCTAAAAAGTGTCTATTGTAAAGACCAGTAAGCTCATCTCTAACTGCCATTTCTTTTAAAATTCCCTCTGCTCTCTTTTGAGCTGTTATATCAAAAGCCGTTATCAAAACAGCCTTATCTCTTTCATATATTCCCATTAACCCTGACAACACCATAGTAAGTTTTTCTCCACTTACTGATTTTATTTCAACTTCTAAACCATCAACTTTTTCTCCAAATCTTACTCTATTTATTATCTCCATAATATCAAAATCTATCCACTTGATGTTGTCTTTAATATTTATAGTTTTAATATTTTCATCTTTTTGATTTATAATTTTTTTAGCATCTGAATTTGTCATTAATATACTTCCATCTTTCCTAACTAAAAACAAGGCACCTTTCATAGATTTAAAAAGTCTCTCTATATTGTCATTATTTTCACTAACTTCTTGAAAAGCGGATCTTAATGTTTTTCCTGCAGGACTAAATACAAAAACAGCTATAAAAATAATAGAAAAAATAATTAAAGTAAACAATATAAATTCAGTTTTTTCGATGACTTTTATCTTTCTATTAGACTCATAATCATAGCTATCTACTATTTCATCCATCTTTTCTAAAAAAATCTTCTCATTTTCATCTAATCTTTCTATTTCTTTTTCTAAAACAGCAGGGTTGTAGTCATCTTTTCTAACTATTTCTAAAACTCTACTTCCTATATCAACTATATTTTCAAAATAGGGGTCTATATTGATGAAAAGCGATCTTATTCTATCGCTATTTTTTATCTTTAAAGCATTTATCTTATTTCTTTCAACTAAATGAGTGTGCGAGGATTTAAATAGATCTAAAGACTCCTCTAGATCTTCTATATATTCTTTTTTATTATCATTTTCATCTTGATAGATTTTTAGTATATTTTTTGTTATCTTTTGGCTGAGCATTCTCTGTCTACCTGAAACATTCACTATGGAAGCTGAACTTTTACTGTGGCTAATTTGTATTTGAACTATAATCTGACTTGTTATTAATAGAAGTATCAATATGATACCTGCTATTATATATCTTTTTGATATTTTTTTATATATTTTATCGTATTCCATTGATCATTCTCCATTTTAAGTGACATAGGCAAAAGACATAAATTAGTTGGTTTCTATTCTTTATTATATCATATAATATATATATTTTGCATTCAGCTCTCTATAGAGTTTAAAAATAATAAATTTAAAGGAAAAATAAAAAAGAGTTTTAAATTGTTTAATGCAGTTGAAGTTAAAAATTTATCGCTTTCATATTCCGGTAATGAAGTACTTTAAGATATAAGTTTTTCTATTTATAAAGAAAAATTAATTAGTATACTAGTAACAAATGGAGCGAGCAGTTGATATAAAAATGATAGAAATTATGAGAGCGGCCTTTATAAAAAAGATACTGATAAAAAGAAGATTATGAGAAAAGAGCATCTGAATATCTCTAGCTTTTTTTTATTTATAGTTTTAATCTTATCTTTAAATTTTCTTTATTTTTCTTCTAATAAGTGTATAATTAGCTTGCTAGCTCTTAAAGTAACAACTCTTAAATTAAAGGGACTTAAATATATCATTTAAAAGTGTAACCAAAACCTATCTCATCCGTTTATATAGTGAAAGGAGGATTCCCTATGAAAGAAGATTTAATTGAACAACTTTATAAAAGATATCATAGGGAACTCTACATTTACGCCCTATCCCTAGCTAAAGATCAGTATGAAGCACAAGATCTTGTAAGTGAAACTTTCTTCAAGGCCTTACTAACAGTAGATGAAGAAACCAGCTATTTTAAATATTGGCTCTTCCGGGTATGTAAAAACTTGTTTTTAGATAAGCTAAGAAAGAATAAGCATGATAGAAATATTAATCATATAATCCTCTCAAGCAAGGAAACTCCATTAGATAGGATTATAGAAGATCAAGAAAAGAGGGATCTTTTTAAGGCTGTAATGAGTCTGCCTGAAACTTATAGAGAAGTAATAGTCTTATATTATTATAATAGCTTCAGCGTTCGAGAAATATCCCAGCAGATAGGTGCAAGTGAAAGCTCGATAAAGGTACTTCTCTATAGAGCTCGTAAAAAACTTAAAATTAGATTGGAGGAAGAAAATGAACTTTAAAGAATTATTAAAACGATATAAAGAAGGAAAAGCAACAGAAGAAGAAATAGAGTTTATCAAAGGAGAAATAGAAAAGTATGAAGCTCTAGAAGAATATATTTCAGGAGAAATAGACTTTGATAAAGAATTAAATTTTGATAGGGACTTGAACTCTTTTCCCCGAGAGGATAAATCTTTAAAGGATGGCGCCCGTAATATTCAAAAAAATGTAAATAAAAGACTTAGAAAAGTAGTCCTTACATCTGTTTCAATAGTAGTTGCTCTTTATTTTATAGTTTTTTTAGTCCTTTCCCCTCTAGTGGATATGTTTTTCTACAACCCAACCAAGATATCAGTAGGAAAAGATGTTCAGGACTTTTATTATGATATTGATGCTATTACAAGATTAAATATGCCAGGAACTATTATACATGGAGCCTCTGCAGATAAGAATCAATTTGGTAGCTACAATCTTTCTATAAATCGAAAAGATTTATTTCAGCAAAAGTCTGAAGAGTTAAATTTAAAGATTACACGTAATATGCGTTACAGCTTTAAATTTACAGAGCCTGCGAACTATAATTTTCCATTTATATTAAATGGTCTATCAAATGATTTTGCTCAAAAAAATAATGATCTGGCCCTCTCTAATATTAAAGAGTTAAATCCAGTTTCCCATACCTCCTCCTATATAATTTTTAAAGAAGATTTAACTATGGAGGAGCTTGTAACCTTAAGAGAGAAATATCTAAATAATAATATTCAATTTATTTGGGCAGGAATAAGAACGGAAGATAAGACCAAAGAGGATAAATCCGACTTAACTAATGCTCCTGTAACAGGGTTTTCTTTAGCTGCTGAGTCAGGTGGAAGTCCTAATGGAGATTTTCCTGATCTAAAAAAATATCCAGCTTTTGACTATATGAGATGGCTTACCAAACAAGACTATCATGAAAATCTTCCAGCAGAGGGATATGCCCTCCACTATAAGAATTTGCTCCAATATCTTATAGATAGAAAAGAAGCATCCAACACTATTGAAGGTACTCTTAAACACGATTATTATAGTGATTCACTGGATTATGTAGAGGAAAATGGTGTTAAGGCATTTGGTCTTTTAATCTATGCTGATGCAAGGGATCTTCTAGAATTTATCCAAAATGAAGATATCCATTCTATACAGTTAAACGATGTACTCCCTTTAAGAAAAAACTTTGGTGTATACTAAAAACATGCTATCAAATAATATTATTTGGTAGCATGTTTTATTTATTACAAATTACTATTCACTTTGTTTTTTCCTTCTTGTTTTGATTTATACATAGCTTCATCTGCTCTCTTTAAAACATGATTATAATCATTATCTATATCTTTAAAATATGAAAATCCTATGGATACAGTTATATTTATAATAATATTTTCTTCTAATTTTATATCTAAAGCAGATATGCTATCTAGTATTTTCTGACCATATTCTATTGCGTGTTCTTCTTTTAAGCCTAGAAATATACCTACAAATTCATCTCCGCCCCAACGTATTAGGTAATCTGAACTCCTTATAAGATGATTTATATTTTTCACAACTTCAATTAAAACACGATCTCCACTATGGTGTCCATATTGATCATTTATATTTTTAAAGTTATCAATATCAAACATCATAATTGCAGGACTGCTGCAATTTGATTTATATTCTTTAAACAGCTTATTTAATTTCTTTTGTCCGGCTCTTCTACTATATGCTTTGGTTAACACATCTAAATTTACCTGACTTTCTAATAATTCAGTAGAGTTTAACAGGTGTTTTTTTTCCATTAGATATAGGGTTATAAATCCTAATAATAGAACTATAAATATATATCTTAAAACTCTTATAATTGATTCAGTAGAAAGTGAGTAGATCTCATTACTAGTTTGTTGAGTATAATCATCTATATCATCTAAATGAACTCCCATAGCTATTATCCAGTCATAATCCTTATAAAGTTTCGCATAGGCAATTTTTTCAGATACATATGAGCTTTTTAATTTTTTAAAATAGTATTTAAAAAACAACTCACCATCTTTGTTTATCCCTTCTAATTCTTCTAAATAAGGTAAATTTCCTTTTATATCCTCCATATCAGTAGATAAGTATTCATCTTCTGTTTCTGTTAAATTTGGATGTACTTTTCTAATTGCATAGTTTTTACCACCTTCATAGTTTATAACTTCATTAACCCAGATATAGGATCCAGAAGAAAACTCTCGGTTTTTTATTATTTCTGATATCTCTTGTTTTACTAATTGATCTATGTAAAACTCACTAACTCCAAATACCCCTTCTATATCTCCTTTTTCAACTTCAGCGTAAGAAGATAATATGTCTTTTAAATCATCTTTCATATCTTCTATGCTTCCACTATTAATATCCGACCTAGTGTATAATATTTCTCCAGTTTTGTTATTCCATAAAAAAGCATTCCACATTTTAGGATTTAAATCATTTTCAAATGTATCTATAAAATATTTTACAAACTTTTGATCTGATAGTGCTGATCCCTCTTCAAATCTTCTTAACCTTGATTCTGTATTTTTATTGTAATTATAATATTTAGTTTCTCGTAATTTATCTATTTCTGATAATACATTATTAACCGTGTCTTTTAAGAAATCTTTTTTCAAATCTATAATAATTTTTTCTGTTTGATTCAAGTAAATTTGTTGAGTTTTATCATGCGATAAAAGATGAAGATATATTACTATTAAACAGATGGTAGAAGCTACTACAATAGTAGTTATTTTATGCTTATTTCTCAAATCAATCTATTCCTTCTTTAAGAATTTTTATATTTCAGCTTAATTAAGATTATTCATTATAGCATATAGGAAGTTTTATGTATATATTCCTATATGCTAGGATTTTATAGATTAGTTAGTATTTAATGAATATGCCTCTTCAAGTATGTTTTTCATTACAGGATAATATATCCTCCATTGGAATTTAGTATCGTTGTCTCCATTAAATTTGCTGACAGCCCCCATAATCTTGCTTAAACCCTCATACTTATAGAAGCCTCTGTCCCTGGATGTATCTGCAAAGTCTCCTGCAAAGTAGTAGATTGGAGTAGTATTTACAGTTCTCCTTGTTATAGATGGAAATATTTTAGGGATGCCTCTTGCAGAAATTTTTTCTTCGCCCTCTTTAGTTAAATCCCATTTATACCATGCATAAGCTTCAGCCTCTCGTGTTTCTACTATATCAAACCAATATCCATAAGCAGATGTTTTGTCAGTTTCGAAAAACTCTCTTCCTTTATCTGTAAAATCAATGGCTATTCCTTTTCCTTTAAAGTCTTTAGCTTCAAGAACTATAATTTCATCTTGATCGCTTGCGAGTATAAATCCTGATCCTTTAAAGGCCCAACTTTCATCTTCTCCACCTTCATAAGCTCGTATTATCCAAGCCGGAACTTCTTCATTTTTTTCATAATCCAGTTCATTAAAATATCTTCCTATCCATCCAGACCACTTAACACCTAGAATTTCTTCTATTTCTTTCCTTGCGGCAGTGTCTGTAGGGCTTCCAAAAGTATTAAATTCAGCAACTAAAGGAATATTGTTTTCATAAACTTGTTCCTTAATAACTTCTATCTCTTCTGATTTTAAACCTCCATATATAATTTCACTGCGCTCTCCTTCTATCTTATTTTTGAAAAATTCTTCTTCATATACCCCGTAGCTATCAGCTATATATATAAGATCTGTATTTTCTTTTAGATCATCCTTTACATTACTTGTTTTATATTTTTCATCTTCTAGAGGATAAAAACCTGAATAATCTTCTAGATTATATTCTGTAGAATCTTTTTTTTGATATTTATAATGGTTAAGTGCATAAATAAGTCTTCTGTGCTCCCGGTAAGAGTTATCTGGAACTGTTTTATCCAGAATAAATACATTTAATTCTTTAACCTGTGAACGTTCCCATTTTATATAGGGAAAGGCTGCTCCCAGGATCAATAAAGAAACTATAAGAATAACTATTATCCCTTTTAATTTTCCCATATTTATCCCCCTGTTTTGTTTTTATAATTATTATACTATAAAAGCCACTCTTGAACTAATAAATAATCTTTTAAAACTATATATTTTTATGAAACTTAAGTTTATCTGACTTTAGTTTACTTCTTTAAATAA
>NZ_JARIEF010000041.1 GCF_029266915.1 Tissierella sp. | reverse complement strand
AAGATAAGTATAAACAAAAAATAGACAAAATAACCGAGACAAAAAATTAGGGGGCAAATCTATGAAAAAGTTTAAGTTATTGGTTTTAATGCTAGTTGTGGCACTAGGAGTTACGGCTTGTTCACCGGGTAAAGACAAGGATAAGGTTGAAAATGGTGGAACAGAAATAGATAAAGGTGCAGACAAGGAAGATGATATTTTAAAAGAAGATCCAAAAGAAGAAGACAATCCGGCAACAGAAAACAATGAAGAATGCAATGAGTTTTTAAAGTGTTACTATGACAATAGAACAAGAAAGGTTACTTATGAATCAGTAACTCAGGTTGGAGATGACAAGCTAGAAGTTAAGTATTATATTGATGGAGACAACTATCGTGTAGAAGATTCTAATATAATCAGTGTTTATAATAGTAAAGATAAGGCTATATATAGCTGGGATCCAAAAACTATGAGTGGAACTATAAAATCCAATGAGCAGATACCGCCTCACATATCTGATTTTCAGTCAATATCGGGACTAAAGGTTGCAGAACTTAGGGACTATGAAGGTGAAGAACAACTCTATGTTGAATCTATAGGCCAGCTTGAAGGAAAAGACATCCTGGCAAAATCATGGATATCCAAGAAATACTATATAAACTTAAATGGAGAGGCTACTCAAGATGGCAAGGTTATAAGCAGTATTAAGAGTTCCAATATAAGTGAAGACTTTGACTCCCAGGATACCTTTAAAAAACCAGAAGGAGTTAAGTTTAAGGAAGCAAGATAAGCTAAAGAAGATTTCAACAAAAATATAAATAAGAAGAGACAACCGGGTATATTCTTTTTAATATGCCCGGTTGTCTCTTGCGCGGAACTATGATTTTTATCAAAACTATAGAAGTCTGTGATATAATGAAAAGAGATTATTTGATTATTTAAAGATATGAGAAAGAGGGGTTTATATGGAAAATAAAAAGAAATGGTATGTAACATTATTTGCCTATATTGCTATAACTATAGGTTCAGTATTATTGGCAGTGGGACTGCAGTATTTTCTTGCACCCAATACCATAGCTCCGGGAGGAGTAACGGGTTTAGCTATAGTAATAAAAACCCTTAGCGGTTTTCCCATCTATTTGACAAACCTGATAATAAATATACCCTTATTTATATTCGGAGCAAAACTTTTAGGGAAAACAAGAGCACTAAGAACAGCTTTTGCTACACTAATACTTACAGCAGCTTTGAGATTTCTTCCGCAGGTGCTCTTAACTCAAGATCTCTTGCTTTCGGCACTATTTGGCGGAGTTTTATGTGGTATAGGACTTGGACTTGTGTTTAAATTTGACGGAACAACCGGAGGTTCTGATTTAGCTGGAGCTATGTTAAATAAAAAATTCCCGGGCTTTACTATAGCAAATTTTATGCTTGCTATAGACTTAGGTGTAGTTTTATTTGCAGGATTGGTAACAAGACAAATAGAAACGGCCCTATATTCTGTTATAGCCCTATATGTATCAGTAAGGGTAATAGACTTAGTTTTAGAGGGTATCGGTTATCTCAAAGGTTTCTATATAATTACAGATAGACCTGATGAAATGGCAGAGTCTCTTATGGCCGAGCTCAACAGAGGAGTAACAGCACTAAAGGGAAGAGGAATGTATAGCAAAAAAGATAAGGAAGTTCTTTTATGCGTGGTTCCAAGAGCTCAGTTTGCTAAGGTCAAGGATATAGTAAAGGAAATAGATCCCAAAGCTTTTGTTATGTCAGCTGAAATGAGTGAGGTTGTAGGTGAGCGTTTTAAAGGTATAAAGATAGGACACTAAAATCTATAAAGTAAAAGAAGGCCGGCCATATTCAAAAGAATATGGCCGGCCTTTGCTTTATATTTTATTTCTTATCTATTACTGATATTTAGCTTTTGCAGAAGTTTTATCCTTGCCCAAGCTTCTTTTTATTACCTTGAATAATTCACCTACAACTAGCGGAATGAAAGCAAACATTATAACTATCTTCCAGTCTGCAAAGCCCATAGGGAAGGTATCAAATATAGGTCTTAAGAATGGTATATAAATCACGGCTAGTGTTAGAGCAAATGAAAACAGGGTTCCGTACACTAGGGTTATATTTGAGAATATTCCTATTTCAAATATAGTGTGCTCATCAGATCTTGTTGAGTATGATCTCAATAGCTCAGCTAAGATCAGTGTTGTAAATGCTATTGTTCGAGATTCTTCTATATTGTTTGGGTAGGCCTTTAGAGCTAGTAAGTAAGCTGCTAGAGTTGCTCCACCTATTGCTATACTCTGTACTAAGATTCTTATTACTAGATCTTTGTTTAAAAGCGGTTCATTTGGATTTCTTGGTTTCTTTTCCATTACATCAGGGTCACCTTTTTCCATTCCAAGGGCCAGGGCTGGGAAACTATCTGTTACTAAGTTCAGCCATAGAAGTTGAATAGGGAGTAGAGGTACTGGCAGATTTGCCAGGATACTTACAAATATCAGGATTATTTCACCTATATTGCATGAAAGTAGGAAGTAGACAAATTTTCTTATATTGTCATAGATTACTCTTCCTTCTTCAACTGCTGAAACTATACTTGCAAAGTTATCATCTGTAAGAATCAGTTCTGCTGTATTTTTAGCAACATCGGTTCCAGTAATACCCATAGATATTCCGATATCGGCTCTTTTAAGGGCGGGTGCATCGTTTACTCCATCGCCTGTCATAGCTGTTGTATTGCCGTTAGCCTTTAGAGCGTCAACAATTCTAACCTTATGATCAGGAGAAACTCTGGCGAATACTCTTATAGATTTAACTTTTTCTTGAAGATCCTTATCGCTCATACCGTCTAGCTCAGCGCCCATGATAGCTTGGCTCTCATCTTCTGCTAGGCCTAATTGTTTTGCTATTGCAAATGCAGTTTCTTTGTAGTCACCAGTTATCATTATAGTTTGGATTCCGGCTTCCTTACATTTTGCTATAGCTTCTTTTGCTTCGGGTCTTGCAGGGTCTATCATTCCAACTAGTCCAACAAACACCATTTCACTTTCAACTTGATTTTTATCTATATCCATCGGAAGAGCTGGATATTCTTTATAGGCAAAGGCTAGTACTCTTAAAGCATCTTTTGCAAACTTGCTGTTCATAGCCAGTGTTTTTGCTCTGAGTTCGTCATCAAATGGTACTGGACGACCCTTTATGCTTATATGTGAACATTTACCTATTATAATATCCGGTGCACCTTTTGTAAAAGATACTACTTTCTCTGGAATAAAGTCTTCATGGAAGGTAGTCATCATCTTTCTTTCACTGTCAAAAGGTATTTCTTCTAATCTTTTATATTTTTTATTTATTTCGCTTCTTATTATTCCAGCCTTGGTTCCAAGAGTTATAAGTGAGCCTTCTGTAGGATCTCCTATTACCTTGTAGCTTTCTTCACCTTTTTCTATATCTGCATCATTTGCAAGTGTTGCTATGGAAAGAAGTGTTTTTAAGTCTGGTATAGAATCCGCTTCTATTCTTTGACCGTCCTGCTGAAACTCTCCTTCAGGAGCGTATCCGGGGCCAGTTACATCTAGTACTGTTTCATCTGTATATACTTTTACAACTGTCATTTCATTTTGCGTTAGTGTTCCAGTTTTGTCAGAACAAATAACTGTAGTGCTTCCTAGGGTTTCAACTGCAACTAGCTTTTTAACTATAGCATTTCTCTTTACCATTCGGTTCATTCCAAGAGCTAATACTATGGTAACTATTGCTGGAAGTCCTTCAGGAATTGCAGCTACTGCAAGAGAAATTGAGATCATAAGCATCTCTAAAGCTCCGTTACCCTGCATGATTCCAACTCCGAAAACTATAGCACATATTATAATAGTTGCTATTCCAAGAACTTTTCCAAGTCCATTAAGTTGCTTTTGAAGAGGAGTTATTTCATTGTCTGTTACCTGGATTGCGGTAGCTATCTTTCCTATCTCCGTGTCGTGGCCTGTTCCAACTACTATGGCTTTTGCACGACCATAAGTTACAATAGTGCTCATGTAACCCATGTTTTTTCTGTCTCCTAGAGAAACTTCCTCTGAGTATTCATCATTGCTGTTTTTTTCAACTGGTACTGATTCTCCTGTTAGGGAAGCTTCTTCTATCTTTAAGTTTGAGCTTTCCATAAATCTTAAATCAGCCGGCATAATATCTCCTGCGTCTAGAAGAACAATATCTCCTGGAACCAGAGTAGCTGCATCAACAACTGAAGATTTTCCATTCCTTACAACCTTGGCTGTAGGTGAGGACATTTTCTTAAGAGCGTCAAGGCTTTTTTCTGCTTTACCTTCTTGATATACTCCTAAAAATGCATTTAATATAACTATGGCGATTATTACTATAGCATCAGTGCTTTCTCCTACAAAAACGGATACAATTGCTGCGGCTATTAGGATTAATACTAGAAAGTCTGCAAATTGAGCTAGGATTCTAGAAAACAGACTTCTTTTTTTCTCTTCTTTTAAACTGTTGGGTCCGTATTTTTCAAGTCTAGCCTCTACTTCAGCTTGTGTTAAACCTTTTTCTAAATTGGTTTCGAGCTCTTTTAATACTTCGTTTTGACTCTTCATATACCACTTCATTTAATCTTCCTCCTTTATAGTGTTATTGTTACCAATAAGTGCAATATGTAAACAAAAAAAAGACCCTTGTTTAGCATATTACCTAAACAAAGGTCTTGCTTCCTAACCATAGGTAATTAGCCGGGATTTCTCCGTATTGACGACTAATTGTTTGTAAGCTACTCCCCTTTATATATTAATATAGTATATAACATAAATTTTATAATATCAATGAGAATATATATAAACGAGAGATTAAATTTAAAGAGATATATAAAGCTAGATTTAAAGCCTATAAGCTAGTTTGAAAGGATAGATTTTTTATGCATAAAGACCTTTAAAAGAGAAAAGAGAATCTTTTAGCAGATCTTTTGCCGGACTAAAATATAGAAATCCTTTATATAAAAAAGAGATGATTTATCCCCATAATTAATTGACATAAGCCCTATCTTGTTAGATAATTTAAGGGTAGGAAAAATAGGAGGCAGAAAAACAATGGGAATAAAATTTTGCTCGCTATCAAGCGGCAGCAGCGGCAATTGTCAATATATAGAAACGGAACATTCAAAAATCCTTGTAGACAGCGGATTTAGCGGAAAGAGAACTGAAGAGCTCCTAAAGTCAATAGATGTAGATCCAAAAGATCTAGATGCCATATTTGTAACCCATGAGCATATTGACCATATAAAGGGTGTGGGAGTGCTCTCGAGAAGGTATGACCTTCCAGTCTATGCAAATGCAGATACTTGGACTGGCATGGAGTCTAGGATAGGAGCTATTGAGGAAAAAAACACCAAGATATTTACCAATGAAAATTTTTTAGAACTTAAGGATTTAAATATATTTCCAGTGTGTACTTTTCACGACGCAGCAGACCCGGTAGGCTATATAGTAAACTATAAAGGAACCAAGATAAGCATAGTAACTGATACTGGCTTTATAAGCGATAATCTCTTCGATAAGATGAAGGGGTCAGACCTCTACTATTTAGAATCAAACCATGATGAGTTTATGCTCAAGGAAGGTCTTTACCCTTGGCACTTAAAGAGAAGAATCTTAAGCGCTCATGGTCATCTTTCCAATGAGGACGCCGGAATTACTCTTTCAAACATTCTTAAAGGCAATGGAGAAAAGGTAATTTTAGCCCATTTAAGCCAGGACAACAATGTACCCGAACTTGCTATGAGTACTGTGACGGATATTCTCACTAAAAAAGGTTTAAATGTAGAAAAAGATATAGAGTTGGCTCTCTCTCACAGAAATAAGACAACTTGTGTATATAAATTTTAAGGATGGATGGTATGGATAATAAAGAAGACTTTAAGGATAAGAAAAGAAATAGGGGAAGGCGAGGAATAGCTTCCTATATATTAGTGGCTTTAATAGCAGGAATGTTGGGAGCAATAATGGCGGCATATATTGCTCCTAATTTTTTATACGGAAAAATCCTGCCTCTTCCGGAGATATATAGATTATCTGGTCAAGAAGACAAGGGGTCTAAGATAGAGATAGTAACTAAAGATGACATAGGAGTAGTTTCAGCTGTTGCCAAAAAGGCTATGAATTCGGTAGTTGGTATTACAACTGTGGTTATAGAAAAACAATGGTTTTGGGAAGCGCCAAAAGAAGGGGTAGGTTCGGGAGTAATAGTAGACAGCGATGGCTATATTCTAACTAACTCCCATGTTATAGGAGATGGTGTTGCTAAGGAGATCAAGGTTCTCTTTGAAAATGGGGATAATCTAGATGGAAAAGTACTTTGGTTTGATAAGACCCTGGATCTGGCCCTGGTAAAGGTTAAGGCTAGCGGACTGCAGGAGGTAGACCTTGGAGATTCCGACACCCTACAAGTTGGGGAGATTTCTGTAGCTATAGGAAACCCTTTGGGCCTTGAGTTTCAAAGGTCGGTAACTTCTGGAGTTATATCGGGCCTTCACAGATCTATTATGATGGATGAATACAATATGATAGATGACCTTATTCAAACTGATGCCTCAATAAATCCGGGTAACAGTGGAGGACCTCTTTTAAACTCTAAAGGGCAGGTAATTGGTATCAATACAGCCAAGCTTAAAACTGGTGAGGGCTTAGGTTTTGCTATACCGATAAATCTGGTAAAACCAATAATAGCAGAAGTAATAGCTAAGGGTTCTTTTAACAATGTAAATATAGGTTTTAAGGCAGTGGATATAGAAATCTATCAAAGACAGACCGGGCAGGACCTGGGATCTGAAGGTGGAATTGTAATCCTAGAAGTGTTTCAAGGAGGCGCAGCTCAAAGGGCTGATCTAAAAGCACTAGACATAGTAACTATGATTGATGGAGAAAAGATAGAATCACTGCCAGGCCTAAAGAAGATACTCTATAAATATAAAAAGGGTGACAAGGCAATTTTAAATATAATAAGAAATGGAAAAAACAAGGAAGTACAAATAAAGTTTTAGGAGGCAGTTATGAGAATATTACTGACAAATGATGATGGAATAATGGCAGAAGGAATCTACACTATGGCAAGGGAACTGGAGAAGGAACACGAAGTTATAATAATAGCGCCTGATTCAGAGAGAAGTGCTCAAAGTCAGGCCATAACAATAGGAAGCGCCCTAATTGTAAAGGAAGTTCAGCTAGATGGATTAAAGAACACCTCCTACAGCGTCTCAGGGACCCCTGCAGACTGCGTAAGGGTAGGCTTTGATAAACTGATAGAGGGCGACATAGATATGGTTGTATCGGGAACTAACAAGGGATCCAATGCAGGTATGGATATACTCTATTCAGGAACTGTTTCAGCTGCAATAGAAGCAAATATCTACAAGAAACCTTCAATAGCAGTTTCAGCAAAAGAAATGCACGGAAATTGCAGGTTTGATCTGGCAGCCAAATATACATCCTTGCTCCTAGATAAGACAAAAGACCAGCATAAGGACTCAAAAATACTCTTAAACTTAAATGTACCCTATATGGAAGATGAACCTAAGGGCGTCAAGGTATGCCCAATAGGGGATACTATGCTAGACTATTATGTAATGAAGATATCAAAAGATGGAATTAGATCAGTCCAGGTAGAGGGAAGAACTGAAATAGAATACACCGATGGAACAGATAGATACTTCTTAAATGCAGGATATGTAACAGTAACACCTCTAAAGTATGACTTAACAAACTTTGATCTGCTAGATGAAGTGGAAGCTTGGATGAAGTAGAAGAAAAGTTTTAATTCTTTCAAATTAGGGTAAAAGGCCTAGTGAGGACAAACTTGAAAGGATGATAAATATGGATAAAGAAAGAAAAGGAATAGTAACTATGGGTGGAAATCCTTTAACTCTTCAAGGTGAAGAGATAAAGCTAGGAGATAAGGCGCCAGAGTTTACAGCTTCTAACAATGACTTATCAGAATTTTCATCAAAAGATTTAGATGGCGGAGTTAGAGTTTACTCAGTTGTACCATCTATTGATACAAAGGTATGTCAGATGCAGACAAATAGATTTAACAAAGAAGCAGCAGACCTTAAAGGGGTAGATGTAGTTACAGTCTCAGTAGACCTTCCATTTGCTCAAGATAGATTTAAAGGTGAAAATAATATAGAAGATATAAAACTTGTATCGGACTATAAGGACCATGACTTTGGTCAGAAGTTTGGCTTTCTTTTAAAAGAAAACCAACTCCTAAGCCGAGGAATCGTAGTGGTGGATAAAGACGATAAGGTCCAATATGTAGAATATGTAAAAGAGGTAACCGATGAGCCGGACTATGATAAGGCACTTGAAGCTATAAAAAAATTAGTCTAAGTTAGCAAAATTAGTTAAGTTAAGAAGAGAAAGTATAAGAAGAGATTTAGAAATAAGATAAGCAGATAAATAAGCATTAAAATAGATGCAGCAGGGAGTTTTTTCTACAACTCCCTGCTCCAAATTTTAATTTTAAGGGTCATCATTTTTGTTTTATGATAATATAGAAGGTAGTTAGAAAAAATATAAGAAATTGAATCTTATAAATAAATTTAGTCAGGAGAAAATATGAATATAAATATAGTAGCTATAGGCAGGATAAAAGAAAAATACATAAAAGAAGGAATAAAGGAATTCTCAAAGAGACTTTCTAGATACGCTAAACTCAAGATTATTGAGCTAGATGATGAAAAAGCGCCGGAAAATCTATCTAAAAAGGATATGGAAAGAGTAATGGAAAGGGAAGGCGAGAAAATATTAAGTAAAATACCTGCCAGTTCTTATATTATTACTTTAGAAATAGAAGGAAAACAAATCAGCTCTGAAA
>NZ_JARIEF010000004.1 GCF_029266915.1 Tissierella sp. | reverse complement strand
TCCTTCATAGGCATAAGCTGTGGAGATTTCTATCTCGGGTGTACAGATCAATATGTTAACTCCCTTAAGAGCTTTTAGAGGAGTAAGATCCTCGCCTATCCCTTTAGCCAGAGCCGTTCCTCCCATCAGGCAAAATGGAATATCTGCTCCTATAGAAGAACCCAGTTTCATAAGTTCTTCTAGCGGCAGATTTACGTCCCACAGCTGATTTATGGCTTTAAAAGCAGCTGCTGCGTTGGAGCTTCCGCCAGCTAATCCTGCTGCAACGGGTATGTTTTTTTCTATATTTATGTAGAGTCCTCGTTCTATACCTGTGTATAACTTCATGGATTCCCAGACTTTATAGACTAGGTTGTGGAAATCCCTCGGCACTTGTGGACTGTTTGTTTCTATGGTGATCCCTTTTTCCTGTTCGCGAAATAGGATCCGATCACTTAAGCTTATCTCCTGCATGACGCTTTCTATTTCATGATAGGAGTCTTCTCTTTTATAGAGGATATCCAGACTGAGGTTTATCTTGGCATGGGAATTTAAAATTATTTCTTTCATGTTTTATTTTTACAACTCCTTCTTTTATTATCCTATATTTTTATGGAGCAATATAAGTTAATTATTTGAATTCAGTTTTTTGTTTTCTTATATTTTTTTATTTTCTTGTCCTATATTGCAATGATCTTTCTATTTCTATTTCTATTTCTATTTCTATTTCTATTTCTATTTCTATTTCTATTTCAGATTTTAATTTTAATTTTAATTCTAATAAATCAAACTTATTATTAGTTTTAAAGATAAAAAATTTTCCTGCCAAAATATTATACCACATTTTTATAGGGATCTAAGTGGTTTTAAACATAAAAAAACACTAGAATCTTCTCTAGTGCTTCTTTCATATAAGTTTTCTTTATGAAATTTTTTCTTCTTGTAATTCTTCTATATCGTCTTCACATATAGTAACTTCAACTGTAGAAGTTAATACATCTGAATATGTGTATGATACTCTTCTTATACTGTCATATTCGTTTGCTATCTTTACAACAAATAAGTTTGGATAAACTGATTCTAATATACCTTCTCTTACTACTATTCTCTTACGTCCTTTATTTGCCCTCAAAATAACATTCTTGCCGATACATCCTTCTAAGTCCTTACGAATTCTAGTTACACTGTCCATATAATAGCGAGACCACCTTCCATTGGATTCTCTCTTTTTAACTTCAAGAGGCGAAGGAGTGCTGCAACACTCATTATCCTTATTGTAACACAAATAATCCTTTATGTCAATAAAAGATTTATTATACTATTTATGGATTTAAATGTCAAACACTTTTTATGATTTTCTGCTTTTTTATATCCTTTTGTGTAATCTAGATAATCTTATGTCAATATACTTTATATTCTTATAATCCCAGGAACATTGAGGCTATCTGGAAATATAAGATAAGTGCAAATGAGTCTACAAGTGTTGTAATAAGAGGTCCTGCCATTATAGCTGGGTCAAGTTTTAACTTTTTAGCAACTAAAGGAAGCATTCCACCTATCATCTTTGCCATAACTACAGTTGCAACCAAGGTTACTGAAACTGTTACCGCAACTTGAAAACCTACCCTATCTAGTAGCATATTTTTAGTAAAATTTACAACTCCAAGAGATAAACCAACTATAATACTTACTCTAAACTCTTTCCAAAGCACCTTCCATTTGTCTGCAAGGGTTACTTCACCTATTGCTAAACCACGAATTATAAGAGTTGAGGACTGGCTTCCAGAGTTTCCTCCGCTGTCCATTAGCATGGGTATAAATGCCATTAGAACTACCATTGAACTTAATACATTTTCGTATCTTGTTATTATTCCACCTGTCAGAGCCGCACCTACCATGAGGATCAGTAACCAGGGTATTCTATGTTTTGCAAGCTGCATTACACTGGTATCAAGATAGGCTTCATCTGATGCTTCCATAGCAGCCATCTTTTGAAAGTCTTCTGTGGCCTCTTGTTCCATAACGTCCATTATGTCGTCTACTGTTATGATTCCAGTAAGCCTTCTTTCATTATCTACTACCGGCAGTGCCAGATAGCCATACTTAACGAAAAGTTTTGCAACTGTTTCCTGATCGTCGTGGGTGTTTACAAATACTATATCTTCTACATCTACCATAAGATCTTTTACTATTGTAGCTGAATCACTTGTAACAAGATCCCTCAGGGAAACTATTCCCTCTAAGACTCTATTTTTGTTGATTACATAACAGGTATAAACTGTTTCACGGTTGAGCCCTACTTCTTTTATGTGTTCCATGGACTCTGCTACTGTCATGAACTGATTTAATTCTACATACTCTATAGTCATAAGACTTCCAGAGGAGTCTTGAGGATACTTAAGGAACTGATTTATTAGTTTCCTCTCATCGGTAGTAGAGTTTTGAAGGATTTTGTTTACTACATTTGCCGGCATTTCTTCTATCATATCTATCATATCGTCAAAAAAGAGTTCATCTAAGATATAGTTAAGCTCTTTGTCAGTAATTGCATTTATAATTTCTCTTTGCTGATTGTTTGAAAAATGAGAGAATACTTCTACTGCAGAATCTTTAGGCAGCATTCTAAAGATAAGAAGGGTAGTGTTAGGATCTATCGGATCTAGTATCTCTGCTATATCTACCGGATTCATGTCTGCTAGTTCTTTTTTTAGTTCTACATAGCTCTTTGATTCAATTAGGTGCAATATGTCTGCTTGATTCATAATCTTCTTCCTCCTTTTATATATAGAGGAACCAATCTGTCGGTTTGACTTTGGAACTTCCATATTTATTTCCATATTCATTAAATCGTTTTAAACAACAGGGTTCGGGACCAGATTCCAAAATCATCACTCTCTTTTCTTTTTATATTTCTGTTTTATTTTTATAAATTCTTCCAATAAACTTCTTAAATTCGTCCATCTATAAGTATAACACAAGTATTCAAAAAAAATCAAAAAAATAGACCATTATAGTCTATTTTTTTGATTTTATCTTCTTATGATCTTTCAGGCAATACAACAAATCCTTTTCTTAAAGGACTGTCACTATAATCTACTACAAACTTCTCATAAACGTCTTCTAGTCCGTCGCCTATAAGGAAGTTATATCCGTCTACTTCTAACTTAAGATCTTCTTCTCCTGGCTCTTCCAGAGCCATACCAAATGAAGGTCCGCCTCAACCATGTCCTGCAACGTAAATCTTAAGGTGCTTGTTTGTGTCTTTAGTTTTTAGTATTTCATCTAATTCTTTTTTAGCTATATCAGTTACTTCTATAACCATAATCAATCACTCCTATTCTTTTTTATCCTGTATATTTATTATACCCTCGTTACTTCTATATAAACAATATAATATATGGAGAGTTTTTGCAGTGACTAAGTTACACTTGCATGAAAGTGGGTAAATTCTAATTATAGTATCTTGCATAAATATAATTTCATCTTTTTATATTTTCTAGTAGAAAAAATTATATTTATATGCTACTATTATACTAGGATATGATGAAGGAGGTATATAGATGGAAATTACTAAGGATATGTTTATAGGAGAACTTATAAGAAAGAAGCCTGAAGCTGTTGAAATCCTAATGCAGTTTGGTATGGGATGTGTAGGCTGACCTGCTTCCCAAATGGAAAGTTTGGAAGAAGCTGCCATGGTTCATGGCCTAGACCTAGATGAGTTAATGAAAGCATTAAATAAATAATAAAAAAGGCTTCCTTTAAGGGAGGCCTTTTTTGATGCGAAAATTTATTAAGTGTAGAGTTGTCGATTTTATTTAATAAGTTTATTCTGATAGGGCAAGGTCTATCTTGCTTTTATCAAAGCCAACTATTTCTTCATCGCCTATTAAAACAACTGGTACTCCCATGTGTCCCATAGCCATAAGCTCTTTCCTGGCTTCAGGATCCTTTTGAACATTTTTAACGCTATATTCTACACCCTTATCATCTAGGTAATCTTTTGCAAGTGTACAATAAGGACAACTGCTACTGGTATAAACTACAACATTTTTCATAATCTGCCTCCTATTTTTTTATATTTTTGATTTTTATCCCTTTTTAAATATCGTATTAACATTAATACCCAAATAACTTTTAGATTAACGGTAACCTAGTCACCGATAATAAGATGAGATCTCTCCATTTCGCTATCGCTTCAGTCGAGATGACT
>NZ_JARIEF010000054.1 GCF_029266915.1 Tissierella sp. | reverse complement strand
GCTATAACCAACATATCATCTATAGTCTTTGCTGCCTTTATAGCCTCTTCTTTGCTTGCAATACTTCCAAACAACGTCTTCATCTCATCTATATATTGGACTATTAATGTTTTCATATGCTCAGTCATCACAGAAAGAAACACTAGCATATCCTTTTGATCTAAAAAGTTCTCTCCTAGCCCTATTTCAAACTGTCTTGAAATTTTTTCTCTTTTCTTGAAAAACTCTAGTAAGTTTTCCTTGCTCCTATCTTTGTTTAAACTATTGTTATATTCCCCCAGCATCTCTCTATCTAATCCTATCCGCTCTAATTCTTTCTCTATTTCTAAGTCTAACTTCTTTTTCTGTAAATCTATTACCTTTGTCATCTCATCATCTCCATTTTTATATTTTGCCTCTCATATATACTATAATGAGAATGGATTCTAAAGGTATCTATTTTAAAATAAATAAAAGTAGTTTAGTTTTCTATAAAAAAACAGCTCCAGAGTTTTTCTCTGGAGCTATCTTTTATCTATATTCTATTCTATTATTTTATAATCCTTCTATAGGCCTTGTCTCCTATGGGTGACAGACCTTGCAGGGTACGTATCCTTGCCCTATAGCTCCTTCTCTATTAGTAAATGGTACTCTATTTCTTGGCGAGGTCTCTGAGGCCCATCTACAGCTTTCTTTGTGAAACTTCATAGAGTTAATGTTTCCTATAAAGTTTGCTTCTACTGGTAGAGTATTTGTTTTCTCTGGCACCTTGTTAGCAATCGGTGTTTGAAATTCATCTGCTCCATTTGCGTTCCAAAGACCTAGTCCAGAGTTTCTTGCTTCTGCTTCTAGTTCTAAGAAGTATTCTTGATATTTTACATCTGGTGGAAAAGTAGCACTGTTTGCATATCCGCTATGGACTAACTTTCCATTAAACATTTTGTTTTTTATCTCTTCTTTATCTATTTTCTCTGGTATTTCTAGCCAAATATATCTTAAACTTCTTCCATACCTATCTGTTTCTGAAACATCTTTTTCTAAGTATACTGTCTTTTGATAGATACTGTTTTTGGTAAAGTTAGAAGCTTCTTTACCATAGTATTCAACAGGTTTACTGGGATGCACAGTCTCTGGAGTATCCACTCCTATCATCCTGATTTTTAATACTTCTCCACTATTTAAAGTTACATGAACCGTATCTCCATCTATGTGCTTGCTTACTCTAGCTGGTATAAAGTTCTTAGCTAATTCTGCTTGTTTTACTTCTTCTTCAGCTTTTATCTTTTCTTCTTCAACCTTTATTCTTTCTTCTTCTAACTTTTCTTTTTCTAACTTTTCTTGGATTTCTTTTTCTTCTATTTCTTTTTGTTTTATTGCTTCTGCTTCTGCTTCTTTTTGTTTTATTGCCGCTGCTTCTTTTTCTGCTTCTATAGCCTTATCTATTTCAACTTTTTCTTCTACTTGTGGAGTTTGGATCTCTTCTGCTATATCAGTTGTACAAGCTGATAAGATTAGTAGCATGGTAAAAACTAGTAGCAAGGATATTTTTCTTAAATTCTTTATAATATTTCCCCCTCAATTTTTTATAAGTTTCACTCAACACTAGGGAGTATATCATATTTTTTAAGTATATACTTTATTTCTACTTATATTCCTATTTTATATAGGTAGTCTCTACTCATATAATTAAAACATAGTTAGACTCTACCTATGTTATTTTTGTATCAGGCTCTTATTTTTTAAATATGTGGGTATAGGGTTATTATAATAGTTTTAACTAAAATTAGAGGAGGAAATAAATTGGATAAGGTAAAGCAATTTGAGCATTTCATAGGTGAGCGTCCTCAGTTTCAAATTTTTGATAAAACACTTGCACAAGGTTACACTAACTATTCTAGCACCTTTAGTATAGAGTATAGTGGAGTTAATTTTATTATTTCTATAGGAGATGATGCTCTTACAGAGATTATCTGTTTAGTTTCAACTCTAGATCTAGAAAGGAAGGATGAGATTCTTTCTTTGATCAATGATTTGAACCAAATATACAAGGCAGCTAAATATACTTATGACAATTCTGGTACTTTAAAACTTATTATGTCCTATGTGGCCAATGATGATTTCTTTGAGCCTCCTATGCTCTTCCAATTAGTTTCAAATGCCATGGCTATTGTTGAGGAAGATTATAAGAAGTTTACAGCTTTTACCAAGCAATAAAAAAATGTATCGATATTATATTTATATATCGATACATTTTTTTGCTTTTTTACCTTATTTAAATACTACTCCATAACTTTTTAGTAAGTTTTCATTGCCAATCCATATAGGAGTATTGATTTTAACTTTTTCATATAGCTTTTCTACCTCTGGATTGAACATTCTTATGCATCCCAAGGAAGCATATGTGCCTATAGAATCTGGAGCGGCATTGCCGTGAAGACCATAGGTTCCGCCACCTTTAAGAGAAATACCAATCCATCTTGTTCCAAGAGGATTTTTAGGGTCTCCCCCTGCTATAGGATCAAACAAGCCGGCTCCCGCCCAAGCTGGATTTTTATATTTAACTACTATCTTAAACTTTCCATTTGGAGTTAAATCTGAAGTTTTTCCAGTTGCTGCGGCGTAGCTATCTTGGATTACTCCGTTTCTTATAAGGTATACAGTATTAGAAGATTTGTTTACAAGTATAATATCTCCTTTAATTGAAATATGAGGCTTTACAAGCCCTACCTTATAGTTGAGTTCAGTTATTTCCCTATTCATTCTATTTAAGGTTGCTGCTCCGGCTGATCCGTTTACTGGCAATCCTCTAAGTTTTTGATAGTTTGATACAAGTTGTTTTGTTTTATTGTCATAAGCATAATCATTAGGGATATTGGCTTCTCCTCTTGCTCTAAAGAAGTCTTTTATCAGTTTTACTTGATCTGATGTTTTTCCTACATTGAGATTAAGCCCTCTTGTTTGTATTTTTGTAGTGTTAGGTTTAACTGTTCCAGAAGTTTTTAAGTCTCTTATAAGTGCTGCTCTAGTTTTAGTATCATAAATACCATTATTAACTAAACTCTTATATCTTTTTTGATAAGCCAATACAGCCTCTTTGGTACTGGGTCCGTAAGTACTATCTATAGATATGTTGTATCCTAATTTCTTTAAGGCAATTTGAATCTGTTTAACATCTTGACCTTTTTCTAAATATTTAATAGTTCTATTTGGAAGAGGATTGCCATCTCCTGGTGCTGGAATTTCTTCTTTTGGCAACTCTACCAATGTTTCTATTGCCTTGTATACTCTTTCTGATATAACTTTTGTTCCTCCAAGGACGAAACTGTCCATATTTGATGTTTTTATATAGGAAAATGCATCTTTATCTATTGTATTGGCATTTGACAGTAGAATTGGTGCGTTAATCATCTTTGCAAAGTATCCGCCAACTAATGCGTCTGCAAAGCTATATCCGCTGGCTACTATTAGAGCTTCTTTATTTGGAAAGTATCTATTGGCAATTTCCAGGGAAGTCTTAGATCGGTTTTGACCAGATACTCTTCCTACGTGAGCTCCGAGCTTTTCAAGTTCCAGCTTTCCTTTGGGAGTTACTCTAGCTTCTCCACCTATTATTATCAAATTTTTAATCTCCATAGCAGAGATTATCTCTTTTGTATGGGTTGGAACTTCATTCTTATGGGTTATAAATATTGGCGCTCCTTTCATAGCCGCAACTGGTCCAATTGCCAACGCATCAACTAATGAGTCATGCTCAACTATAAAAGCTTCAGCTGGTTTGCTTTCTCCAAAGACTTCTTCAGCTATTTTTCGTGCTGTTTCAACTCTTGTCTCTCCAGAGAGTCTTGTTACTATAAAGTTTTCAGCTACTAAAGCCTGCTCTAGGGATGAGTTTATAACTCTTTCTCCTCCTAGAATATAGATCTCTTTAGTTTCTAATCTTATAAGTTCTTTTCTTAAGTTTGGATCTAATTTATCTTTGTAAGTTATTAAAACTGGTGCATTTTTTTCAGAAGCAAGAAGTGTTCCGGTTAAGGCATCAGCTCCTCCTTCATAGCCCGCTATAACTGCTACGCTAGATTTATCATAAGACTTTTGACTTACCTTAATTGCAGTTTGAATTCTGTTTTCTCCTGCAATTCTTTCTGTTATTCGATTTGCTTTATCTACTGGTGCGGCCTGTGTAAATGCTGGAAATATAATAGCAAGTACCAATATGACTAGTAAAAATTTAATATATCTTTTCAAAGCGAGTCCTCCTAATTTTATGTTTTTTATCTATAGCTAAGAGATGCAGGCCTAACCATGAATCTCTTAACTAGCAAATATCGTTGAAACAAAGAGAAATAAGGATGCTAGGTAAAACAGGATTATTCCTTGGTTTAAATAAAGAGGCTTTTTGTCAACTTCCTCTATAATCTCGGTTTCTTCTAGTCCTTCTAATACTTCTATTTCTTCTGTCCCTTGTATTTTTTGAGTAATATCTCTTTCCGAATCCAGCTTTATGTTCTTATAGTTTTTAAAGAAAAGCAGGCCTCCTACAAACATAAAGGCTAGCATAAGTCCTCCTGATAAGATAACTAGGACATCATTGCCGCTAAGAGCAAGCGCTGGCATTAGAACTGATCCAAATAGATTTATTGCTATATGCAATATAATAGTATAGAGAATTGTATTGGTTTGTATAGCTATATATCCAAATATAAGCCCTAGTACAAATGCATAGAAAAACTGTGATAGGTTGCCGTGCAGGAGTCCAAAGGTTAGGGCTGTGAACATTATAGCGGTCTTATCTCCGTATCCTCTTAGTTTATCTAAAATAATTCCTCTAAAGATAACTTCTTCAACTATGGGCGATAGGATTACTACAACAAGTATTATAGGAATAAGACTTGATCCTCCCAGCATTGATTCCAAAGGATTTGCAATCGGTGAACCTTTTAAAACTGCTATTAAATAATTTATCAAATTTCCTACTATATTAAAGAGGTAGGTAGCAGCCATAGATATAAAGAAGAATACCAGTATTTGCATGAAGGACAACTTCTTTGCCGGTCCCTTTGGTCCGTTTGGCACCTTTCTTATTATACTTAAAAACACCGGAAATCCTACAAGGTATAAGGGAATTCCTATCAAAATAGCTATCCACCAAGGACTTGTCATTATCCATGGTGCTAAAAACATTAAAGCTGCTGATAAAAGAGTTTGCGTCAGTATAACTGCGGCTACCATCCCAAATAGTGAGTAGCCTATTTTCTTAAAATATTGTTCTGATAAGAGTGTTCTATTTTCAAACCTACTTCTTCCTAATCTTTCATTTTCCATCTTCTCTCCTCCTCTTAATTATTATATCTATCTACCAGTTCTATCATCTCTAGGGGAATATCTGTTATTATTCCGTCTACTCCAAGATTGAGTAATTTTTCTGCTTCATAGACACTGTTTATGGTCCAAGCAAATATGGTTTTTTTAGCTTTATGAACTTTTTTTACCATCTTGTTGTCAATCTTTGTACCCTTTGAGCTTATAAAATCTGCCCCTGCTTCCAAGGCTTTATCAATGGAAACACTCTTCTTTTTTGATTTGTAGATATAACCCATATTGAAGTCTTTATATTTTTCATTGAATTCTTGGATTATTTCAAACTCTGCCGTTTGGAAGATTGTATCTTCTAAGATGCCTTCCTCTTCCAGTATTTTCATAGTTTTATCTACTACGCTTTCTTTCTCTTCTCCATGAAGTTTAAATTCAAGCATAAGATTAGACTCACCTTTGAATTCTCTTACAAGTTCTACTAGGGTTGGAATGCTGTCTTTCTTGTCCTTAGTTTCTTTTTCACTCTCTATAGTAACTTCTTCTACTTCACCTATTTCAAGTTCGCTTATCTTTTCATCTTCTTCTGCCAGTCTTTTTAGATCATTGTCGTGGATAACTACTGGAACATTGTCTTTGGTTAGTAGTACGTCTATTTCAACATAGTCCGCACCTTCACTTCCGGCAAATACAATGGTATCAACGGTGTTTTCCACTCCATAGTCTCCTCCTCGGTGGCCTATTACCAATTGTTTTTTTACTATAGGCCTTGAACCTTGGTTGCCATATATGTTTAAGGCTAGGGTTAGTATAAGAGTTAAAATGATAAGAACCGCTTTATTCTTTGAAAGGTTTTCAATAAATCTTTCCAAGGGATCTAAAATTTTTCCAAATAGAGTCCCTGCAAGTCCCAGCTTCTTTTTTGATTGCCTTTTATCCTCAGTTTCAAGCCTCGCCATCTCACCATAAGATGTAAAAGTTTCAAGACTTGCTGAAAGGAAAAACGGTGTGATAAATAGGGTTATTATAGCTATTAGGCTGTTCGAGATACTCTTAAGCATTCTCGGCATCCTGTATCTGAAGTTTCCTACTGTAAAGAAGGGAACTCGTGATATTATAATGCAGGCTAAAAGTCCAAGGCTTATTAGAAGTGCAAGTTTAAACTTCCTTCCTTTTAGCTTTTTAAAGCTGAGGCTGACTGATTCTTTAAAGGATTTATCTGTAAATGTCATTATAGGAATGACTATAAATAGTTTTACAAACAAATATAATAAAAATAGTCCCCCAAGCGCTAACACTATGGTGCTTCCAGGGAATCTGTTTATTCTGCTTCTTATAATGTTTGGTACAGAAAGAGCCGGGAAAATTGCTATCTGGATTCCTATGTTCAGCAGCGGTATTAAACTCAAGATATAAACAAAGAGTCCTATTCTCTTTTTCATAAAGAGACCTTTTAGCTTTGTCAGGCTCTTTCGGTTTATTTCTAGCAAGTTTACCTTTTCTTTGTTTCTAATCCTATTTAGGATCATAATAATTACTGTGATTTCATAATATACCATGGCTATTAATAAAAATATTGATGCTGTAATAAGAACCCATGCGGCTAAAAGAAAGAGGATACTTCTTCCTTGCTGGTTCATTACGATATCATATTCTTTAGCTTTAACAAATAAGGAAACAATTCCTGTTCTTAGGGGCTTAAATATTGCCAGTATAAGACCTTTCCAGATAAGTTCAAATAAGAGTAGGTATACGATTGAATGATAAAAGTTTTTAAAGGAATTTTTTAAAATATCTTTTGTATTATTTTCTGATGTGTTGCCTGATGTCTCTTTTGATGTCCTTTTTGATGTGTCTTTTGATTTTATTGATTTTCTGTCCATGCTTCACCTCTGTATTTTATTGTTTACTTTCTATATTATACCCTTTTGCAGAAAAAAAGAACAATGGATATATCCACTGTTCTTTAGGAGTATCTTTTATTTGTAAAAAGTATGGGTTCCTATAACTTTAACTGGTGTTTTAGTTCTTGGAACTGTCTGGTCTGTTGCCAGAACTGGATTTACAAAATACAGGGTATCTTCTGGAACTATCATTCTTCCGTTTAATGCCTCCGCTACTGCTTTCTTAACAGATGCACTTGGAGCGTAGCCTCTTATTACACCGTTTTTAACAGGTGAAAACTGAGATCTTTGAAAGATAACGCCCTTGAGTGTTGAAGGATATCTGTTGCTCTTAACTCTGTTTAGGATTACATTTGTAACCGCTATCTGACCTATATAAGGTTCTGCTCCTGACTCAGCCATAACTATCTTCTCTAGCATCTCTAAGTCGCTATAGTTCATCTCTACGGGTTCTGAATCTGGAACTGGCTTTTCTATCAAGTCTTTTATGACTTCAAGCTGTCCTATCAGCGGGTTGCTGCTAGGAAGATTTATATCAACTCTTTCACTTAAGTTAGCTTCACTAACTGGTATCCTGCTGGCCTTGCGGGCAGTGTTTTTAATTATAGGAATATTAGTGTTTTTATAGTAGTTGTTAGTTTTTTTCTCTTTAGTTTTGCCTGAATCTACACTTCCGCCTGTTTTATGTAGTGTTTCGTCTAATTCACGTCTTCTTCTTTGAGATCTTCTTATGGAGTTTACAACTTGGGAGTAGCTGTCTGCTGGCTCGGTCTCTTCTGGACCTATTTCTAGCTCTTCTGTCATTTCATAAGCTTCCATCTCTTCCATTTCCTGCATAGCTTCTTCTATTATTAATTCATTTTCGTATTCTATTTCAAGTCTTTTCAGCTCTTCAAGTTCTTTAGAGGTTAACATGCCTTTAACTCTTGCATTTTGCTGTTTTCCGCCCATTCTTACACTTTGGGATATTCTTCTATCTTCTAAGAATTGAGATTGTCTACTTTTCTTTACTGGTGCTTTAGCTATAACTTCAGAGCTATTTACTGAGCTAAATAAGATAGATACGGATACCACGATCAGTAATTTACTCATTTTATTACTTAAATTCATCAAATGCCTCCTTTAAAACAATATATCCCTATTATACCACAAGAAAATATCATCTTAAAATCATTTTCAGCTTTAAGATGATATTTTCTTAATATTTTTATATTTTTTCATATATTTTCATATATTCGATTATATTTTTCTTTTTTTGATGAATTTTGATGATTTTTGATAATTTTTTTATCATTTCTTTCTTGGCTTGACTTAGTTCTTACTTTATTTACTCAGCTAGATTTTATTTTCTCTTCTTATTTTCTTTTCTTATTTTCTTTTCTTATTTACTCTTCTTATTTTCTCTTCTTCTTATCTTTTGCTTTTAATATCCTTGACATGTCTATTCCATCTTCATCTTTAGACTGGCCCTTGTCTTTGACCTCTTTAGCTTTTTTGGCCGTATCTTTATCAGTTTTAAATTTGACAGCTTTTTCATCTTCCAATGGGCCTTTAGAAGCTAAATCTGTGTTTTCTCCTCCTGATATTTGACTTTCTCTTTTAATATCCTCTTTTATATCTTTTTTCATGTCTATTAAAGGTTTGGCTTTTTTGGCTTTGCGGCTATCTGAGTAGTCCTTTATCTTTTCTTCTACCCGCTCTAATCTTTTAGACTTTATATTGAGTCTTCGAAGAGCTATGTCTAGTAGTAGCAGGATTAGGGCTAGAGTTAGAAGGATTTGTGATAGATCTTTTCTGGCATATATCTTGTCTAAATCTCCTTTAAAGACCTCGTCTGCTTCCTTTATAAAGATTCCATCTGATTCACTTACAAGGGCCCCTAGCCTATTTTGATTGTTGTTTATATTGTACTCTTTGGAATAGTTTATGCTAGTTGCTGAGTTGCTTGAGTTTATAAGTTTATCGCCTTGATATTGATTTATTCTTAAGAGATAAACTCCATTGCCCTCTGGTTTAAAACTCTCCTTAAATTCTCCGGGCTTTGATGTTTTAAGCTTGAGGTTTATGGTTTCAAGATCAGGTGTTATTATATTTACCTCAGTTCTTATATCTTTACTGGTACTCTTATTGTTTTTTACCAGTATTTCTTCTTGATCCCCTTTCGAACTTGTTTCTACCAAGAGATCTTCGTCATAGATCCTGGGAAAACTTGACTGAACTATATTTGTCAAAAACTCTACTCCCTCCGGAGTCTCAAGATAATTTGATGTCCACTGTCCGTTAACGTCAGATGTCCAAGCTACTGTTTTACCTAGTCCATACTGCCAGGCGGAAAGAAGAGGATCTCCCTTATCGGTTAAGAGGATCTTTTGGGCTCTTTCTTTATTAGAAGTTCCAATATATCCATCTATAACTGGAATACCTTCTTGAAAAGGTCCTAATATATCATCATAGGCTCCTACAAGTGGTACAAAACTCTTATTGTTTATATAGGATTTTGATGCTAAAAATGTTTCCTTGGTAAATATACTAGGAAGAGAGTCATATTGGTCTACAAAATAGTATCTTCCTTTCCCGTCAAGCGCTATAGTTTCAAGCAGTCTTGTGTCTGCATCACTTCCTACTGCTACTGTTGATATGGTTATCTTCTCTTCTCGCATCTTTTCTATTAGAGGATCGTAGCCAGTTCGCTCGGCCTGTCCGTCAGTTAAGAGGATAACATGTTTAAGCTTGGTATCAGTATCTAGAAATCCTTCGTAGGCGGCGTTAAGAGCTGGCAAGATACTAGTTCCTCCTCCGGCTCTTATCGAGGCTATATCTGCTATTATATCTTCCTTGTTTTGATTGGCAGAAGGTCTTACTACCCACTGGGCATTTCCGTCAAAAGCTACGACTCCTATCTGGTCTTTGGATTTTAGTGACTTAACTGCTTTTATAGCAGCATCTTTTGCCACTTCCATCTTATTAGTTCCGGCGTGCCCTTCGTCCATACTTCCTGATTTATCTATTACCAGGATAAGTCCAAGACTTGGAACTTCTCCTTGAACCTTCATCTCCATATCTACTGGCAGGATTTCTTCAAGTGGTGTTTGGTAATATCCCCCCAGGGCATAACTGTTTTCTCCACCTGTTACTACAAGTCCGCCTCCATAGTCTTTAACATAGGTCTTTAGTGAATTTACAAATTCAGTGCTTACATTTTCAAGTGAAACGTCACTCATTATTATAGACTTGTATTTTGAAATTGAATCTATGCTCTTTGGAGCTTGTTTATCTTTTATAGCGTCTACTTTTATATTGGCTGAATTAAGAATCTTCTCTAGCTCCCGCCCGGCGTCTTCTTTTCCGTCAATTAGTAGTACATTTGCGCTACCTTCTACTTGACCAAATGTTGAATACTCATTGTTTTGAGTTAGGGTGTCATTATCGCTTGTAATTACAGCCTTATAGCTTTTAAATCCACCGCTTTGAGCCCTATCTTTAAATACAAAACGATTTACTCCTTTTTCTATATTTACAGACCTCTCTCCTACCACCTTACTATCGGAGTAGAGAGTTACCCTTCCTCTTGTTTTTACATTACTTGAAATACTAAGTACTATATCAAAACTTTGATTTTCATAAAGTCTCTCAGGTATCTCTATATCATCTATCTGCACTTCTTCACTCTGTTCTTGCTCCTGCTGGAGGACCTTAAAATCTATCTTAGCGGTCTTGATCAGCTCACTTTGAGATAAGCTGTCGCCTAGGTTTTCAAAGCCATCAGTCATTAGAACTATTCGCTTCATGGTGTCTGGCGGCATAAGTCCTCTTGAAACTTTTAGGGCATTTTCTATATCGGTAAATCTTCCATTTACCTGACTTTGAAAGTCTACGCCCTTTATATCAGTTTTAATAGAAGTTTCAACTTCGGCTCCCGCTCCAAATGTTACGATTCCAGCTCGGTCTAGATCGGACTTGCCTGCTAGTGCTTTTTCTATAAAATCTTTATAGTCTTCCTTGCTGTTCTTAGCACTTTCAGATAGGTCTACTAAAAATATGGTGGACGTCTCCTTGCTGTATTTTTTTATGCCAAGTCCAGCTAGGGCGAGTACTATAAATAGAACTAAAAGACTCCTAAGGATAAGCACCCCTATCCTTCTTCTCTTATTTAGTCGGTCTACGCCTTTTTTGAAAAAATAGACTATAAATAAAGCAAATGGTAGCAGAATTAAAAAGCTTATATTATTAAAATCAATAGCCACGGTTATACACCACCCATTCAAAGCTTATAAGCGCTAGGGCAAATAGAAGGATGATATTTCTAATATCTTTACCAACCCTTGCCTTGTTTGTATTTTCTTCTTTTACTGCTTGTCCTTCAAAAGCTTCTGCTTTATCAAGAGACTCTTTAGAGGTATCTATATTGGAGACAAAGTAACTCTTTAATGTTTCAGTTTCAGTTTTTTGCTCAATTGTATAGATCCCGCTTGTAAATGTATCTGAATAGACCGGGCTAGTTAGAAGCTGCTTCTTGCCAGTTGGATCTATAATGCTGGCTTCTTTAGATTTTGGAAGTATATTTATAGAGATAGCTTCTCCAGAGGCTACTTCTACTTTTTCTTGAGTGTTTATGTTAAGAGTATAGTCTAAGATATTTTGCATAAATATTGGAAAGTCCATTCTAAGAGGCAGGTCAGTATCCCTGATATCAAATCCTACTACTACCATCTTTTGCTTATCTTTTACACCCTTAGCTATAATAGTCTTTTCATCTAGCTTGAGGATAGGTCTTAGCCACTCTGCCCCTTCTATAGTATTGGTTTTTTCTATATAAAAGTCTAGGCTTACATATCTAAAGAGTTCATCATCTATCAAGCTTATGTTACCTTCTTGTTTGGGAGTGGAAACCTTAAAGAGAGAATTGCTGTTTGGATTAAACATAACTATATTTCCGTCTTTAGGAAGGACATCTGGAAGCACTCCATCAAATATATAGGCGTCATAGCCTTTTAAATCATTGCTGGGTTTTTCATCGAATTTAAAGACTTCTATATTTTCTGTAACTCCAATGGCTTTTTCTAAGAATATATTTCCACCTTCTGAAACTATTAAAACCTTTTTGATAGGTTCGCTGTTTACTACTGCATATCTAGTATTGTCAGTCTCTAATGAGTCTTCTAGATCTATCTCAACTTTTAATATATTAAGAGCCTTGCTCAGGTTTTCAAAGTATACATCCCGACTTTCCTTAGCTTCAAGAGATATCTCTTGAACATCCAAGATCACCTCATCTCCATAGATTAAAAGATCAAAACTCTCTTGGCTATCTGAATGGTTTGTTAGAGTGGTTAGGGCTGTTATGCCAGTTTCCCCTGGACTATAGGCTATATTGTCTACGCTTAGATTAGGTCTCTTTTCATTTATAATATTGACCTGGAAGTGCTCCATGTCTGTTTGAACAACTTTATCGGTAAAGAGTATGATATCATAACTAGCCATCTCTTTAACTAGGGCCTTTACCATAGATATAGTGTCTCCCAGCTTATCACTGCTGTCATTTACTCCTATCCCATCTAAAGTTTTCTTTAAGAGCCCTTTATCACTAGAGTTATTTATCCATAGCTCGGGCTTAGTGTCCATGGAAACCAGGCTTATCTTGGTTTCACCTTTAGTGTTTTTTATTAAATCTTCTATCTCACTTTTTGCCTTATCAAATCGAGACTTGCCTGCTAGATCCTGGCTCTTCATGGAAGCTGAGTTATCTAGTATTATAATAAGGTTGTCGCTGCTTATATTTCCTCTAGATAAAATCGGTCTAGCTAGGCCTAAGACTAGAAGTGAAAAAACTAGTATTTGCAGGATCATCAGAAGGTTGTTTCTCAGTTTTTGCCATGGCTTATTGGCTTCTATATCCTTAAGCATCCTGTTCCACAGATAATTACTAGATAGGGTTACGTCTTCATGCTGTTTTTTAAGCAGATACATGAGCAAAAGAGGTACTAGTCCTAATATAAATATTAAATAAAGTGGAGAAGAAAATATCATACCATCACCTCAAAATCCCTGTATTTATGAGATTATCAAATATAATCTCTTCTATATCACTATTGTTTACCAAGCTATAAAAAGCTCCATACTTGTTGCAAGTTTCTTTTATCTCTGCTAGAAAACTATCCAGGGTCTTAGCGTAGCTGTTCATTGTTTCTGGAGTTAAGCTTACATCTTTTCCAAGCAGGGTTTCACTGTCTATAAATCTAATGTCGCCACTATAGTTGGGATTTAATTCTTCCTCGCTTAGGATCTGAATTACTATTATACTCTGCTTCATATAGCTTAGATATTTTATGGTTTCTTTAAAGTCGTCGGTAAAGAGGTCTGATATTATAATTGATATGCCTTTTTTAAAGGGTCTTTTTCTGATTAAAGAGAACATGTCGCCAGTCTCTTTAAAGTCTATCCCTTCTATATGTTTTAATAATCTTCGGAACATGTTTTTTCCATTTATATTCTCTAAGGCGTCCATCCGGTCATCTTTTAGACTATAGGTGGAAACCCTATCCATGCTTAGGATACTTACATAGGCTATGGAGGCCGCTATTTGACTAGCTATAAAGGACTTTTTAGGTTGTCCAAAGTCCATAGACTTGCTGGAGTCTAAGAATATATTTATGCTGGCTTCCCTCTCTTCGGTAAATAGCTTGATAAAGAGCTTTTCAAAGCGGGCATAGGCATTCCAGTCAATCTTTCTAAAGTCATCTCCGGCAGCATACTCTCTAAAGTCTGAGAATTCTACAGATGAGCCCTTGCTCTTGGACTTTCTGCCTCCGGTAAAACCTTTATCCAGGACTAAATTAGAGTTGAGACTTAGTCTTTCTAACTTTTTAATTAATCGGCTATCAATTAGATTTTGGCTCATAGAATCAGTCCTTTTTATCTTAATTTAAATGTAAAATATGGTAAAATCTATTACAGTTATTGCTCAGTAAAGAAAATCATAAGAAAACACTTAGACTTATGACTATAATAGTTTAATCTATCTCTAGGCTATGATCAGCGTCTAATCTAGCCTAGAGTGTTTATAACTTCAGCTATATATCTATCTGGACTTATGTCTTCAGATATGGCATCGAAGTTTAGGACAATTCTATGTCTTAAAACTGGATAAGCCATATATCTTATATCGTCATAGGAAACATTATATCTTCCTTCTATAAGAGCCTTAACTCTGGCTCCTTTAATCAGGGCCTGGGCCCCTCTTGGACTTGAGCCGTATCTTACATACTTCCGGCTTATCTCTGGAGAAGCCGCATCTTCTGGATGGGTTGCCAGGATAAGTTTCATGGCATAGTCTATAACTGAACTTGCTATAGGAATATTTTTAGCTGTATGGCTCATGGCGAGGAGTTTTTCTCCAGTGCTTATTTTTTCCAGAGCTTCATCGTCCACTCCAGTAGTTATTTCAACTATCCTGGTAAGTTCATCTAGGCTTGGAAACTCTAAGTTTAGCTTAAAGAGAAATCTATCCATCTGCGCCTCGGGAAGAGGATAGGTTCCCTCCATCTCTATAGGGTTTTGAGTTGCCATTACAAAGAAGGGCTCAGCCAGTTTATAGGTATTGTTTCCGACTGTTACGGTTTTCTCTTGCATGGCTTCTAGCATGGCGGACTGAGTTTTTGGTGTGGCTCTGTTTATCTCATCTGCCAGGACTATATTGCTAAAAATTGGTCCTCTTTGAAAGGAAAGTTCTGTTCTTCCGCTTTCATCATGGTTTATGATGTTGGTTCCAACAACGTCTGCTGGCATAAGGTCAGGCGTAAATTGAATCCTTGAAAAATCAAGATCCAGCACTCTTCCAATGGTTTTAACCAGTTGCGTCTTACCCAGGCCTGGTACTCCTTCTAAGAGAACATTACCCTGACAGAGTATAGCTATTAGGACTTGTTCTATTATATCTTCTTGACCTATTATAGCCTTAGATACTTCGCTTTTTATCTTTAAAAAGTCCGCTCTAAAGTTTTCAATATCCTTTTCATTTATATCCATATTCTTCACCTCTTTGACTTTATTTTAGGATTATAGATTTTAAAACTCTTACTCCAAATCACTAAAGTATTTCTTTACCACTTCTTTCATGCTTGGCGGTATATCTTTTGTGTTTATCTTTTCATAGGCCGACTTCTTATAGTCGTTGAGAACTTGATTGTAGGGAACTTCCTCTCCGGCCTTGTCTCCAAACTTTTTAACCTGAGTGCTGTCTGTTTCTCCCTTATCGCCTTTTTCTCCTCCTACTTGAGTGTCAAAACTATCTCCGTCTTCATATTTTGGAGTGTGAATCTTTTCATAGTCCTTTTCTCCTCCGTCATTCTTATCTTTTGAAGATGGTGTTGAACCTGGCTGCCCGCCTTTACCGCCTTCTTCGGAACCTGGATCTGAACCACTGCCAGCTCCCCCTCCAGCTCCTTGACCTTCGCCGCCTTGTCCGCTGCCACCACCTTGACCTTTTCCTCCGCCGGAACCTGCGGCGCCTCCGCCCGGTATTGTTCCTTGGCCTGGTTTTCCAGCTGCAATTTGCCCTGGTGAAACCATTCCCTCCAGCTTACTTATAGCATCGGTTACTGCAAGTGACTGGGACTGGGAGCTTGTAACTGCATCACTTAATTCACTTGAAAGATTAGCAAGCTCACTTTCTATATCGCTTGCTGCTAAGTCCTCTAGGTTTTCGCTTAAATTATCAGCTAGGGCTTCTAGGCTTTCCTTTATATCCTTGTCCTCCATAGCCTGGGCTAATTCTTTTAAGTCTTCTATAGCCTTTTGGAGATCTTTTTTATCCATATCTTTGAGTTCTTCTATCTTTTTAATGGCCTTAGCTATAGCTTCCTTGTCCTTGGCTTTAACTGCTTCAGCCAACTCCTTGGTTAATTCTTTTTGAGCTAATTCCTTGGCCAGTCTCTCTAACTCATTTTCTTTG
>NZ_JARIEF010000052.1 GCF_029266915.1 Tissierella sp. | reverse complement strand
TTGCAGGCTACAGGGCACCGCTACCTCCCCATCTAGCACGGTATGGCAGAGAGAGAGGGATTCGAACCCTCGAGACGCGTTAACGTCTACCCGCTTTCCAGGCGAGCGCCTTCAGCCACTCGGCCATTTCTCCATAGTGTGCTACAAGAGTTTATTATATATTAAGATAGGTTAAAAGTCAAATAAACAAATCTTTATTTTTTATCTTTTGAATCTGGAAAAAAGGCTAAAACAAAATAAGAATATTTCAAATATGATATAATGTCTAGATATAGTTATAAATCAAATTAATCAATGGAGGTAAATATGGAAGAAAGAACAGAAGGAAATAAATACTTAAATTATTTTAAAAAAGCACCAGCTAATGCGGGATTTTTAGTTATAATAGTCCTTTACTTTATAATAATTAGCTTAAATGGAGGAACTACAGACAATGTAACACTTGTAAGGTTTGGAGCGCTTTTCCCGCCTTTCATAAAAGAATATGGGCAATACTATAGACTAATCACACCAATATTTATTCATATAGGTTTTATGCATTTACTCTTTAATGGATATGCTCTCTATGTTTTTGGTACGCAGATTGAAAGATTGATGGGATTTAAAAAATATATAGCCTTTTTTCTCTTAACGGGTATTTCAGGAAATATACTGACCTACTTTTTAAGTTATGAATCAATTTCAGCTGGGGCCTCGGGAAGTTTATTTGGACTTCTTGGAGCATTTTTATATCTCATTCACAGAAAGCCTAATATGATAACCCCAGAAGGAAGAAAGAGTATATTAAAATTAGTAGGTATAAATGTACTGATAACAGTACTGATACCAAATATAAGTGCAACAGCTCATTTTGGAGGACTTATATCAGGATATCTGCTTTCATATATATTTATTAAATAAAGAAGTATTATGCTGGAGCCTAGCTTTTTACGTGTAAAATAGGTCCATATCTGATATAATATTATTATACAAACTATAGAAACCATAGGTGATAAAAATGTATCAAGCTCTTTACAGGAAGTATAGACCTAAGACTTTCAAAGATCTGCTAGGTCAAGACCACATAACTACAACCTTAAAAAATCAAATTAAACATGAAAATATAGGGCATGCATATCTTTTTTCAGGTACTCGAGGAACTGGAAAAACTTCTGCAGCTAAAATATTTTCAAGAGCTGTAAACTGTCTTGATCTGCAAGATGGAGAACCATGTAATAAGTGTAAAAACTGCATTGAAATCTTAAGAGAAACAACTGTAGACGTAGTAGAGATGGATGCGGCCAGTAACAACAAGGTAGATGATATCAGGGAACTTAGAGAAAAGGTAGTATATCCTCCAACTAATATAATGAAAAAAGTATATATTATAGATGAGGTCCATATGCTTACTAACTCAGCCTTTAATGCCTTGCTTAAAACATTAGAAGAACCGCCAAAACATCTAATATTTATACTAGCTACTACAGAACCAGAAAAGATACCACAAACCATTCTTTCAAGATGCCAAAGGTTTGACTTTAAGAGAATCCAGGCCAGGCATATAGTTGAAAACATGGAAATGATAACTGGAGAAATGGAAATTGATGTAGATAAAAAGGTGTTAAATCTTATAGCCAGAAATTCAGATGGAGCCATGAGAGATGCCCTAAGCCTTCTTGATCAGTGTATTTCTTTTACAGATGATCGTATAGAATACAGCGACGCTCTAGATTTATTGGGTATTGCAAACTCTGATATCCTCTTTACTATGATAGATAACATAAAAGAAAAGAAGATTGAAGAAGCTCTAGATGCACTAGAGACTATAAATCAAAGTGGAAAAGATATAAACCGTCTTGTAAAAGACCTTATAGACCACTTCAGAAACCTGATGATAATTAAATCATCTAAAAACCCTGAAACTATAATAGATATAGATAATATGGAGAAGTTTAAAACTCAAGCAGAAACTATGAGTATACAATTTATACTTCAATCCTTAAATATACTAATAGATGCAGAGAATAAGGGAAGATGGTCTGGAGAAATAAGGCTGATACTTGAGATAGCCCTGATAAAGATGATAGATATAGAACAAGAACTAGGTCTATTAGACAGGATAAAAAGACTTGAAGAAGGCTATGTAGCTCCCAATCAAGCTCAAACTGGGACTGTAACTAGACAAACAGCAAGTCCAGAAGTCCAGTCGCCTGCACAAGCACAAACACCAAGTGCTCCAAGTAAAACACCTCCACAAGCAGTTAAAAGACAAGCGACGAGTTCACAAGCTCCAGAAGATGGAAGCGTTGGAGAAGCATTTATAGATTTAGATCTTGCAACTATTTCAAACCATTGGGATACCATCTTAAAAGAGATAAAGGTTAGAAAAGTAAGCCTGTTTGCTCTTATAAGAGAAGGCAAGTTAAAGAATTATGAAAATGACCAACTTGAAATAAACTTTGATCAAGCTTTTAACTTTCACCATGGAGCTGTTAGCAAGGAAGACAATAAATCTCTGGTAGAAGAGATAGTATCCAAGTATTTCAATATAGATACAGTAGTAAGTTTTACCCTAGGAAGTTTAATAATTGATCAGCCTGTAGTAGAAGAAAAAAGCGATGAAGATGCTATTAAAGAAGTTATAGACTTCTTTGGAGAAGATATAGTAGAAATAGAATAATAACAAATATGAAAGGAAGATGAAAAATGGGAAGAGGTAAAATGCCAGGAATGGGTGGAGCAAATATGGGAAACATGATGAAGCAGATGCAAAAAATGCAAAAGCAGATGGAGGAAACTCAAAGCGAAATTGAAAAGAGAGAAATTGAAGCAACAGCAGGCGGAGGAGCTATAACTGCAGTTGTAAACGGAAAAAGAGAACTTCTTAGCATAAAAATAGATGAATCAGTAGTAGATCCAGAAGATATAGAGATGCTAGAAGACCTTGTTTTAGCTTCCGTAAACGAAGCACTTAGAAAAGCAGAAGAAATGATGAGTAGCGAAATGGGTAAATTAACTGGCGGAATGAATATACCAGGATTATTTTAAATAGGAGGATCTGTCTATGCAGCAGTACCCAATACCGATAGCCAACTTGATTGATCAGCTATCAAAACTACCTGGAATAGGTAGAAAAACAGCTCAAAGACTGGCCTTTTTTATACTTGATATGGAGCAGTTAGAAGCTGAGAAGATTTCAGAGTCTATACTAGAAGCCAAGGAAAAGATAAAACTATGTAGTATATGCCAGAACCTTACAGATATAGATCCGTGTATTCTTTGCCAAAATGCAAATAGAGACAAGTCAATTATATGTGTGGTTGAAGGAGCAAAAGATGTAATAGCCATGGAAAGATCTCGTGAATATAAGGGAGAATATCATGTTCTAAACGGAGTGATCTCTCCAATGGATAGTATAGGGCCAAGTGATATAAAGGTAAAAGAACTCTTAAACAGATTGGCTGATGATACAGTTAAAGAAGTAATCTTAGCAACCAATCCAACAGTAGAGGGAGAAGCTACATCACTTTATATATCAAGACTTATAAAGCCCCTTGGAGTAAAAGTTACAAGAATAGCCCACGGAATCCCAGTAGGTGGAGACCTTGAATACTTTGACGAGGTAACTCTAAGTAAGGCCATGGAAAACAGAAGAGAGTTATAATAAAAATAGAAAGTAGTGTATGCAACAAATAAAGTCTTAACATTAAAAACAAAGTCATATAAAAGAAAATAAAGATTTATGAAAGAACATGCTAAGAGAGGTATAAAAAAGACCTTTACTAGCATGTTTTTTTATGGAGAAGAAAAATGAAGAAGAAAAATAGAAAAGAATGAAGTGGCTTAAAATGAATGGATTGGAGTAATAAATAGAAAAATAAATTGAAAAGATAAATGGAAAAACATAGAATAAGAACTTAATTAAGAAACATTAATAATGAAAAAACTTTATTTACTTTTATCCAAGTTTAAGAGATAATGAGTATGAGAAAAAATAGAAAATAACCGTATAATTGAAAAATGAGAAAAATATATGGAAAAAATA
>NZ_JARIEF010000035.1 GCF_029266915.1 Tissierella sp. | reverse complement strand
CAAATTTATTCACTCGCTTACGCTCGTGTAAATTTGGTGTTCGTTGCTGCTGACCTACATCAACTCGTTATCACTCGTTGTGTTAGGTCAAGCTCTCGAGGCGACTTATAAAAGTATATCATTTTTTGAGAAGCTTTGTCAATACCTTTTTTTAAAATTGTTTTAAAAGAAGTCTTAACTTTTCTGTCGAGCTCTTCATTCGACTCTTACTATATTACACTCTTATAAAAGAAATGTCAATAGCTTTTTTAAATTCTTTTTTCTTGCTTTGTTTACCGTTTCTTAACCGGCTTTTATAATAATACTAAACTTCTTTATATAAGTCAATAACTTTTTCAACTTTCTTTTATATAGTTTTACAGCTTCCACGTTTTTTAATTCTTATAGGAAGTTCTATATCGTCACTAACTTTTCCTACGATTGACTTTAAAATCTTTCTAATTGATACTGCACCAATATCATAGTAAGGTTCCTTGATGGTTGTAAGAGTAGGTCTATATATAGAAGCAACACTTATATCTCCATAACCAGCTATAGATATTTCTTCTGGCACATTTATCCCTTGATCATACAAGTAATTCATAAGCCCTATAGCAAGCTCATCTTGACAACAGAATACAGCCGTAACTTCTTTTTCTCTAATTTCATCTAATATTTCTTGCCCATGATTGTAGGTTTCTAAGATTCTATGAGTATCTATGTTATAAATAATAGGCTCTTCGTTTATCATGTTCATGCTTGATGTGTAACTTTCAATTTTACAATGTTCTGTAGTAAGATTTATATCTTTTTCTTGGGTTAAATACATTATCTTTTTATGGCCTAATTCTAGCAAATGTTCCATCATTATAGTAACTGCTTTTTTATTATCTAAATAAACGGTGGGCAGATTAGGAACATTATAATATCTATTCAAGTAAACGATTTCTGTTTTTAAATTTTCTATATAGCTTGTTACTTTTTCATCTATAATTTCAGAAACTACTATTATGCCTTCTACCTGTTTGGTTTTAAATAGCTGTAAAAACTTCATTTCTTTTTCAGAATCTCCATAACTACTTCCAAGTATTATATCGTAATTATACATTCTTCCTATTTCTTCTATCCCTCTTACTATTTGTGATACATAATAACTTCCTATATCATCCACTATTACTCCGATTAAATTAGACTTCCTAGTAACTAAACTTCTTGCAATTTCATTGGGTTCATATCCCAATTGATCGATCGCATACAACACCTTACGCCTCGCCTCAGGACTAACTGGTTTTGAATCATTTATAACTCTCGAAACAGTTGAAATTGAAACTTCAGCCATTCGTGCTACATCCTTTATTGTAATTGCCACAAAATCACTCCTCTCATATTTTGATATTGTTTACATTATATATTAAAATCTGTTAAAAATTTGCTGAAAATATATTAGATAACAATTTCACTAGGTTAAAATCAACGATATTAAATTCTTTTTTATTTATAGATACTGTTAAGTAAACTATTCCACATATATTATCATTTTTTATCAAAGGAACATACATTATAGATTTCCAATCTGGAGCTCCGGTATGCTCATTTATACAATCATAGTTCTCCCAGTCAATATAGAAGCCTCCTTTTTTATTAGAAAGAGCTTTTTGAATTATATTCAACTTATATTTAGATTTCCTATTAGAATTGCCGCTATTGTTTTTATATCTTATTATAGTAGATCCTATATTAAAACTATTGGTAAATATTAATTGTAGTTCATCAGCTACTAGAGTATTCATCAATATTTCTAAAAACATTTCACCTTTTTTACTTATATCTTCTTTTTTTCTTATTATGTCTGATACTCTTATAATATTAAGTGCTATTTCACTATCAATATTTTTTACTCCTGAATAAATATTTTCCGTCGTCTGAAGATGTATATTCTCTTCATTTAAAGAAGGATTCCAACTGTAGACGGTATTCTTATTAAGATTATGTTTTGCAAAGTATAGTGCATCATCAGCTTTTTTTATAAGTTCTTTTTTAAATCTGCTATGTGTAGGATAGTGTGAGGCGCCTATTGTTAATGATGTTATATTTTCTATCCCGGTAAAAGATGTATTTTCTATTTGATTTCTAATTTTTTCTGCTATATAACTTCCTTCTTCAATATTAGTATTTAAAAGTGCAATTATAAATTCATCCCCACCATACCTACATACAAGATCTGTAGACCTTGTATTTTCCTTAAATTGCATGCCTAAAGATTTTAATATTTCATCCCCCTTTAAATGGCCATAAGAATCATTTATTTGCTTGAAGTTATCAATATCTATCATAAGCAAAGTAAATTCAAGGTCAGTTTCAATATCATCTTCTATAAATTTTACTAATCTGGATTCAAAATATTTTCTGTTTAAAGTTCCTGTAAGTTTATCTGTAGTTGAAATATTCTTTAGCATATAGTTTTCATTGTTTAAATATATAAGCTTGGAGAGACTTTTTAGTTCCTTAAAATTTTCTATATTAAATTTATTTAAATAACTTTCTGTCTCTAAATAAATATACCCTTTAAAGCTATCATACATGTAATTAGGTTTTTTTCTATTATCCTTATCTACAGCTTTAGATTTATCTATTTCTATAGGAACCCCTAAAACACTTGTAAGCTTTTTAGATATAAATTCTATATTTTTTCTATTATCTGCAATTAAAGAGTTCTTGTTTAACAAAACTCCTTTTCTTTCACGATCCAAGTGGACTAATTTATTCAAATTGAAACCTTTAACATCTCGTTCATTTAAGCTAGCTAGTATGCTATAATCATTTAAATCTTCGTCATAAATTATTATAAATCCTCTTTCTGCTAATGTTTTATAAGAAATATACTTTAGTATCTTTTCTAAATTATACTTGTAATCATCATTCATCTGATTTAATAAACCTTCTATATTTTTAGTGTTATCATCTGGATGATATATATAAAAAATGCTATCAAGCTCACTATTATTAAGTGAAGTCATCATTTGCTTTAAATTAAAGTACTCATATAGCTCTTCTATTTCCATATCATTTATCTTTATATAATCAATAGATTTATTAAATTCTAATTTTATGGCATCTTTTATAGTCTTTTTTATTAAATCACCATCATAAACCCTTATAAAGCTCTTAATTTTGATTAAATCTTCCATGTACTCAACTGTTTTAAAAATAACACCTAAAGACTTTAACATATGATAAATAGCTTTTTTATAATCTCTTTCCTTAAAAAAACTAAGTCCTAAGTTAAAGTTTACTATTATTTTTACACTAGTTACATGACCTTCTAAATTCAAATTTCCTAGCTTTTTAACATTTTCATAACTAAAATTCATATTGTTTTCTATCGACTTTCTAAGTACTTTAAAACTTTCTGGTTCCTTTAAAGGTTTTAGTTTGTTATAAATATTAAACAAATCATTTGTAAATGTATTTTCTTTATTCATCATGCTAAGTTGACAAAATTTAAGCAACAGAATTAATATTTCGTTGCTGATACTTGAACAAGAGTAATTCTGCATTATATTAAAGAACTTATCTTTTGTATCTTCATCTATAAATCCATATTTTGAATATTTATAATAAATTTCTAGTAAGAATGAACTCCAATAATATTTTGCACTATTTTTTTTGTAAGCCTCTTTTGCTATTTTGATGTTAATTAAAGCATCATCCCAATTTCCAAAGTGTGCATCAATTTTGCTTAAAAGGCTATAGTACGAAGATGTTAGTTCGACATCAACAATTTTATTATTATCAAACATTTCTTTAGCACGTGTATAAAATATCCAAGTATTTTCCATATCTTCTTTATTAAGATAGTTTATTGCAACTTGAATAATTGACGAGAACATTCCCCTGAACTCTTTCCTCTCTTGATACACTTGATCAGCTTTTTTAAGATACTCTAAAGCCCTGTCAAATTCAAACTTTTCTCCATAAATTATTCCGAGATTCAGTGAAAATATAGGTATACCATTCATAAGGTTATATTCTGATGATATTTTATAACCTTTTTCAAAATAATAAAGAGCTGCATCATTGTCATGTAAATGATCCGCGTATACGCCGGCTATATTATTTATTGGCTTTATTATTTCAGCTAGATTGTTTGCTCGGGAAAAATAATCAATACTCTTACTATAGTTTTCTATAGCTTTATCAGCATCTCCATTATACTTATGATATAAGCCTAATACATTATATATATTTCCCAAATACTTTATTTTATCACTCTCTTTAGATATATTAATTAATTCCTTCGCAGAATCTAGTAACATTTTCCAATTATTTAAATTTAAAGACAATTTGCTTCTTAGATATAATCCCAAAATTTTGCCTTGTAAAATGTTATGATCCTTAGACAAGCTTAAAATATCTGTGATAATTATGTTAATCTCTTCTAATTTATTTTCTATAAAGTAAACTTCTGCAGTATAGAACTTAGATTTAATGCTGTAATAAAAGTTATTTTGTATTAATGCGACCCTATCTAGTTCTTTTATATAAAATGGTATTTTTTTACGCTCACCTTTTAATAAATAAATCTCTACCAAGTTTTTTAATATATATAATGTTTTATAGTTTTGTTCATAAAATTCATTATTCTTTATCAAAGAATATGCTAATTCCCATAAGTCTATAGACTTAATATTGTACCTATCTTTTTTAAGTTTTGCTTTTTTTAAAATTAGGTTGATGGAGCCTTTATCTTTATTGGACTTTAAAATTTGAAAGCTCAGTTCTTTTAAGAAATCGTTTCCATGATCTTCTATAGTTTCATCTTTTTTAATTGATTCTAGCATAAACTCCGAGATGCTTTCATGCTGTACTCTTTTAATATCTTCTGATAGTTCGTGGTATATCAATCTTTTTAATTCAAGATTTGAAAAATTATATTTACTTCTATTATTGCAAGTTTTAAGTATTTTAGATTCTAATAATTCTCCTATTATATTCTGCTTGTCTTTATCACTTAATTTCATAGTTTCTGCTATTGCTTCTTCTAAAATAAGATTATCAAATGCGGACGCACACTCCAAAAATCGCAGTGATCTTTCGGAAATTTTATTCAATTGTTTTTTAAAAATATGGTGTATTTCTAAATCTCTAAATTCATTTTCATAGTTATTAATCTTGGATTCCCATTGACCCTCTTCATTTATATATATTTCTTCCTTCCTTAAAAGATCTTCTATTATATAATCAAGTTTTAATAGATTTCCCTCTGAAGCGTTATAAAGCAGGGATGTCATATCATGGTTACTATCTAATAATCCGAATTTTGATTTTATTATATTATTAAAATCCTTCTCGTTAATAGTTTTAAGATGATTTCTAATTATATATTTTGATTCAATCCAATCTAAGATATTTTCTTTAACTAATGAGTCAACTGTAATACTTAATTCCAGGCATGTGAATATAAAAAATATATTTTTGCCTCTACAATTTATAAGCAAATACTTTATCAAAGATAAAAACTCATAATCAGAATTATGTATATCATCTATAAATATATACAGCAGTTTTTCTTTGGATATTTCTATAAAAAACTTTGCAATTCTATTAAATAATCTATACCTATTTTTATATTCCTTTGAATAAATATCTTCCTCCTGCTCTTTTACTAAGCCAGCAAACAATTTACCAAATTCTAGATCATATTTCTTTATTAAGTCTTTAGATGCCAAAGGAATTGATGCTTTTATAAGATTAGTGACATTAATGCTAAATTTTGTATTTATTGAATCAATATTTATTCTTATATTTTCCCTATCTCTTATTCTTAATTGAAAGTCCAGCTCTTCTAAAAGTCTAGTTTTACCTATGCCCTTGGATCCGGTAAAAAGAATTCCGCTGAATTCTTTGTTTGAATTTATCAATATTTCATCATTTTCTAACACTTGTTGAATTTCTGAGTTTCTTCCTTCTATCTTAATTCTGTCATTTATTTTATTTCTTTCATTCTTTAAATCATATTTACAATCTAAAGACAAACTCTCTATTAAATTACTTGAATGCTCTTTAAGTGTTAAATTTTTAGAAGAAACTGTATCTGTTAAATCCTTGATAGTCTCAATCAATATTTTCTTTTCTTTGATTGTAAACTTCAAATTTTCTAAGAAATCTTTCTCTTCTACTTTTTTTATTTTATAGTCCTTTAAAAATAAAAACTTCATTATCATACCTAATGAATAATAATCAGCTTTACTGTCAGTTTTATATAAATGATGATGGATTTCAGGAGCAATAAAATGTTCCGTCATAGTTTGATAACTTAGATGATTATCTCTTTGTGAAATAATCCCCAAACTGCTTATCCTCGCATTTCCTGCAGAAGATATAAATATGTTATCTGGACTTAAATATTTATATGTAATTCCTCTAAAATGTAAAAAATCTATAAGATTCATTAAATCTAATAATATATTAAATCTTTCTTTCTTATTCAGTTGAGATTTTTTCAGATAAAGAAAATCTCCTTCTGCTATCCCATGAACTAAGAAATATAAAGACATATTTGTTGTTTTATCGTCTATAGTCTCAACAATATGAAAACTATATGTTTCTAAGAGATTTTTGTGTTTTATATTATATATAGAAATAAAATTTTCTATATAGTAAGCTATTATCTTTTTATCTTTTTTAAGATCATAAAAGGTTAATACCTTTTTTTTACTTTCATCCTTCAAGTCGATCACTTCATAGGATTGACGACTTTCTATCTTATGAAGTGATTCTGTAATCTCAAATCTATTATTTATTAATTTCATATAAATTACCCCTTTTAATTTATATCTTTATTCATTTGTTATAGATTTATATAGTTTTTTTAATGATTTGTTAAATAATTCTAACTCTGACTTAGTAAATCCATCTAATTGTATAGACAAATAATTTCTTCTTTTTTCTAGAACGCTTTCTAATATATCGAACCCTTTAGGCAATACCTCTACTATTACAACTCTCTTATCTTTATCATCCTTCTTCCTTATAACCAGCCCTGTTTTTTCCATTCTATCAATAAGATCTGTTATTGTACTGCAGGCAAGAGCCATATGTTGGCTCAATTGTCCTATAGTCATACTTCCATGATGAATTAAACTTTGTAAGGCGGTAAATTGAGGAACAGTGATATTGAGTTCATTTATTATAAGTCTACCTTCTATCCTGATGTTATAATCAATTCTCCTGAGATATTTTTCAATATCTGAAATGTTTTCATACATTTAATCACCCTTCTCTATCTCTTTATTTACTATTATCTTCATAGCTTTAGGTACAACTTGAAAATGAGCTGGTAGCCTTCCCCCTGCTTCTCCATCTACATCTATAGTCATATTTCTTTTTGCTTTTATCAGTATACTCTTAGTTTTAAAATAAACTACATTAGGATGATTTATATGGTCACCTTTTAAAACATTAAAAAATATATTTGCAAGTTCTGCTATATCAGAATTTTTTATAATCAAGACATCTAAAAGACCATCTAAAACATCTGCATCCGGGGCAAGTTTTTTAAATCCTCCTATCGATGAGCTGTTTGATACAAGAAATAAAAGCACATCATCTTCTTGAGTATATTCTTCGCTTTCAAAGCTAATATGAATAGGGTCTATTCCTTGTGATATAAGCGATCTTAGACCTTCAAAGTAATAAGCCATCCTTCCTAGAAGCGCTTTTGCTTCTACCGGGACTTGAAAACCAACATCAGTTAATAGTCCGCCCGCTGCAACATTAACAAAAAATTTATTATTTATCTTCCCTAAATCAATATCAACTATATTCTTGTTTTTAATCATTTGGAAGAAATCCGGAATTTTATTAGGTAAATTCATATAACTTGCGAAATCGTTTACAGTTCCACTTGAAAGAATGGCAACCGGAAGTTTATTAGAGCTTTTAGCTATTCCAGTGGCAACTTCATTTACGGTTCCGTCTCCTCCGCAGGCAACTATAATATCCCATTGACCACTTTCACAAGTTTTTAAGGTTTCATTTGTAGCATCTTCTCTTTTTTCAGTATAATATTTTCCTACTATATAGCCATCATCAAGTAATAATTTACAAAGATAGTCAACCTTACTCTCTATGGTCTGCCTACCTGATGAAGGGTTTATGATTAGTTTTATTCTTTCCATATAATCAAGCCTCTCATTATTCAAAATTCTACCTCTATTTTAAGTACAATATATATTATATCATAGTTTAGATAAATATTTATAATATATAAAGTTCTCAAAAATAATAATAAGTCCCTTTAAAGGGACTTATTTACTTAATATTATATTTCTTATTACCTCTATTATTTCTCTAATAGTATTAAGGTAGTCTGTTATTCCCTTAGTACTATCTTGAAAAGAATATGCAGTATCTACTATGCTGTTAGTAACCTGGTCAAATGTATCATGAACTTTTCCAGTAGCATCTTCAACTGTGTCAGTAATATTGCTGACCTTACCTGATATATTGTTTACGTTTGATAATAACGAGTTTATCTCTGGACCTAAAGTTGTAAGAGTTTCATTTGCTTCTTTTGTTATTTGATTTACATTATAAGTTATATCAGGTAATTGTTTTATTGTTGTATCTATAGCTTTTGAATTATTTTCAAAAACATCATTTACATTTCCAAGTATTTTCTTAACTTTTAACAATACAAGAATCAAAACTATACCAACACCAATTCCAATTAAAAATAAAATCAGCGTAAATAAATCATTAATTGTTAGATTAGCAGTCATAATTTCCCCCTTTTCTTATTTTATTTCTTTATCATATTTTATCCTATTTTTTTGAATTTTCTAAAGAATCTTTAGCCTCTTCTTTTACATCTCCTACTGTATCTTTAGTTTCTTCCTTAAGATCTTTTAATTCTTCTTTAGCATCATCCATGCTACCTTTTACATTTTCAGATGTTTCTTTTACATTCTTCTTTATATCTTTATATCCTTCTTTAACATCTTTAGCTACTGCATCTTTAGCTTCTTTCATTCCATCAATATTATGTTTTAAATCACTTGAGATTTTTTCTTTAAGATCTTTAGCTTCTTCCATTTTTTCTTCAACAGTTGATTTAACATTTTCTGTTACCTCTTTAGACTTATCTTTTATATCATCTCTTGTTTCTTTTCCAGATTTCGGAGCTAATAAAAGTCCTGCTACAGCACCTAGCGCAGTTCCTATTACTGTACCTGCTGCAACATTTTTAGCAGTTTCCATTTTTCTCTTTCGTGAAAATTCTCTTCTCTTATCTTCTAGCATTTTACCTAACATTCAAATCTCCCCTTTAATCTTATTATTGTGTCATTCTGTTTTATATATTACCCTATTAACCCCATCATAATCATTCAAGTTAAAATTATATCTTTTACAGTTTTTTAATCTCCTATTGCGATATCTTAAATCTGCTTCTTAATATATATAATATTATTTTAATAATTAATATTTTGTGGCTCGAAATATATCTCATTTAATGTTATTATATATATTATGTTATAATTTATTAAATTTTATATATTGGAGGAATGTTTATGAAATCATTTAAAAGGCTGAAAGGATTTTTCTGGGAAAATAAGCGGGCATATATACTTGGTCTCTTCTGGCTTCTATTTGTAGATTTAGTTCAACTAGTTGTACCTAAAATTTTACAATTTTTAACAGATAATCTTCAAAATAATACTTTATCTAGAGATCAGCTTATAAAATATGCTATTTATATCGTTTTAGCTGGAATCGGTATTGGTGCAGGCCGATATTTTTGGAGAATTTATATTATAGGAAACTCTAGAAAGCTAGAATATTATTTAAGAAAGAAATTATTTAATCATCTGTCAACCCTTTCTCCTAGTTACTTTAATCGTCACAAGACTGGGGACCTAATGAGTCATGCTACTAACGACATCAACTCAGTAAGAATGGCCTTAGGATTTGGTACTATTATGCTTGTAGATTCACTTTTCATTATAATCTTATCTTTATTTATGATGATTAGGACTACTTCTTTTAAACTTACAGCTATCGCAGTATTCAATCTTCCTATAATCATCTTCCTTACTAGAAAATTTGGAAAGATGATTTACGCTAGATCTAAAGAGGTTCAAATGGCTCTTTCAGATTTAACTGAAACAACGCAAGAAAACTTTTCAGGAATAAGAGTTATAAAATCTTTTGTCCAAGAAGATCTTGTTTCTGAAGATTTCACAAATGTTAATTACAGAAATTTTCAGAAAAACTTAGATCTAGTTAAAGTCTCCGGTTCTTTTAGACCCTTGCTACAATTTGTGTTTTCAATAAGTCTTCTTATAACCATTCTCTATGGTGGTAAGCAAGTGATTACAGGAAATATTTCTCTTGGTGCTTTTATTGCTTTCAACTCCTACCTCGCTCTTTTAAATTGGCCTACTAGAGCTCTTGGACAAGTTATAAATGTTTTGCAAAGAGGAGCTGCTTCTATGGACAGACTTAATGCAATATTTGATGAGGTACCTGACATTATTGATAAGAAAGATGCTATAGTTTTAAAAGATTTTAAAGGCAAAATAGAATTTAAAAATGTAAGCTTCAAATATCCAAACAGCAACTTTAATGCCCTAAATAATATAAGCTTTGTAGTCCAACCAGGCCAAACCTTAGCTTTAATAGGTAAAGCCGGCAGTGGAAAGACTACTATAATAAGTCTTCTTTTAAGATTATATGATATAGATGAAGGGTTTATATATGTAGATGATATACCTATTAAAGATATGAGTTTGAAATCTCTAAGAGAAAACATCGGTTATGTTCCTCAGGATAACTTCTTGTTTTCAGATACCTTAAAAAACAATATAGCTTTTGCATTTGATGAAGAAGTTTCTGACGAAAAAGTCCATCAAGCAGCGAGAGCATCTGAAGTTTATGACAATATTATAGAGTTTCCAAAGGGCTTTGATACAATTTTGGGAGAAAGAGGAGTTACACTCTCAGGTGGGCAAAAACAAAGAACTTCTATTTCAAGAGCTTTGATCAAAAATCCATCTATACTAGTTCTAGATGATTCCCTATCTGCAGTAGATACTGCAACAGAAGAAGATATTCTAAACAATTTAGATAAAATAGATTCTAAAACATCTAAATTGATAGTAAGTCATAGAATCTCTACCATACAATCTGCAGATGAAATTTTACTATTAGATGATGGTGATATTTTAGAAAGAGGTAAGCATTTAGATCTGCTTAGATTAAATGGACTTTATACTGAACTATACGAAAGACAGTTATTAGAAGAAAAAATTGAAAAATAGGAGGTGCAAGATAAATGAGTAAAAAAGAAGAAAGTGCTATGGGAAAAGCTTATGATTCAAAATTAATGAAAAGACTGCTGGGATATGCTAGGCCTTATTGGAAGTTCTTATTGCTTTCACTAATATTGCTTCTTGTTATAACAGGCCTTGAGCTTTTAAACCCTTATCTGCTAAAAGTAGCTATTGATGATAACATAAATGGTATTAATAAACCTATGTATGAGCTTGACTCAGCATCACCATTTGAGGCAGTGGAGTTTAATGGTAACAAATATATAAGAAAAGATGACAAGCAGATTATAGATAAGGAAGAGCTTGCATCCAACCCTGTTAAAACTATTATTAAAAAAAATAATAATTATTTTTTAGTAGATTATGGTGAAACTACAACAAAAAATGCATTCCAACTTGAAAAAGATGATTATCTCCTCTTTAGAGAAGGTGATATATCTAATATAAACACTATAGCAATTTACTTTTTTATAGTTATCTTATTTACATTTATATTTAACTATTTACAAGTATATATACTCAACTACACAGGTCAAAAGATCATATTTAATATCCGCGAGGAAATATTCAATCATATACAGAGTCTAAACATATCATTCTTTGATAAAAATCCAATCGGTCGATTAGTCTCTAGAGTTACTAATGATACGGAGACTTTAAATGAGATGTACACTTCAGTACTAATTAATTTATTTAAAGATGTATTCACACTTATAGGTATCTCTATAATTATGATTAGGCTTAATTATAAACTAGCTCTTATATCATTTGCACTATTGCCTATAGTTTTTGCCATATCTATAGTCTTTAGAAATAAGATTAGAGTAGTTTATAGAATTAGTAGACTTCAAATAGCAAAGATAAACTCTAGTCTAAATGAATACTTTACCGGCATGAGGACGATTCAGATATTTAACAAGGAAAAGAAAATAAATAAAAAATTTGATAAGTTAAATCAAGACTATCTTGATACCAATCGAAAAGAAGTAAAAATATATGCTGTTTTAAGGCCTTCAATCGAAATAGTAAGGTCCCTTGGTATAGCTCTTTTAATCTATTTTGGAGGAGGAGAAGTTATTTCTGGTGCTATAGAATTTGGTGTTTTATATCTCTTTATTGACTATATTCAAAGATTTTTTGTTCCTATAATGGAACTTGCTGAAAAATATAACATCTTGCAGTCATCTATGGCTTCAAGCGAAAGAATTTTTAATGTGCTTGATAATAAAAGTTTTGTAGAAAATCAAGATAATGCAAAAACATTAAATCATATATCTGGAAAGATAGAATTTAAAAATGTTTGGTTTGCCTATCAAGATGAAGATTGGGTCTTGAAAAATATAAGCTTCACTATAAACCCAGGTGAGACTGTTGCATTTGTAGGATCCACTGGTGCTGGTAAAACATCAATTATAAATCTTATAACACGGTTTTATGATATTCAAAAAGGTGAGATATTATTAGATAATATCAATATAAAAGATATTGATAAATTTGCTTTAAGAAAATATATCGGAGTTGTACTACAAGATGTCTTCTTGTTTACAGGAACTATTGAAGATAATATAAGATTAAATGATCTAGATATAGACAGAAAAAGAGTTGAAGAAGTATCAAGTTTTGTAAACGCAACACATTTTATAGATAGACTTCCTGAAGGATACGATGAACCAGTTATGGAAAGAGGAGCTACCCTCTCTTCAGGTGAAAGACAGTTGCTTTCATTTGCAAGAACTCTAGCCTATGATCCTAAAATTTTAATACTTGATGAGGCTACTGCAAATATAGATACCGAAACTGAAACACTTATACAAGATGCCTTAGAAAAGCTTATTAAAGGTAGAACATCTATTGCAATAGCACACAGACTCTCAACTATTCAGCATGCTGATAACATAATCGTTTTAAGTAAGGGTGAAATAAAGGAAATGGGAAGCCACCAGGAACTATTAGAAAAAGAAGGAATTTACCACTCACTTTATCGCCTGCAATATTCTAAAAATTAATAAATCAAAAGGCCCTTAAGTTTAAACTTAAGGGCCTTTTTTGTAACCAAAATGCCGTAAACCTAGATAATTCACACCCGCCTATTTTTAGGTGGGTCTCTTGTCGATATGATCTAACGTCCACTTTAAAGAGGCATGTTATCCTATATCAAACGCAGACTCCCGTGTCTGTTGTATCGGTTGAATTACAAAGATTCACTAACATTTCAGTATCTTTTCTTAATCTCATTATACACTTAATTCTTGTTTTATTCAAGCCATTAATAAAATATGGATTTAATTAATGCCTTCTCCAGCTTAAATTTTTCTATTATTAATTACTGGAGCATATAAGCTCTTTCATATCCTTAGGAAGCTCAGCTAAGAACTCTATATCCTCTCTTGTTCTGGGATGCTTAAATTTTAAATAATATGAATGAAGAGCCTGTCTGCCTATATTAGGATTTTCTTGATTATAAAGAGAATCTCCAACTATAGGGTGTCCTATATGACTTAGATGAACTCTAATTTGGTGAGATCTACCAGTTATAATTTGAACTTCTAATAAGGTCTTATCTGGATAACGCTCTTTTACAATATATTTAGTTACAGCCCTTTGTCCAGCTTCATCAACCTTTCTCTTTTTACTGACTTCATCTTTCTTTCCTATAGGTAAATCTATAGTTCCTTGATCATCTTCAACTCTACCTTCAACTATGGTGAGATATTTTTTAATTACTTTCTCTTGATCAAATTGAAGAGCCAGTTGCTGATGGGCAAAGGGATTTTTAGCAATTATTAAAATGCCAGTGGTGTCCATATCCAGTCTGTTTACAAATCTTACTTTTTTCTTTATCCCTTTTTCTTTGAAATAATTACTTATACCATTGGATAAAGTACCTGTTTCATGTGTTGTAGTAATGTGCACTACCATATTCTCGGGTTTATTTAGGATCAAAAGATCTAAATCTTCGTATATAATATCTAATTTCATATTTTCAGCTATTATATTATTGGTTTCATCTTCCATAACTAGGACTACCTTATCTCCTATTCTTACTGGTAAGTCTTTTCTTCTATATTTCCCATTTACTAATATATTTTTATATCTATATAGCTTTCTAAATAATCTGGAAGAAATTTTCCTATCCATTAAGAATTCTTCCAGACTTTTTCCATTCTTTTCACAATCAAATATCACAATATTTTCATTTTCTTTAAAATATTTCATAAATTTCCCCCATATATGTTATCATTTATTATATAATATACTTACATTGACAAATTCATCTTAATAGAATTTTAGAAGGAGTAGAGTAACTTTTGAATAAAACTAGAAAAATAAACATAATATCAAATAAAAATTTTGAATCAAGAAAAACTTCCAACGACTTAAAATCTAAGTTAACTGATGAAGGTTTTGTAATTCCAAGCATTTATGATCCTACAGCTGAGTTAAATATATGCGTTGGAGGTGATGGAGCTTTTTTAAGAGCTGTCCATCGAAATAAATTTCCATCAATTCCTTTTATAGGAATAAATACAGGTCATTTAGGCTTTTTTCAAGAGATTCCACCTGATAAGGTTGAAGACTTCATCTTAAAATATATAAATAAAAAATATACAGTCGAAGAAGTATATTTAGTCAGTGCTGAAATATTTACTAAGAAAAAAAAGTATTATTTAACTGCTGTAAATGAGATAGTAATAAAGGGAATGCACTCTAAAGTAATTCATTTAGATCTATTTATAGATGGAAATCATTTAGAGAAATTTAGCGGTGATGGAATCATAATTTCTACTCCAGTTGGAAGTACAGCTTATAATTTATCTGCTGGCGGAAGTATTATCTTCCCTTCTTTAAAAGCCTTGCAGATAACACCCTTATCACCTATAAATTCAAAAGCTTATCGATCCCTTATCAGATCTGCTGTAATTCCAGGAGACTTAGTTATAAGGATTAAGCCTGAGTTTTATTATACTAATTCTACTCTTATCCTAAATGATGGAATGGAATTTAAATACGATAATATAAATCATATTGATTTGAAGATTTCTAATAAAAAAATCTATAAATTAAACTTTGATAAAGATGTTTATTGGAATAATTTAAAAAGTAAGTTCCTATAATACTTCTTATAATTTTTATAATACTTCTTATAAAAAGAACCTACAATTTATAGTAGGTTCTTTTTATTTATAATTTTAAACTTTTATACTATTATGATTTAGTTTTATATAAGTTTATCAATTTCATCTACTAATTCCTTAAATAACTTCATAGCATTGTTGACTGGTTCTTTTGTAGTCATATCTACTCCTGCCTTCTTAAGAACTTCTATTGGATAATCACTGCTTCCACTCTTTAAAAAGTCTAAATATTTCTCAACAGCGCCATCTCCTTCTTCTAATATCTTCTGAGAAAGACTAACAGCCGCAGAAAACCCTGTTGCATATTGGAATACATAGAAATTATAATAGAAATGAGGTATCCTAGCCCACTCTATAGCTATTTCATCATCTATCACTACACTATCTCCATAATAAACCCTATTTAACTCTTTATAAGTGTCCGATAAATATTCAGCAGTAAGAGCGCCTCCGCCTTCTAAATATTCATTTATTATCTTTTCAAACTCACAGAACATTGTTTGTCTGAATACTGTTCCACGGAAACTTTCTAAATAATGATTTAAAAGGTAAAGTTTTTTGTTTTTATCTTTTTCATTTTTAAGCATATGTTGTATTAAAAGTGACTCATTGCAAGTAGAAGCAACTTCAGCTACAAATATACTGTAATTACCATATATAAACGGCTGATTGTTTTTAGTAAAAAAGCTATGCATAGAATGGCCCATTTCATGAGCTACAGTAAATACATTGTCTAAAGTCTCATGGTAGTTTAATAGAATATATGGTTTAGAGTCATAAGATCCACTAGAATAAGCTCCTGATCTCTTACCCTTGTTTTCATATATATCTATCCATCTATCATTAAACCCTTTATCCATAGCTGATAGATACTCTTCATTTAGTGGCTTTAATGCTTCTTGTATAAGCTCAACTCCATCATCATATTCAAAGTTGAAATCTACATCTTTAACCATCGGAGTATATAGATCATACATATGAAGTTCATCTACACCCAATGCTCTTTTTCTTATATCCATATATTTATGCATACTATCTAAGTTTTCATGTATAGCTTCTATCAGATTATCATAAACAGAAAGATCAATATTGTTTTCTGATAAAGAAGCCTCTCGAGTTGAACTATATTCTCTCATATTGGCATTAAATATATTATTTTTCAAATCTCCATTTAAAGTAGATGCGAATGTGTTCTCAAAACCCTTATAAGTTTTATAGAGAGCCTTAAATGCATTCTTTCTCACTTCCCTATCTGTTGATTCCATAAGAGGAATAAAGTTTCCATGAGTTATTTCTATATCTTTTCCAGTTTCATCTTTTATAGTTGGAAACTTTAAATCAGCATTATTGAGCATTGAAAAAGTTTTCTGCGGCGAATTTCCAACTTCACCCATTTTAGCTAAGATTGATTCTTCTCTTGGAGATAAGAGATGTTCTCTTTGTCTTAGTATATCGTCAAGAAATTTTCTATATAAGCTTAATTCTTTATTTTCTTTTATAAATTTCATAAGCTTGGTTTCATCTAAAGATAGGACTCCAGGTAAAAAGAAAGAAAGTTTATCCATAACTTCTACCCATAGATTTTGTGCTCGATCATTTAAGCTTTGAGAATCAGTCTCTCTAGTATCTTCATCCAATCTCATATGAGCATATACTATAACATTTTCTCCTCTTCTTAAAATCTCATCCCGATCTTTTAAAGCACTCAGCAGCTCTTGAGCGCTGTTAGTAAAGTTTTCTTTATGGTCTTCAATCTTTAGACTTAAATCCTTTACTTCTTTGTATTCTTTTTCCCAAGCTTCAAAATTTTCAAACATAGCTTCTAAATCCCAGGTATCTTCTTTTTTTAAATCTTTTCTCTCTAATGCTTCTTTAATCATTTACAATTTCCTCCTCAAATTTAATATTATTTAAGCCATATATAATCAAATCTCTAGCTATAGGAGCTGCCGCCTTGCCTCCAGTTGATCCCTCCTCCTCCAAAACAACCGCTACGGCAAGTTTTGGCTTGTCATGTGGAGCAAAGCCTATAAACCAGCTATGAGACTTTCCTGAAGCATTCTCAGCAGTTCCGGTTTTACCCGACACCTTAACATTCTTTATACTTGCATTGGTACCAGTACCAGATGATACAACCTCTCTCATCATAGTTTTTACTTCCTCTGCAATACTGCTCTTACTTGTATAAGACAGAGTCTCTGTAAGATTAGTCCTTATTATTTTACCATTTTTATTTATAACTTCCTTAACCAATATCGGCTTTACCATCTCTCCATCATTTGCAACAGCTGAAGCCATCATTGCCATATTAAGCGGAGTAACTAAAACATCACCTTGTCCAATTGCAGATGCTACTAACTTAGTTTTACCCATAGAATCCTTGTATTCAAACTTAGACTTCTTAACTTCTAAGTCAAATGGTATTTGTTGGTTTATCATAAATTTTTCCGCTACTTCTCCTAACTTTTCTTTTCCTACAAGTAAAGATTTTTCCACAAAATATGGATTGCAAGAATTTTTAAAAGCTCCATTTAAGTCTATACTTCCATGGGAATAATTCCCATAGTCATTAGTAGTAAAACCATCAACTGTCGCCTTACCATCACATATATAATTTTTATCTATTCCATATGTTTCTAATATAGCTACAGTAGTTATGACCTTATATATAGATCCAGGTGCATATAAACCTTGAATAGATCTATTTAACAAAGGACTATCCTTACTTTCTATTATACCCGCCCACTGGGAATCTAAATTAGAACTATCAAAATCAGGAAGACTTACCATAGAATAAATTTCTCCTGTTGAGGGATTCATAGTTATTATAGATCCTTTTTTACCTTTTAATAAACTTCGTGTTTTTTGCTGCATATTATGATCTATAGTTAATTTTAAATTATTTCCTATAGACTTAGGTAATACGAGATTTTTTATCTCATCTATGGCATTATTTTCATTGATATCCAATAATTCGTTATTGTATTGTTTTTCAAGTCCTGCCTTTCCATATTGTCTGTAACTATAACCTATTACATGACTATAAAGTCTTCCATATGGGTAATATCTTATATTCTGATCGTTTTCTTTTTTGCTATATGACAACACTTCTCCATTACGATCTAAAATAGATCCTCTCAGTACATTTTCTTCATTCATCCATAATCTTTTGTTATGTGAATTCTGTTTAATAGTTTCTGACTTAAACACTTGAAAATAACTAATATATAATACTAGTGAGATAAGAAGGCTACAAAGTGCTACCATAACAGTTATTATTCTTTTATTTTCTTTTTGTTTGCTTTCTTTTTGATTGTGTTCTCTAATCTGCATCTATTTTCACCTTGCTTTCCAAATCTTCAGAAGCTACTTGAAGAATTCCAAGTGCAATAAAACTAGTTATAAGTGAACTTCCACCATACGATACAAATGGAAGTGTAAGCCCTGTAAGAGGAATCAGTTTTATTACTCCTCCAATTATGATAAAGGTTTGGACTGCAAATAAAACGCTTATACCAAGTGCTAAAATTTTATAGAACTTATCTCTTTGACTCATAGCAATTTTAAAACCACGATAAAATAAGATTAAGAAGAGCATTATTATTCCAATTCCTGCAAATATTCCCATTTCTTCCACTATTGCAGAAAATATAAAATCATTGTAGGGTAATGGTATGAAATCAGGATAGCCTAGTCCTAGCCCCTTTCCAAAGAATCCCCCTTCTGCTATTGCAAAAAGTGATTGAGTTATTTGATATCCTTTGTCATTTATAAATTTCCAAGGATTAATCCAAGTTTGAAATCTTATTCTTACGTGGCTGAATAATGAATATCCAAGTATACCGCCAAATATAAATAATCCTATATTATAAAAAATCATCTTTCTATCTTCTTCATATATATATTGCAATGATACAAATATAGCGTAAAACATAAGGGCCATCCCAAGATCTCTTTGTATAAATAAAAGACCTATATAGGAATATATTATTCCTAAAAAGATATAAGATGAATACTTTCTTTCTTTAAACTTTTCATAGTTAGAATAGTATCCAGCAATAATAAAAATCAGTAGTATTTTTATAAATTCACCCGGCTGAAGTTTTATGCCTAGAGACTTTATTTCAATCCAGTTTATAGCCCCTAATGTTCTCTCTCCAAGTAAGAGTGTCATAGCAAAAAGACCATATGATACACCTATATAAAGATAAGTTAATTTGTCCCATATTCTTATGTGCTTTAATATAAAATAAGTTGCATAAAAACATATTATACCAACTGTAATCCACACTAATTGTTTAGTACCAAGAGAAGAATCTATTCTATAGATCATAATTGCTCCTATTGACATTAACATGGTTGCTATTTGAAAAATATAATTATCTCCCGAAGATATTTTTATTAGAATTAAATTTGAAAGGTATACTATTAAAAGTAGCCCTAAGGCATTAAATATTGTATACATATCTGGTATTTCACCCTTATAAAGCAACATCAAAATAATTGCCAATAATTCGAATATAAAAAGTAATTTCCGTGGAGTATTATTTTTTATTTTGCCTGTTAAAAACATATTACACCTGCTCTCTATTTACAAATAAAAACTCAATATTTCCAATTCTTATTCTATCTCCATTAGATAACTTTGAAACATCCAATATCTTTTCGCCATTTAAAAAAGTTCCATTAGAACTTTTAAGATCCTGAATAAAATAGTAGTCTTCATCTTTTAATATATTAAAATGATTTTTTGATACATAAGGATCCTTTATAACTATATCATTATCTGACTTACGACCAAGACATAGTTTTTCTTCTATTACATAGTCTTCGTCTATCTTAAATGGCAGTGATTCTTTTTTATTAATTAACTTTAAATATGCTCCATCACCATATTTAAGCTTGCTTATTCCTTTGATATCTAAATAAATAAGTCTTATTATACTAAATATAAACATATAAATAATTATAATAAAAATATATTTGAATATTACTGATAAAATATTATACATAAACATTTCCTCCTAAAGTTCTATACCTATAGATATTATCATAATTACCCTCACTTGTGAATAAGTTTAATATAAGTATTTCAATAACACTAGTAATTTGATATTATATGGTTAGAGAGTTTTAAAAAGTAGCTCAACATTTAATTATTATTTTATTGAATTGGAGATATTAGTTAAACAAAATACCAGACTTTTAGCCTATCCTTTTACTAGAAATGGGTATATGTCTATTAAGTAAGAAAAAGATAATAATATATAATATAAAAACCTTAGTTTTAAGGTTTTTTATATTATTGCAAGAGAAATTTTTTTAATAAAGAGGGATATATATGAATATAAATTTTAATTATAATAAAAAAATACCTGATTTTGTATCCGGTTATATATTTAAAGGAAATAATTATAGATGTTCTTATATAAGATACAAGAGTCTATATCACAATCCTGCTAAAGGTACGGAACAAGTTGAACTTTATAACTTCCAGCCAAAATCTGAAGTAAAGGCGTCTTCCTTAATACTTCATGGCCTAGGAAGTAGAAATATAAAATTTTTATTGTGGATAGGCCCTCACTTAGCATCAGCAGGAGTAAATACCAGCATTTTAATACTCCCAGGAAACTATACAAGAGTGGAAGATAAATCAGTAAGCGGCAAATCTTTTTTATATCCTAACATTGCTACAATGTATCAATTTTGGGAACAAGGTGTAGTAGATATTAGATCTACCATAGATCTATTGGAACATTTAGATCTGTGGAAGGAAAATTCTATACTCACAGGTTACTGTTTGGGAGGAATGTTAAGTACTATGGTTTCAGCTCTTGATGATAGAATAGCTCACACTCTATTTATAGCAACTGGAGGTCATATTCCCAAGATCCTACACGAGTCTCCAGTAACTTCTTTTGCAAGAAGACTTTTTGCAACTGGGGAATTTTCTATTTTAAATTTTGATGATAAGGAAAGGTTATACAATATTTATAATGAACAGCTTCCCAGTGTAGAGGAGATGAGTCTTGAAGAACTTTTAAAAAGTGAATCTATTCATCCTCTATTTAAAATAGATCCCATATCATATGCTCACTTATTAGATAAGAAAAAAGTAACATTTTTAGATGCCTACTTTGATAATACACTTCCCTTAGAGTCTAGAAAAATACTCTATGATCAGATGAAAGGTGCTAAAAGAAGAATACTTCCTATTTCTCACGTTACTTGGCTGCCTTTTTCTTATCTATTAGGTAAATATATTCTCCATAAGGTTAATATAACAGATAAAGAATCTAAAAAAGCATTACTTAAAAAAGAAAAATTTCAAGATCCTTTGAAAAAATAAGGAGTATGATTATGGAGAAATTTAAAGAAAAATTTAAAAATTCTTTCTTTATAGTAAATAAGATATATTTGTTCATAGCTTTGATATTTATATCTATTCAAGATATTGGGCTTGGTTTTATGTATTTCCTTGGCAGTTTTTTCATATTTATTTGGAAGACCATGACGTCTAAGGTTCCTATGGAGGTAGATAAAGATATCAAAGTAGAGACTTTTATTTATAAGCTTATTGATGAGAAGGAATTAAAGATAGATATTTATTTTCCTTTTACTGATACCATAGGGAAATCTCCCCTAGTATACTTTTGTCACGGCGGAGGATGGATCTCAGGATTTAGAAATCAGCCCAATAATATTTCTTGGTGCAGGTATTTAGCATCTAGAGGCTTTATAGCTTCTAGTATAGATTATAGATATGGATATAAGAACACTATAAAAGATATCTTATCTGACTATAGTGATGGTTTAAAATTTATAAAATCGAAATCTGATGAGCTTAGGATAGATAAGAGCAATATTGTTTTGATGGGACTTTCAGCAGGAGCCCACCTAGCACTTCTTTATTCTTCATTTAATTCTTTTATGGAAGATAAGACTAGCATGGAAGGTATAAAGTCTGTAGTTGCTTACTACCCTCCTTCTGATTTAAAAGATTTGTTTACTGATGATAATAAGTCTCTTTTTGCTCGCTTTGCAGTGAGTAGAACTTTAAAGGGTACTCCAACAAATAAAGAAGAAATATATAGAAACTATTCTCCTATAAGTTGGATAAGTGAAAAGATGATACCAACTTTAATTGTACACGGAAAACTGGATACAGTTGTACCATTTGAGTCTTCTGTAAAACTGATAAAGAGATTGAATGCTCTTAATGTCCCCGCTTCTTTTTTAGTACACAGTAAAGGCCTTCATTCCTTTGATACTTCTTTAAAAGATTATGCTACTGTCAATATTATTAAAAAAACTATTAGATTTATAAAAGATTCTACTAAAGGAGGTCTTAAAAATGAAAATTACTGATATTGAACCACAAAGAAGAAAAGACAGAGTAAATATATATATAGATAACCAGTTTGCTTTTGGTTTAAGTTTAGATCTTAAATACAGCTATGGCCTTAAAATAGATCAAGTAATAGATGAACAATTTATAGAGGATGTTTTAAAAGAAGAAGAGGCTAAAAAAGCAATAAATGCAGCTTTAAACTTTCTTTCCTATAGGCAGCGATCTGAACAAGAAATAAAGAATAAATTAAAAGAAAAAGAATATGAAGAAAATTATATTAAAAGAGCTATAGATTTCTGCAAGGAGCAAGGGTATATAGACGATGAAGCTTTCGCAATAAGCTTTATAAGGGACAAGAAAAATTTAAACAATCTAGGACAGTATAGAATCAAAAGAGAACTTATGTTAAAAGGAATTGATGAAGCGATTATAGAAAATGTTTTGTTTGAAGATTTGGATGAAGAATATGAAAGAGCCTTTAAAATAGCCGAGAAGAAATATTCTTCCTACCGAGACGAAGATAAAAATAAGATCTATAGAAAACTTTCAGGATTTCTTCAAAGAAAAGGCTATTCTTTCCAAATAGTAAGCAAGATATTAAAAGAATTGTTATATTAGGTAATTGATATGTTTTATGTATATATATTAAAATGCCGAGACGATACACTTTATACTGGATTTACAGTAGATTTAAAAAGCAGGATTCAAACACATAATAAAGGATTAGGTGCTAAATATACCCGGGGACGTACACCTGTTAAACTTGTATATTATGAAGAGTATTCTACTAAAAGTGAAGCTCTTAAAAGAGAATATGCCATAAAGAAATTATCTAGAAAAGATAAACTTAAAATGATAAAAACAGAAGAAGCTATCTAAGCTTCTTCTGTTTTTTTAACTCTTTTTACTTTTTTAACTTTTTCTTTATTAAAGATACCTAGTATAAGGGCTATTCCTATCCCTATAAATCCTACTGCTGTAGCAATTACAAACATAGTAAATTTATTGGTATCATCTAGAAATATAACTTCACCATTTATAGTTAGTATTGAATAAACTCCTATCCCAAGAGATATGAGTCCTGGCATAAACTTTACAAATCTTTGATCTCTAAATATCATGTGAGTCAAGTAAGTTAAAGCAGCCATACCTGTCGATATAATTAGAAATAGCTTTGAATATTCCAAATGATTTAATAGTTCTTTCATAATTTTCCTCCTAGAATAAACATTTCAATATATCTATTAATAGTCTATATTTTCAACATCTCTTTTTAACATTTCATTTCTCCATATGTCTGTATACTTTTGTGTCGCCCATTCGGCCATAATAATAGTATCGCTTTCTGGAAGGTCAATAGTAGCAAGAGCTTGTGATTCTATATTACCCTCTCCATCAGTAGCATAAACTACTAATTCAAATGGATTTCTTACTATTATTATATCTTCATTTGGAGAAGAATACATGTCTATCATATTAGGAAATTTACTCCTTAGCTCATCCCACAATATAAAATGTTTATCATATCCTACCATCTCTTCTGGAGGAACTGCCTTAATAATAAAATCTTTATAAAGTTCTTCTTCGTTTTTTTCATAGTTAACTCTTCCATTAAGCATCCAATATCCATTTTTCCTTACAATACCGATATTAGATTCATCTAATTTTACATTTTTATCTATATTTATTAGACTTTGAGCTCCTTCTAAAAATATTTCTTTCCCACCATCTATAATATCTTCTAGATTAATAGAGTTATCATTTTTTAAATTATCTATTGTTTGTATTTTCATAGTTCTTTTGCTTTTATTATTATCAATTATTTCAGTAGAAATATAATTGTTGCCAATGTATAATATATTTTTTAAAAGAGATTTTTTAAGAATATCCATATTTTTACTTCTATTTACCTCATTTTCAATAAAAGAACTGCTTATTTTTTTATCATCTTTTGCATTTAATTGGAGTCTAGCTTCTATAGAATCATATATAGAATCTTGTTCTATATTTCTGTTTACATCAATCTCCCAAAACCCATTCTTCCTAGGTAAAATAAGTTCATTTATTTTATATATTTCTTCAACTTTTTTATCATCGCTATTTATCCAAAGTGTACTATACTCCCAATTCGGAACATCATTCTTTTCATCAAATTTTGAAGATTTTATACCTATTAAAACACCACTGTTAAGATTTTCAGTATTTTTATCTTTTAAATCTTCACTAACTTTTTCTTCAATATCAATATATTTATAGATCTCATCTCTACTTACTTTATCCTCAGTTTTTTCCAGTTTATAAAATCCATCTTCTACATATAATAATAAATTTCCTTTACTATCTTTAATAGCTTCCATAAAAAACTGGTTATCATTATAAATACTTAATACTTCAATTTCTTCGCTCTCTATATTCAAATTATTTGAATTAGTTTTGTATTTATAGAGAAGATAATCTACTGAATTTACTTTTTTCATTTTAAAAGATGGTTTTAAAGTGTAATAGTTCATGAATATCAAAGCATCTTTATGAAAAAGAGCTGGCTGGCCCATATATTCTTTCTCTTCTTTAGATACTTCTCCCGAAATAGGGAAATAATCTGTAACATTCCATTTTCCCTCTATAGGAGATATATTAGTCTTTGGCGCTTTAAGTCTTTCATTTATATTTGTTTCACTTATATTGCAAGCTGATAATATAAAAAGAGTGATAAATATTAAAGCAATTAATTTGATTTTTTTCATACATTTTCCTCCTCATAAGGCAAAATAACTTTTATATCAGTTCCCTTGCCTAGTTGAGATTCTATAATCAGTTCTCCTTCATGAAGCTTAACAATTTCATCACATATTGCTAGCCCTATACCGCTATTAGCTCTATTTGTCTTGCCTTTATAGAATTTCTCTTTTATATTCGGAAGGTCCTCAATAGATATACCTATTCCAGTATCTTTTACCTCTAATATAAGGCTTTTCTCTAACATATATGCTTTTAATTTAACGTAACCACCTTCATCAGTAAACTTAAATGCATTGTCCAATAGATTTATAAGAACTTGTTTTATCCTATTTTCATCGCCCGTTATCATATTCACATTTTCATGTATTTCCACTGAGAAGTGTATATTACTATTTTTTGATTTAGGCATATACTGTTTGGCAATAAAATTTAAGGTAGAACTAAAATCAAATACATCTTTTTCAAGCGTTATTCTTCCAGAAATAAATTTAGAAAAATCTAAAAGTTCTTCTACCATAAATGATAGTCTATCACTTTCTTTCTCAATTATTTTAAGCCCATCTTGCAATAATTCCTTATCTATATCATCTGATTGCAAAGTTATTGACCAGCCTTTTATTGAAGTGAGCGGTGTTCTAAGTTCATGAGAAATAGATGATATAAAATCAATTTTTATCTGTTCCCTTTTTATTATCTCATCTGCCATATGATTAAGTGTACTTGCAAGCCTTCCTATCTCATCATCATTTTCTATATCATTTCTTATTTTTAACTGTCCATTAGCCATCTTTTCAGCAACCTTAGATACTCTCTCTAAGGGATCCACTATCGAGTTAGCCAGTATTATCCCCACTATACCACCAATAATTATAACAATTAAGCCTACTGATATTAGAAGTATATTTATATTTTTAACTAATCTATTGGTTTCAGCTAATGACGATACAAATCTTATGATTGCAATTGATTCATCATTTTTCACAAGTGGTACTGAGATAGCCATAACTGACTCTGAAGAATAAGGAACCGTTCCTACCCAAGTTCCTTTTTCTCCGTTTTGGGCTCTTATTACGTCTGAAGTGTTTATAGGTTCAGATGAGCTTATTCCCAAAGTATCTAGGATGAGATCTCCTTCTACTGAGAGTATTTGTACTTGTACATCTGTATATCTCCAAAATATATCAATATCATCTATTAATATATCCTCTAAGTTAAAAGACGGAAAGTATCTTGAATAAAATGAGGTTGACGATTCTATTTGACTTGTAAGTACATCTTCTAAACTTTTATAATAATATTCTTGTATAGTATTACTAAGTACTATTTCTATAATAACTACTGTTATCAGTATTACAAGCATAAAGTTTTTAACAAGCCTTTTTCTGATACTTTTTTTCATAGTATTCTCCTACTGTTTATTTTTCCATCTATATCCCAGACCCCAAACTGTCTCTATAAATTCAGGTTTACTAGCATCTGTCTCTATTTTGGACCTTAGTCTTCTAATATTTACATCTACTATTTTTGAATCACCCACAAAATCTTCGCCCCAGATTATATTAAGTATCTCATCTCTTTTAAAAGCCTTACCTGGATTTTCTAAAAATAATTTTATTATAGCATATTCTGTAGGAGTTAGATCCATTTCTATTCCTTCTTTAAAAAACTTTCTCGAATACTTATCAATTTGAAAAGGACCAACCTTTAAAAGTATGTTTCCTTTGCTTTGCCTTTGCTCCATTCTTCTAACTAAAGATTTTACTCTAAGAACTAGTTCCATCGGATTAAAAGGCTTGGTCATATAGTCATCAGTACCATATTCTAAGCCCATTATTTTATCTATATCTTGACTCTTCGCAGTTAACATTATAATCCCCATAGTAGGAAATTCTTCTCTTAGAATACGGCATACTTCAAATCCATCCATACCGGGAAGCATAATATCAAGTACCAAAATATCAGGTTTTTCTTTTCTAGTTAATTCTATTCCTATTTCTCCTGTCTCTGCTTCTAGAACTTCAAATTCTGATCTTTCAAGGTTTATCTTTACAAACTTTCTTATTGATTCTTCATCTTCAATTAGCAATATTTTATTCTTCATAGTATCACTACTCCCAACTAAAATTTTTATCCAATATACGGAATTCATATCCTTCATCTAATAAAAATTTAATACTTGCATCTAAGCTCCTTGCTGTTGTAATCTTTTGATCGGTATCATGCATTAGTATAACAGCCTTCCTCTTTCCTCTAACAGTTGCTTTTAATTCATTTAGTAGGTGGGCTTCACCATAGGTACCACCTTCTGCATCACCATTTAGAGCATTCCAATCAATATATTTATATCCTGCATCTATTGCTGCTTGTCTCATAGGAGCTTTTTTCTTTTCAAAAGATCCTCCAGGAAATCTTATAACTTTTGAATCAAAGTCATTGCCTACAGCTGCTTTTATAAGTTTTTCAGTTTTATATATTTCATCCATAAAATTCTTAGAATTTTTATATAGGTTACCATAATTATGGCTATAGCTATGGTTTCCAATTTGATGTCCCTCATCATATACTCTTTTTAAAATTTTGGGATTTTGCTCTACCATATTTCCAACTACGAAGAATGTAGCTTTGATATTATGCTTTTTAAGCACATCCAATATCATAGGGGTAGATTTTACAGATGGTCCGTCATCAAATGTCAAATAAGCTATTTTTTTTCCATTTTTTTTATCATTTGCTGCTTTTGCTTCTTCTTTTTTCTTTGCTTCTTCTTCTTTTTTCTTTCTTGCAATCTCTTCTTTTTTAAATTTTTCTTCTCTTATCAGTTTATTTATTTCTTTTCTCAATGGGTCTTTATCTCCTATCATTTTCAACCCACTTCCTATAGTTACAGCATATGAAGCATCCTTGTTAAATAAGTTTAATTTAGAAAAACTTTTACCAAATATACCTACTGCTAAAATAAATACTACAAGATAAAGAACTGTAAAATTATTTTTTTTACGTCTTCTTCTCAATTTCAACACCTCACTCTTTTTCTTCTTCTTCTTCTTCTTCTTCTTCTCTTAATGATATTATACATTTAATCCTAATAGTTTACAATTTTATTAATAATAGGTTACATTTACTTAATACTTTGTTTTCATCTAAGTTTACTCATTCATATTGGTAAATTGGGAATCATAAAGTTTCGTATATAATCCATCTTTTTTTAATAGATCTTTATGGGATCCTTTCTCAACTACGCCATCCTTTGTAAGAACTAATATTATATCTGCATTTTTAATGGTAGACAATCTATGAGCTATAATTAAGGTAGTCCTTCCCTTAGCAAGTTCCTCCAATGAATTTTGTATTATAACTTCTGTTTCATTGTCAAGAGCCGATGTAGCTTCATCAAGTATTAATATAGGCGGATTTTTTAAAAACAGTCTCGCAATTGAAATTCTTTGTTTTTGACCCCCTGAAAGCATGACTCCTTTTTCTCCTATATATGTTTCATAGCCATTAGGAAGCCCCATAATAAAGCTATCTATACTTGCATTTTTAGCTGCCTGTACTATCTCTTCATCATCAGCATTTGGATTACCATATAGAATATTTTCTTTTATAGTACCTGTAAATAAAAATACATCTTGCTGAACTATACCAATAGATTTTCTCAATGACTTCAGTTTTATATCCCTTATATCTATGTCATCAACTTTTATAGCACCTTCATTTATTTCATAAAATCTAGGTATAAGATGACAAAGCGTAGTCTTACCTGCTCCTGATGGTCCAACTAATGCAACTGTTTTTCCTTTTGGTATATTGATATTTATATTGGATAAGACGTTTTCTTTTCCATTGTTGTAACTAAAACTAACTTTATCAAAAATAATATCTCCTTTTACATCTTTAATTTCTATGGCATCCTCACGGTCTAATATTTCAGGCTCTATTTCCATGATTTCTATAAATCTTTCAAATCCAGTCATACCATCTTGATATTGCTGTGTGAATTCTGTAAGTCTTCTAATTGGCTGCATGAAAAAGTTTACATATAGAGTATAGGCAAATAAGTCACCAAAGTTTATTATATTTTTATAAGTAAAGTAGCCCCCGACAGTAATTACTATTAAATTTAAGAGATTAGACAAGACTCCAATTCCAGTTATAAACTCTGCCATAACCTTGTAGGACTTTCTCCTTGCATTTGCAAATTTATAATTTCCTTCATTAAATTTTTCTATTTCATAATCTTCATTTGTAAAAGACTTTGCTACTCTGGCGCCTGAAATACTATTTTCAAGTTGGGAGTTTACATCTGCTATTTCTACCCTTACATTTCTAAAAGAATCTTCCATCTTTTTTCTCTTTGATATAGCAAAGAGAAGCATAATAGGTATAAATGAGAATATTATCAGCGTAAGCCTCCATTCAATGCTAAGCAAAATTAAAAATGAACCAATTAACATTACAAGTGATATAAAAAGATCTTCAGGTCCATGATGGGCTAGTTCAGTTATATCTCTTAAGTCATTTATGATTCTAGACATAATATGCCCTGTTTTAGTATTATCATAGTAATTAAAAGATAAGGACTGCAAATGGGTAAACACATCTCGTCTCATATCATGTTCTATTCTAACACCTAATAAATGTCCCCAGTATGCTACTATGTAGTTGCTTATATACCTTAGTACAAATAAGAATAGCATTATAATTGACCATCTTATAAGTAGATCCATTCTCCCCTCTGGAATAATTACATTTATCATGTTCCTTGTAAATATAGGAAACACAAGATCGAATATAGATATCAAAAATGCAAAAAACATATCTATAAAAAATAGTTTTTTATGTGGTTTGTAATACTCTATAAATTTTTTTAACATTATTTTACTCCTTCTTAAAATTATTTCGGTTACCGAACATTATATCTCTTATTTCATATTTTTTCAATCACTAAGCTAAAAAAAGACATTTAAATGTCTTTATTAGGTAATTATGAACTATCCTGAGTTTATAGAAATATACCCTAGTCAATACTAAAAACCTTTTAAGTATACCTAATCTAATACGGTTATACCAACCTTTCTATTAAATATTATCGAAAACACTTTTAGCAGCACCTATCATACCTGCATTATTTAAATACATAGCCGGCAAAATTTTCATAGATTCTGGATCATTAGAAAACTTCTTATATCCATCAATCATTCCATCCCACCAGTACTGTCTTGAATTTATTACCCCTCCACCTATTATTACGCCTTCTGGATCAAATATATTTTTTAAACTTACTAAATATATTGCTAGGTCTCTTGTAAATTCATCGACTACTTCAATGCCTATCTTATCATCTGGATCTCTAAATATATCTATACCTTTTTTATCCAGACCTGTCTTTCTTTTATATATTCTCTCTATAGCACTGCCTGATATATATCTCTCTACACAACCATATTGACCACAGTTGCACTTATCTCCCATTGGGTATAGTATTGCATGGCCTAGCTCTCCACCTTGATAGTTTACTCCCTTTAAGATCCCATGACGCTCTAAGTGTATAGCTCCTCCAACTCCAGTACCTAAAGTTATCATTATGAAGTTTTCTATATCCTTTGCTCCACCTATCCAATGCTCACATAAGGCTGCTGCATTTGCATCGTTTTCTACAAATACTGGAATATTTGCAAATTTCTTGTTTATAGATTCTTTTATATTTGTATTTGCCCATCCCTCTATATTGCCGCCCACTTGCAAAACTTTGCCTTCCTTCGAATCTATAAAGCCTGGCGTTCCGATTCCTATACCTAGTATGTCTTCATCTAAAAGATCTTCTATTACTTCATTTATTCGCTTTAAAACATCATCTCTGCCTTTTGCTGAAAAAGTATCCCTTTGGGATGTTTTCAAGATTGCTCCCTTTTCATCTATCACACCCCCATACATGCTAGTACCTCCTAGATCTATACCTATTACTTTTTTCAAAGCTTATCTCTCCTTCAAACTAATTTATTTTATATACTTTTATTTGCTTGATTTTTAAATATAGTTTATTAGTTTTATAAATTAAATTTATATCATTAGCTATTGCCTTATAAGATTATTTTAACTTATAAATATAAGCTTTACAAGTGAATAAGGAATAAAACCTATTGACAGGTTTTATTCCTTATTTTATTTAATATCTATTTAAATCCAACCTTTTTGATAGTTCTTTAAGAACCTTGTATCCTACTAAAGGATTGCCGTGCTTATCTAAAGATGGACCGAAAAATCCTATCCCATATTCATCTGGTACCACACTTAAAATTCCACCTGCTACTCCGGACTTTGAAGCTATACCAACTTTTACTGACCATTGGCCACTAAAATTATACATTCCAGAATGTGTCATTATAGCTATTAAAAGTCTACTTAGGAGCTTCTTATCTACATCCTTTGGAAGTTCTATATCCTTAAATCTATTTCCTATTGAAAAAGCTATGTTTGCAAGGTCTCTAGTATCAACTTCTATAGAACACTGCTTGAAATAGTTGTCTAATATATCTTCTGGATCTCCTTTTAAGATTTCTTTAGATTTCATAAGATAGCAAATTGCCCTATTTCTATCTCCCGTAGCTTTTTCAGAAAGGTACACTTCTGTATTGAAATCAATTTCTGGATTTCCAGCTAGAGACCTGACTAGATTAAGTATTCTATCAAACTTCTCTTCTCCTTGACCTTTGACTAAGGAAGTAACTGCTATAGCTCCAGAGTTCATCATAGGATTTATAGCTTGATTTGTACTTTCTTCTCCAAGATAGCTTATAGCATTAAAAGACTTCTCACTTCCTTCATAGCCAACTATTTTAAATACTTCTTCTTCCCCCTTGTCTATAATAGCTTGCATAAGGGCTATAACTTTAGAAATACTTTGAATTGTAAACTTCTTATCGAAGTCTCCAGCGCTATAGATAGTTTTATCTTTATCTATTACGCTTATACCACAGTTTTTTATATCAGCATTCTTTAAAGCAGGTATATAGTCGGCTATTGATCCATCTTTATAAAACTCTTTATTTGTATCTATTATTTCTTGTAAAAGATTCTGCATATTGTCCTCCTATTAAAAAAGATCTTCTTCAAGTTTCTTGAATATAGAAGAAGTTGGTGCTTGAAAAGTTTTTCCATTTAAATATTCCATACTATCCTTAAGACCATTGAATTCCACCTTATAAGAATGAAGTATCTGATTTTCTATACCATAGCTTTCCTTGAATTCTTTATTAGCAACTGAATTTCCATATTTTCTATCTCCTATTAATGGATATCCAAGAGACGACAGGTGGCCTCTTATCTGATGGGTTCTACCTGTTACAAGTTCCACTTCTAAAAGAGAATATCCTCCCCTAGAGTCTATTGGCACGACTCTTGTTATAATTTCTTTAGAGCCCTCAAAATCCTGGGATGATATTTCGACCCTGTTCTTCTCTTCATTTTTTAATAGATAGGCTTTTTCTTTACTAGCATGCTTCATTTCACCCTTAACAATAGTTTTATAAAACCTTCTTATCTCTAAAGCTTTCAAAGCTTCATTTATAAGCTTAAGACTTTGATAGTTTTTAGCACCTATTATAAGGCCAGATGTATTTCTGTCCAATCTATTGCATATCGATGGAGTAAAAGTTTTCTCTATTCTAGGAACATAGTCACCTTTCCTTATAAGATAGGAAATCAAACTATCTACAACATTTTCTTCAAACTCTCCGCCCCTACCGTGAGATAACATTCCAAGTTCTTTATTTATAAGAACTATATTATCATCTTCATAAATAATATCTAACTTTAAATCTGTCTTTACTTCTTCTTGTGCAGCTTCAAACTTAATTATAGTTTCTTCTGCTAAATAGAGTTGCACCTTATCTCCTTCAAATATCATAGATTCAGGTTTTGCCCTTTCTTCATTTAACTTAATATTTTTCTTTCGGATCATTTTATATATAAATCCCGTAGTTGCATTAGCTAGGTACTTCTTTAAAAACCTATCTAATCTTTGATCACTTTCATTTACATTAATTATTATTTCTCTCAATTTATTTCACCTTTTCTTTCCTTTATGTTATAATTATATTATATATTAGGATAAAGTAAAATCTTTATTTTATACATAAAATAAAAGAAGGTGAATTAGTGAATAAAAATCTGGAAAAAGCAAAAGATATATTATATAATTTGTCCGATTATATAATAATTTTCAGCATAATAATTGGTATAGCTTTTATAATCGGTTGGAGACTTGACATATTATTTCCTCAGACTACAGCTCTAGTTGAACCTAATACCGTTCTTCAATCTCAAAATTCAGGATCCAAATTAGTAGAGAAAATCGACTCAGTCTCTGCAGATGCTAAAGAAGAAACCAATAATAAAATAGATCAATCTAGTATTGTAAAAGTTTCTATCCCTAGTGGAACACCTTCTAGCAATATAGGTGCTATATTGCTAGATCTGGGTCTTATAACTTCTATTAAGGATTTTGAAGCTAAGGTAAATGAGTTAAACTTAGAGACCAAGTTAAGATTTGGTGAATTTGATATATCCAAAGATTCTTCACTAGAATCTATAGTGAAAATAATAGCCCATCAAAAATAAAGCATACTCGTTTTTTAAGCGAGTATGCTTTATTTAATACTTTTCATTTATATAATTATCTATAAGTGATTCTTTTTTATCTTCCATAAATACACCAGCTTCTTTTAATTCATCTAAAAGCCATTTAGATTTAGAGTGAAATATAGCTTCTTTATAATCCACCAAAACTATTTCATAGAGCTTATCGTTTAAGAATTTAGACTCCACCTCTATATAATATGCCTCCACACCTTCAAATTCTAAAAACTTTAATAGACTCAGAGCCGATCTATCTTTTTCGTGATAGTAGTTATTTCCCTTATTATAATAATAACTATAATACTTCTGTTGCCTCTTTGTATTTTTTATTTCTTTTGCCAACATATTATAATATTTAGCAAGAACGTTATAATACTGATAATTAAACATTCCTTTTTCATAGCTATCAACTCTTAGAAATGGTTTTAAGTTAGTTTTTCTTACCAAATCAAAATTATACTCTAAAAATTGTTTTTTACTTATATCTCCATTTGTAAACTGCATGATAAGTGATGATCTCTGATCAAAAAATTTATCAAAGACTCCCTTTTTTCTATAAATTGTCAAATTATACACCCATTCTAATTCTTTTAAGTATAGTATATCATAAATATTAAATATTCTTTAGTAAAAAAACTTCTTCATCTGTTAATTCTCTATATTCGCCTAAATTTAAACTATCATCTAATACTAATGTTCCCATAGAAATCCTCTTTAAATATAAAACTTTCATAGATAAAGCTTCAAACATTCTTTTTACCTGATGATATTTGCCTTCTTTAATAGTCAAATATACTTTAGAAATTACATCAGACTTTACTATTTCAAGTTTTGACGGAAGAGTTTCGTATCCGTCTTCTAAAATTACACCTGATTCAAACTCTTCTTTATGTTTTTCTTCCACTATTCCATCAACTTCTACGTAATATGTTTTTTCAACTCCTCTTTTTGGAGATAATAATTCATGGGATAATTTCCCATCATTTGTTATAAACATTAATCCTTCTGTATCTTTATCAAGTCTGCCCGCCGGAAATGGATTGTATATTAAATACTCATCCGAAAGCAAGCTTAAAACAGTTTCAGTAAGCGGATCTTCAGTAGATGATACAAGTCCCTGAGGTTTATTCATCATTATATAGACATATTCCCTATATAATACTCTCTCATCGTTAAAGCATATAACATCTTCATAGGGATAAACTTTTATATCATTTTTTAAAACAATCGTATTATTTACTTTTATAGCTCCGTCTTTAATAATTTTTTTAACTTCTTTTCTACTGCCATAACCCATATTTGACAGCACCTTGTCTAATCTCTCTTTTTTTGCCATTCTCTCACCTTAACACTTTCCTTTTAAAATTCCAAATATATAAGTGGTTCTTAAAGGCGGATTCAGCCGCCTTTCAATATTTATGGGTTAACTCTTAACTCTTCATCAAAAGCCATTACTTCTAATTCTGTACAATACTTTTTGAGATTCTCTGGTATATCTTCTAATACATAATCTACATTTATAAAAAAATCTGTATTAAATTTTTCGCCTATAATAGTGAGTTTTTCTAATAAAAAGTTTAAATCACTTACTTCTATCTTCATAACTTTATAGATACCATCTACATATATTTTCTCTATATCGTAATCCCTACTGATTATTCCACATAAAAAGCCATAGAATGATTCAATATTTAGGATATTGAACTCCATGGCATTAATTAATCTTACTGCAGAATTTAAAGTAAATATATGATTGTCATCCACATCTACAAAAGCAATATTACCATTACCTTCTTTTTTGTCCTTATTTGCATTATCTATTAACCATCTAGTCTTACCTGTTCCCTTTGCACCTAAAATAAACTTAACCATGTTAAACACCTAGCCTTTCTTTTATATTAATTGAATAATTGACATAAAATGAGTCTTTAATTTAACTGTTCTTGAATTTTTTTAGAGCCTTGCCATTTAGATAATCAAATTTTCTACCTTGATAAGAATTTGATTCAATCATAGCATTTACTATGTCATCTCTTATTTTCCACCAAGAGGTGTCCCAATTTACAAATAATGCATTTTCTCTAGGAGCTCTTCCTATTAACCTTTGAACTACTATATTTGGATCCAGGTATTCTAAAAATTTTATAACTCTCTTTTGATAATCTTCTCTAGAGATCATTGTAAACTCTTCTCTTTGATATTGTTCCCCTATCTTTGTTCCTTTTACAATGTATAGAGCATGGAGTTTTACTTCTTCAATACCCAGTGCTGATATAATTTTAGCATTTTCTATGGTATCTACCATATCATCCCAAGGAAGGTTAAGTATTAAGTGAGTACATATTCTTAAATTGTACCTTTTTATTCTCAGAACTGCATCTATAAATTCACTTAATCCGTGTCCTCGGTTTATCTTTATAAGACTGTGATAATTTACAGTTTGAAGGCCCAGTTCTATAGTAATCAAGAGATTATATTTTTCTTTGATTTCTTTTAAAAATTTTAAATAATCATCATTGATACAATCAGGCCTTGTAGATATAGATATGCCAACTACATTTTCTCTTATACTTGCTTTAATATATTCTTTAAATTGATCTAATTCCAAGTAGGTGTTTGTAAAGTTTTGAAAATATGCTATAAATTTCTCAGCCTTATATCTCTTGCCTATATATTCTATATTAGTATCCATCTGTTCTTTTACAGATAAAACATTACATAGATTTCCAAAACTTCCTCCCTCTTCACCGCAAAATGTACATCCTCCAGAGCTTAGATTACCGTCTCGGTTTGGACAAGTAAGCGGCAGGTTTATAGGAATCTTATAAACCTTTTCATTAAATTCATCTTTTAAAAACTCGGAATAACTCCTGTATCTATCTATTTTGTTCAAAGCTCCACCTCTAATATTTAAATATAAACTCTTATCCTAAATGCTATTATATCATAACTTCTTTAAAATAGTTATATAGATTAAGAATTTTCAGTTTATATTGATATATTTAAATAAAGTACTCTACAATGAGTAAAGTACTTTATTTGATATTTTTGACTATTCTTCTTCGTCATACTCTCCATATTCCATATCATCGTCTTCATCATCAAACAATTCAAAATATGCAGCGGAAACTAATTCCAATTCTTCTTCATCTTCTATTGGAATAAGATCAAACTCTTCTTCGTTATCTTTGTATTCATAAAGCAATATCTCATCTTCATCTGCTGGATGAAGAGCGATGTACTCTTTATTCTCTACTTCAAAAACTCCCAATACCTGACACTCAACTTCTTCATCATCTTCAAAAGTTAGATAAATTACATCTATATCACCTTCATGGTCGTGATTGCAGTTTTCATCATGTTCATGTTTATCCATTTCTTTGTTCATAATATATTCCTCCTTATAATTTAAGTATTTAATAAATATTGTTACTATATAATCAATTATACCCCTTATTGGGGAATATTAAAACCCCATTTTAACTTTCTGTGCTTTAACTATCTAAATCTATATGGCAGTAGCCATTGGGATTTTTCTTTAAATAATCCTGATGATATTCTTCAGCTTTAAAATATGATTTTAAAGTTTCTACTTCTGTAACTATAGGTTCATCATATCTCTTCTTTACTTTCTCCAGAGTTTTTAAAATTACGTCTTTATCAGATTCATCTTTATAATAAATTCCTGTTCTATACTGAGTTCCACGATCTGGTCCCTGTCTATTTAATTGTGTAGGGTCTATTATATGCCAGAAATTATTCAGTATTTTCTCTAGAGTTACAATATCTTCATCAAATTTTACATATGTTGTTTCAGTGTGCCCAGTCGTACCTGTACAAACTTGCTCATAGCTTGGATTTTCTCTTCTTCCATTTGCATATCCAACTTCTGTTTCTATTACTCCTTTTATTCTGGAGAAATATTCTGCCACACCCCAGAAACATCCTCCAGCTAAATAAATTTCTTTCATTATTTTCATCCTTTCTTTTAAACTCACATTATAAGATTTACAATTAAAGGTGCTAAAAAAACTGTAATTATACCAGCTATACCAATAGCAAGCGAGCTCATAGCTCCTTCAACTTGTCCGAGTTCCATAGCTTTAGCCGTCCCTACAACATGAGAAGCAGTTCCAAGGGCTATACCTTTAGCTCTCTTGTTTTTTATATTAAATATTTTTAGTATGCTTGGTCCTAATATATTACCCATTATGCCTGTTGCTATCACAAAAGCTATAGTTATAGATGGATTTCCTTTTATCTGCTGAGATAGATCCATAGCTATGGCTGATGTTGTGGATTTGGGAATTAAAGATAACATCATAAGGTCATTTATACCAAATAATTTGCTCATTATAGTTATAGATAATATACCGGCAAGTGAACCAGCTGTTATACCAATTAATGTAGTTAGAAGATTCTTCTTTAATAGGTCTAACTTGTTATATATAGGTATAGCCAAGGCTATAGTTGCAGGGCCTAGGAAAAAGCTTACAAAACTTCCTCCCGTTTCATAGCTTTCAATACTTATATTGAAATATTTTAAAAACCAAATAATAAAAATCATACTTATAGCTATAGGATTTAATAGGGGGTTTTTTATTTTCTTATAAATTAAATTAGATATGCTGAAAACTATTATAGTAAGTGAGATTCCAAAAAGAGGTGTATTTACATATTCAATCATATGACTTCACCCTCTTCTTGTCTTCGAGTGCTTGTACTGTATATCCAGTTACTACTATAACTATAGTAGTGCTTACAAATATAATTATGGCAAGAGGGATAATAACTCCCCTAAATAATTCTAGTTCTCTTACTATAGCAACCCCCGCTGGAATAAACATCACTGATAGATTATCTAACAAACTGTTGCCTACACTTTCTACCCATTTTAATTTTACAATCTTTAAAGCTAAGAGCGCAAATAGGATAATCATTCCGAGTATACTAGGTGGAATAGGCAGACTAAACCACTTTGATAGAAACTCTCCCAGGAACAATATACCTAATATTAATCCAAATTGTCCTAATTTATTCAATGACAACTTCCTCTCTGAAATTATTCTTTTAAAACTTTTTATATTTCTCATAATTTAATTGAGTTTTTATTCTATATTTTTATTTTATCATAAAAGATTAGATAAATCCTTATAAAACTATAAAAAGAGCCCCATAATCTTTATGATTATAAGAGCTCCTTTAATTTATCTTCATCAGTTATTATTATTTTCTTATTTCCTTCTAAGCTAATAAATCCCATATCACTAAAACTTATTAACTTCCTAGTCATAGTCTCTCTGGTTATACCTGCATAGCTCCCCATTTCCTCTCTATTGATTGAAAGATTAAGAACTATACTATTATCCTCTTTAGTACCAAAGTTTTGTACTAAGCTCAATAGAAGACCCGCCACTTTAGAATCTGCATTGTTAGAGGACAGTCTATCCACAAGCATTTCAGCTTGTCTGATTCTTTCGTATGCCTTTTCTAAAATCTTTAAAGTAATAGTAGGACTTTTAATAGCTATTTCATCAAATTTAGCTTTTGTAAGAGTACTTACAACTGTATTTTCTAAAGCTTCAGCATTGTATTTATACTCATCTTCTTTTAAAAGATTAAAAGCTCCAACAAAGTCTCCCGCACCATATATATAAAGAATCTGTTCTCTCCCGTCAGCAAACCCATTATATATTTTCATTTTTCCAGAGCATACAATATATAATCTGTCGGCTTTATCGCCTGTTCTAAAAATATATTCACCTTTTTTGAATTCACGCGTTACTATTCCTTGGGATATATCTTTTAACTCATATTCATCTAGGCTTGATAGTAAAGGTATATTATGAATACAAGATGTACCATCGCAAACCTTACAAGCCCTATTGCATATATCACATTTTTTTATATTTCTCACCTACTAAATATATTAGACACAGATGATTTATATTATATTATCTTTTTTGCTTGGTAAATTTTATTTTTCTCTTTTTTCAACATCGTCTCTAAAACATCCTGAAACTTTCCAGCTTTTTCTTTATTCATTTCAGGAACATTTTTTAGACTATATTCCATATTAAGATTTTTGTACTTTTCAAGCCCCATCTTATGATAGGGAAGTATTTCAAATCTATCTATATTCCCCGCTAAGTGACTCACATTGTTAAATAAACTTTTTATACTTTGATTATTATCAGTAATCCCTGGTACCATCACATGTCTTAACCATAGTATACCATTAAAGTCTTCTAAATATGAAAGAAATTTATAAAATCCTCCCATACTTTTTCCAGTAACTTTTTTATATCCAGTATTATCAAAATGTTTTATATCTAGCAGCACTACATCAACATATTTTAATATCTCTTTGTAATATCTTTCATCCCCGTAGCCACTGGTATCTATTGCAGTATTTATTCCTTCTTCTTTTAAAAGTTTTAAAGTCTCAATTAAGAATTCACCTTGAAGGAGAGGCTCTCCACCAGAAAAAGTAACTCCCCCTCCAGTTCTATTGTAATAGGATTTGTATCTCTTAGCTATTTTTACAACTTCGCTGGGTGTTATTCTGCTTTTAGAAAACATTGATTGGCTATCAGGATTATGACAATAACTGCATCTCAAGGGACATCCCTGAAGAAAAAATACTGTTCTTATTCCAGGACCATCTACTAGCCCCATTGTCTCAATTGAATGAAGTTTACCTTCTACCATAATCAATTCTCCTCTCTCAACTTTAATTTTTCTTAAATTCTTTCGTGGAATGTTCTATTTATTACTTCTAACTTTTGTTCTTTAGTAAGTCTATTAAAGTGTACTGCGTATCCTGAAACTCTTATAGTAAGCGTTGGATACATCTCTGGATGATTCATAGCATCTACTAAAAGTTCTCTATTAAAGACGTTTACATTTAGATGAAAAGCTCCTTGATCAAAGTATCCGTCCATTATACCGGTTAAATTATTTATCTTATCAATTTCATTATTTCCAAGAGTTCCTGGTGTTATTGAAAAAGTGTTTGAAATACCATCTTGGCAGCAATCTTTATAAGGTATTTTAGCAACTGAATTTAGTGAAGCTAGAGCTCCATTTTCATCTCTTCCATGCATAGGGTTTGCTCCAGGCGCAAATGGTTCTCCTTTTTTTCTTCCGTCTGGTGTAGATCCCGTCTTTTTACAATATACAACATTTGATGTTATTGTAAGAACTGAAAGGGTATGTTCTGAGTCTCTATAAGTCGGAGTTTTTTTAAGTTCTCGAGTAAATTTCTCTACAATTTCAACAGCTATATTATCTACTTTATCATCATCGTTTCCAAATTTTGGAAAATCCCCTTCTATTTCAAAATCTATAGCTATGCCATTTTCATCTCTTATAGGTTTAACCTTGGCATATTTTATGGCACTTAAGGAATCTGCAACTATTGAAAGTCCTGCTATTCCAAAAGCCATATACCTGTGAAGATCAGTATCATGAAGCGCCATCTGGCCTCTTTCATATGCATATTTATCATGCATATAGTGTATAGTATTCATAGTATTTACATATATATTTGCTATTTTAGCTACTACCTTGTCGTAATTTTCTACTACCTTATCATAATCTAAAACTTCATCATCTATAGATTCTATCCCATCTATTACTTTTAAAAGGCTTCCATCTTTAGCTTTTTTAAGTTCATCTACTCCTCCGTTTATAGCGTATAATAAAGCCTTTGACAGATTGGTACGAGCTCCAAAGAACTGCATTTCTTTTCCTACCTTCATAGCTGAAACACAGCAAGCTATCGCATAGTCATCTCCATATATATCTCTCATTAAATCATCATTTTCATATTGAATTGATCCTGTGTCAATGGACATCTTAGAGCAATAGTTTTTAAATCTAATGGGAAGATCTCCCGACCAAAGTACAGTCATGTTTGGTTCAGGTGCAGGAGAGAGTGTTTTTAGAGTATGAAGAAATCTATAAGATGTTTTTGTAACCAGTGTTCTCCCATCTTCACCCATTCCTCCGATTGACTCTGTAATCCAATTAGGGTCTCCTGCAAAAAGTTCGTTATAGTCAGGAGTTCTTAAATGTCTTGCCATTCTAAGCTTTATTACAAACTGGTCTATAATCTCTTGGGCAAAGATTTCATCTATAGTTCCATTTTCCAGATCTCTTTCTATATATATATCTAAAAAGGAAGTATTTCTTCCAAGACTCATAGCCGCTCCATTGTTTTCTTTTATCGCTGCCAAGTAACCAAAATATAAGTATTGAACTGCTTCTTGAGCATTTTTTGCCGGTTTACTAATATCTATGCTATAACTATTGGCCATACTATCCATTAGATCAAACGCTCTAATTTGTTCGGAAACTTCTTCCCTAAGTCTTATAGTATCTTCACATGCATTACCTGATATATTTTCATAATCTTTAATTTTCTCATTTTTTAGAAAATCTAATCCATAAAGTGCAATTCTTCTATAGTCTCCTATTATTCTTCCTCTTCCATAAGCATCCGGAAGTCCAGTAAGCAGACCTGCTGTCCTTGCCAGCCTCATTTCTTTTGTATAGGCATCAAAAACTCCTTGATTATGTGTTTTTCTAAAATCATTGAAATCCCGTTCTTTAACCTCATCCATTGTTTTACCATAAGACTTCAAAGAATTTTGGACCATTCTATATCCGCCGTAAGGATTTATTATTCTTTTCAAAGGCTCATTTGATTGAAAACCTACTATTAGTTCTTCTTCTTTGTCTAAGTATCCTGCTTGATATTTATCTATACCTGAAAATGTATCCATATCTATTTCTATTTTTCCGGTTAATATTTCATCATTTATCATTTTTTCCGCTTTTTGCCATAAAGACTTGGTTCTTTGTGATGCTTCAGCTAGAAAACTTTCATCTCCTTCAAAGGGCTTATAATTTAATTGAATAAAATCCCTGACATTAACCTCTTCGTTCCATTTTCCTTTTTTAAAACTATCCCAATAACTCATGATACCATCTCCTTAGCTATATGTATGTTTAACTTAATCTCTTATCATAATTCAATTATATATAAGAAAGTATCTTGCTGCAGTGATGTGGGTCACAGTTTTATTAATAAAAAAAAGCACCTAGCTTTTGCTAGGTACTAAAATTTATATTCAGATATTTTGTTTTTGATATCTATTTTATGATCTAGGAAATCTTCATAGCTTTCTATATCTATAAATAATGATATCACTTTCTCAATAATTTTATTTATACTAGACTCATTTATAAAGTCTACCGATATTTCCTTGGAGAAATTATTTGCAATACTGTCTAATGTAGAATGTACAATTTCTTCCTTTTGTTCTTTCTCTATAGTTTTACCATCAAGACCTTTCATAATGCCCTGATAAAAAACATATCTTATATAGATTAAAAAACCTTCAAAGTCTTCTGCTTGCATACCATTTTCTATTTCAAATATTATTTTAAAGAATAGATTCCATCTAAAATCTTTATTTATAATTTCTAGTATAGTTGATCCCATTTTCCTAGTAAATCTATCATTATAAAATATTTCTCTCTCAAAATCAATATATTTATTAAAAGTCATTTCTTTATTGCCAATCTCATTTAGCCTGTTTAAAATTCTCAAGAAATTCTCACTATAGTTTGCAGACTCTTCTGCCCCGCCCTTCATAAATATATAGTTTACTATTACATCTGTCGACTTTTTAAAGTCAACTATAAATCCGATTTCTTGCCTTACTTTTATAACATATATATCATGAATTATTTTAGAAAGAAGAGATTTTATCTGGACCTTTTTATTTGTTGCATCACTTGCGTCCATACCGTTTAAATGGTTAAAAACAACCATAAGTTGCCTATCTATCATGGCTAAACTATCTTTTATGGAACTCATTATATCCCTGAAAAAGTCTTCTGTAAGCATATAGTTAAAATTCTTGTAGAGTACTCTATGGTCTATCTCTCCCCAGAAAACATTTACTAAACATTTTACCTGAAGTTCAAAGTTAACTTCTATATCTTCTTTTTTATATTTACCATCAATTTTATATATTTCAAATCCATTTTTCTGAATTTGCGGCTGATGATCTGAAAGTTTTAGTCTGATACTTGAATTTAAAGGATTAGAGTAATAGCCGTCTTCTTCCTTGGTTTTAAATATATCAATAATATCCCTATAGATCTTCCTCTCATCTTCAATAAATCTACACTCTATCCTTATACCTATTAAATCAGATAAATTATGTAACAGATTTTCAGGAGTTTTATATTTCAAGTAAAAATTATCTCTAAGTATCTTTTCTTTAAGGCTATCTGCTGACTTGATCCTGTAACTTACATTTAAAAAGTGATCTTTTATAAAAAAGCTGTCTGTAAAAAATTTTTCCAACTCTTTTGACACCCTATCAAGTATGTCCGAGCTTTCTTCAATAAGAACTAAGGTCTCATCAATAAAGTCAAATAATTCTAATTTCATAATTTCCTCCTAAACTTGTTCTGATTTAATTATATCATAATTAAATCTAAATATGTTGATTCTAAGATATTTAATAGGATAAAAAAACACTCAAATCTAATATTAAAATTAGATTTGAGTGTACTTTATTTACAATAGATTCAATTTTCTAGCTAAATTTATCAAAATAAATTAACTCTTCCGGCATGCCCTTTTTAGTAAGAGCAGCTGTAACTGAGTTTATCATAGGTTCGTTACCGCATAAATAAGCTTCTTTGTTTTCTCCATCTTCCATCATATCATCTATAGCATTATTTACTCTACCTATAAATCCAGTCCATCCATCTCCTTCTGAAACTCTTGAAAGACATGGTATAAATTTAAAGTCATGAAGAGTTTCTTCAAGTTCTTTAAAGTAATCTAGGAAGAAAAGATCGTCCTGAGTTTTTGCTCCAAAGTAAAAGGTAGCTTTTCTTTTAATATCATTTTCCCGCATATATTTTAATAGGGAAAGTATAGGTGCAACTCCTGTTCCTGCTGCTACCATTATCATTTCTCTATCATTATCTTGATAATAGAAATCTCCATAAGGTCCGTTTACAGTAACCTCATCACCCTCTTTAAGGTGCTGATGCACATAAGTTGTTGCTACCCCTTCAGGAACATATCCTATTATAAACTCCAAGTGATCTTTTTCAGTAGGTGAAGATGAAATAGAGTATGCTCTATATACTTCCTCATCATTTCCATCATAAAGCGGAGCCTTAAGTTGCATATATTGACCTGCCTTAAAGTTTACTTCTTCCCCTTCAGGAATTTTAATTCTTACCTGCTTTATAATTTTTGTAAGATCAGTGATTGATTCCAGATTGGCTTCAAATTGTTTTACATTGAATAGTTCTTCTGGTATTTGAATTTTCATATCTTCTTTAACTTTACATTGACATGAAAGTCTTATGTTGTTTGCTATATCTTCATCGTCTAAAAAAGTACGCTCGGTTTGCAAAACCGGTCCTCCACCTTCATCAATCTGAACAGTACAATATCCACAAGTACCCTTTCCACCGCACGCTGATGGTATAAATATCTTCTCGTCCATCAGAGATGATAGAAGACTGTTTCCACCTTCAATAGTAAATTGTTTATCATCATTTATTGTTAAACTAACTTCTCCATAATTTCCTACCGTTCTATCTGCTATTGTAAGTAATAGCGCAAATACAGCAGATATAGCTGTAAGCGATAGAGTAGTCATAATAATTGTATCCACAAGCACTCCTCCTAACTATGTCGTTTTTTTTACTGATTTTTTACTACTGGATTTGAACGATTCCTGAAAAACCTACAAATGCAAGCGCCATAATACCCGTAATTATAAGAGTAATGCCGGGTCCTTTTAACCCTTCAGGAATAGGAGCAGTTTTGATTCTTTGACGTATACCTGCAAGTGCCACTATAGCTAGTGTCCATCCAAGACCCGAGCCAATACTAAACCCTACTGTCTGCATAAAAGTGTAATCTCTGATAATCATAAATAATGATACACCCAGTATTGCACAGTTTACAGTTATAAGGGGTAAAAAGATTCCAAGTGCATAGTAAAGATTAGGTAAGTATTTTTCAAGTACCATCTCAAGCAACTGTACAAAAGCTGCTATACTAACAATAAATACTATAAATCTTAAGTATTCAAGTCCTAGAGGCTCTAATATTAATTCATAGATAAAATAATTTATAATTGATGTAAATCCAAGAACTACTGTTACAGCTTGACCAAGTCCTAGAGCTGTAGGTATTTCTTTTGAAACTGCTATAAATGAACACATTCCAAGAAAGTTTGAAAGTATCATGTTATTAGTAAATATAGCAGCTAAAAATATTACAAAAGGGTTTAATTCTATCATGCTTTAGCCACCTCTTTTCCTTTTTCTTTTTTACTTTGCATTGAATTTGCTCCCCATATTATCATAGCCAGTAAGAAAAAGGCTGCTGGAGGCATAACCATAATTGTCCAAGGAGTAAAACCCTCTGGCAATATTTGTAATCCAAATAAAGTACCAAATCCTAGTAGCTCTCTTACAAAAGATATCATAAGAAGTACTACCGTGTAACCAAGACCTGACGCTATACCATCTATCAAAGAAATAAACGGTTTATTCTTCTGAGCAAAAGCTTCCGCTCTACCCATTATTATACAGTTTGTTATTATAAGTCCTACATATGGTCCAAGTGCTTTACTCATTTCTGGATAATAAGCCTTTAAGAAAATATCTACTATAATAACATATGCAGATATTATAAGTACCTGTATCATCATTCTTATATGCTTTGGAGTAAAGGATCTTATAGCTGAAATTGTAAATGATGAAAGTCCAGTTACGAACATAAGTGCAATACCCATTATAAGAGAGTTTAGCATCAGGTTAGTTACAGCAAGCGCTGAACAGATACCTAATATTTGTCCAAAAACTGGGTTATCTTCCCATAGTCCCATCTTAAATATTTGTTTTATTTTTTTCATAGCTTAATCCACCTTTCCTTCTTCGATGAATTTTTTGATATCTTCATTTAAGAAATTTCTCACTGATTGAGACGTTAAAGTAGCTCCCGTAATTGCATCTATATTGCTTCCGGCTGCAGGAGTGTATATTATATATTCTTCTTTATCTTCAGTTAAATCTATTCCTCTAAACTGTTCTTTAAACCAATTTTCAGAAATTCTTCCACCTAGACCTGGTGTTTCTTCATGAGATATAAATTCAATACCTATAAGCTCAGAATAATCACCTGAAACACCTGCATAAGCTTCTATGCTTCCCCACAGTCCTGCTCCCCCAACTGGGAAGGCATAAGCTTTTACTTCTCCATTTTCTTCTAAAGTGTATAAGAGTTCCCCATTATCTAATTTTTCAGAAGTGATGTGTTCTTCAAACTGCCTATCTATTTCTTCTGGATCTTCAGATTCAACGGGAATATCAAAAACATATAGAATCTTTTTTTGAAGGTCTGTATTTGCTAAAAATTCAACTTGTTCAGCTGTACTATACTGTAAAAACGCTAATAGAGATACATATACTGCTGTTATTACAGACATGAAAATTATAGGGTAAAGAAAAGATTTTTTCTTTTTCATGCTGTTACCCCCTCTTTTTTAGCTTTTTTACGTTTTTTTATTCCTTTTACAGCTTCATCTATTATAGGTACAAATGTATTTGCAATTAATACGGCAAACATCATTCCACCAGCAAATAAAGCATATCCACGTATTATAACTGTGATAGCTCCTATTAAAATACCATAAATCCACTTTCCCTCTTTTGTCTTAGCAGATGAAATAGGGTCAGTTGCCATAAATACAGCTCCAAATAAAAGTCCTCCTGAAAAAACACCAAATAAAGGATTAGGTATTTGAGGATTTCCTGTAAAGTAAAGAATACTGTTAAGTCCTACAAATCCTACTAAAGTACTAACCATGATTTCCCATGAAGCCACTTTTTTATAAACTAAGTATATTCCTGCTAAAATAATAAGTATAGCGCTTGTTTCCCCTATTGAACCAGATATATTACCTATTAAAAGGTTTTTAAAATCTACCATAGTTCCTGTCTCTCTGAATATAAGCATAGGAGTCGCTTTAGTTATAGCTTCTACGCTTTCTGTTAGATATGTAGTAAATCCTCCTAACGCACCCATAGAAGTTTTTGACCATTGAATAGTAAGCGGTGCTGGGAAACTTACATATACAAATGCTCTGGCAACTAATGCCGGATTGAAAACATTTCTTCCAAAACCACCAAATACTTCTTTACCAAACATTACCCCAAATATAATCCCTACAACAGCTATCCAGTAAGGAGTAGATGGTGGCAAGGTCATTGTGTAAAGAATACATGTAACGAATACTGCTTCAGATATTTTTTTCTTGTTCTTCTTTTCAAATATGTATTCAGTTATTACACCAAATATAGTTACAACTGCAAGAAGCAAGAATGTTCTCCATCCAAAAAAGTAAACTGATGCAATCATAAGAGGGATAAGAGAGAGTATGACTGTTCTCATCATCTTTTGATTCATAAAATATTTAGAATAAAATTCCTTTAACAAAAAACCACCTCCATAATATAATAAAATTAATTATTTTATAGATACCATTTAATTGTAAAATTATTCACATAAGGTGATATATTTTATATAATAGTTGGTTATCTAATGTATCTATTATAACGGGTATCTTGAAAAAGTTCAACAAAGATATATTTTTTTATTTAAATATTTTTTATCTTTTAATATTAAAGTCGATTTTAGTTTATAATTTTTTATAAAAAAAACAAAAACTGTGATATATACCATATCACAGTTTTTAAATCCTTAAAATTAAGCTAGTTTTTCAACTTCATATTTATTTTCGAGTTCTTTTATTTTATCTAAATACAAATCTTGTTGCTTAAGTCTTGTAAATTGCATTTTAATTTCTTCTTTTACTTCATCGAAAGATTTCTCTACTTGATCTTTTTTATCTTCAATTCTTATTATATGAAAGCCAAATTGACTTTTAACTGGTTTTGAAATTTCACCTTTTTCCATTTCAAAAGCCTTGTTTTCAAATTCAGGAACTAATTGTCCTCTGCTAAATTCTCCCAAACTTCCGTCTTTATCTTTTGAAGGACAAGTAGAATATTTTCTAGCAGCTTCTTCAAAACTAAGCCCATCTTCTATTTCTTTATATATTTTATCTGCCTCTTCTTCTGTTTCAATTAGAATATGGCTGCCCACTCTAGACTCTGGCTTTTTAAAATGATCCTTATGTTCTTCATAGTATTGTTTTAATTCTTCTTCTTCCGGATTTACATCCGCAATAAGTCTATTTAAAGCATAACTCTTTAACAGAGCAACTCTACTATCTTCTAAAAGTTTTTTAAATCTTTCTTCTTCATCTAGATTATTTTCTTTTGCATCTAAATATATTAATTCTTGATTTATTAATTCCTCTATAACTTTTTGAACTCCCTCAGGTGTATTAAACTGCTGTGCTATTTGAGGATCTATTTCATTTAAAAATTTAAATACATCTCTCTGGCTGATTTCTTTACCATTTACTTTGGCTACAATCTTATTTTCTATATTATTTTCCATTTAAACTATTCTCCTTTTTTTTAAAAAAACATAATAAAAAACCTCTTAAAGATGAAATCTATAAGAGGTTATTTTTTAATTACATAGTTTCGATATTTTCAGCTTGAAGACCTTTTTGTCCTTGAACTACGTCAAATGTAACTTCTTGGCCTTCTTCTAAAGTTTTGAATCCTTCTTTGTTGATTTGTGAGAAGTGAGCAAATACGTCATTTCCCTCTTCTGTTGTAATAAATCCGTAACCTTTTTCTGCATTAAACCATTTTACTGTACCTTTCATTCATATAACCCCCGAAATTTTATTTCTTTAATTCATTGTAAAAACTCCACATAGAACAATTTCCTCGCTATACTTTATGACAAGATACTACAGAAATTCTTGTGTTACGTTATTTTACTCTTGAATTAAAGTTCTATTATCATATTAACATCCATTCTGCATTAATGCAAGCGTTTTTTTAAAGTTATCCCGACTTAATTGAATATATGCTCAATTCATATTATATGTCTAAGAAATGTTTCCTTCTCTCAATCATAAGAGCAGTATAGTCTATGACATGTCTTTCATACTCTTCTTTCATCAAAGGAGAAGTTAGTATAAAATCAGCTGTTGCTCTATTGTTTGCTACAGGTATATCATAAAGAACCGCTATTCTTAATAGTGCTTTTACATCTGGATCATGGGGCTGAGCTTCTAAGGGGTCCCAAAAGAAAATCATAAGATCTATCATACCTTCGCTTATCTTGGCGCCTAGCTGTTGATCTCCACCCATAGGGCCTGATTTAAAAGCCTCAACTTCTAAACCTACATTTTCTTCTATAAGTCCTGCTGTAGTTCCGGTACCACAAAGATTATGTTCTTTTAAAATATCTTTATTTCTATCTATCCACTCCATTAATTCTTTCTTCATATTGTCGTGTGCTACTAAAGCTATATTCTTTTTTTCCAATATATTTATACCAATATGCTCCATTTTACACCGCCTAGTATTTTGTGTCTCTGATTAATTTGTCTCTGATTAACTTATCTTTGCTACAGCTACTTTATCATTTGCATTTTTAACTCCATAGTCCATGCTCAAGTCTTTTACTAGATCCATATTTGTTATTATAACCGGAGTTATAGTAGCTTTACCATTGTCTTCTATAATTTTTTTATTGAAACTAACTAGTAAGTCTCCCGCCTTTACCTTGTCTCCAAGCTTTACATGAGCTTCAAAACCTTCTCCTTTTAGCTCTACAGTATCAATACCTATATGAACAAGAAGCTCTAGGCCATCTTTAGTTTCTATTGCAATAGCATGTAATGTAGGAAATAATACTTTTATCTCTCCAGCTATAGGAGCATAAACCTTTTCACCCGTTGGTTTAATTGCAAATCCATCACCCAGCATTTTCTGAGAAAATACTTCATCTGGAACCTCTTCCAAAGAAACTATCTCACCATCTATTGGATTAAAAATAGTTATTCCATCTTCTTTAGCCTCTTTATTATCTTTTTTAAATAAATTTTTAAACATAATTTCTCCTCCTAAATATCTTTATCATGTTTATTTTTACCCATTTGATATTATATATAACAAAAAAACTACTCTCAATTTATATTTTTAATCTTGAGAGTAGTTTTTTATTTAATTTCTAAATATCTCCATAAATTTCTCACCTGTTATAGTTTCCATTTCAAGAAGATAGTTTGAGATTTCTGTTAATTTTTCTCTGTTTTGACTTAGTATATCTTCTGCTTTCTCATATGCTCTTTCTATTATATTCTGAACTTCCTTATCTACTTTAAAAGAAGTTTCCTCTGAACATGTCAAAGAGGAGTCTCCTCCAAGATATTTATTAGTTACAGTTTCAAGAGCCATCATTCCAAAAGTATCACTCATACCAAATCTGGTTACCATCATTCTGGCAATTTTTGTTGCTTGTTCTATATCATTAGAAGCTCCTGAGGTTATGCTACCAAATACTATTTTTTCAGCAGCTCGTCCTCCAGTAAGAGTTACTATCTTATTAAATAGTTCTTCTTTGCTCATCAAAACACTTTCATCTTCTGCTATCTGCATAGTATATCCCAGCGCACCTGATGTTCTCGGTATTATAGTAATTTTATGAACTGGATCTGAATCAGTTTGATTGGCTGCAACAAGTGCATGACCCACTTCATGATAGGCTATTATTCGCTTTTCTTTTGGTGAAATAACAGCTGTTTTTCTTTGATATCCTGCTAGGATTACTTCTACTGATTCTTCTAAGTCTTCTTGTATAATTTTTTCTCGTTTGAATTTTACAGCCCTAAGAGCAGCTTCATTTATTATATTTGCAAGATCTGCTCCCGAAGCTCCAGCTGTAGCTCTAGCTATTGCATTGAAGTCAATATCTTCAACCATTTTTACATCCTTAGAATGAACCTGCAAAACAGCTTCTCTTCCACCGATATCAGGAAGTTCTACTGGTATTCTTCTATCAAATCTACCTGGTCTAAGAAGAGCATTATCAAGAGAATCTGGCCTATTTGTAGCTGCAAGAAGAACTACTCCCTCATTTCCATCAAATCCATCCATTTCACTAAGAAGTTGATTTAGAGTTTGTTCTCTTTCATCATTACCAGAGAATCCACCTGAATCTCTTTTCTTACCGATAGTATCTATCTCGTCAATAAAGACAATGCATGGGGCTTTTTCTTGCGCTTGCTTGAATAGATCTCTTATTTTAGCAGCCCCCATACCTACAAACATCTCTACAAACTCCGAACCTGATATAGAGAAAAATGGTACATCCGCTTCACCAGCTACAGCTCTTGCAAGAAGTGTTTTACCTGTTCCAGGAGGTCCTACAAGAAGAGCTCCTTTAGGAAGCTGGGCTCCTATTTCTTTATATTTACCAGGGTTGTGAAGAAAGTCTACGATTTCCATTAGAGCTTCTTTAGCTTCATCTTGACCTGCTACATCCTTAAAGGTTTTTCCACCTTCAGCAGATACGTAAACTTTAGCATTACTCTTTCCAAAGCTCATAGCATTTCCGCCGCCCATTTTCTTTTGCATATTTCTAAAAAGAAGTTGTCCAAGGGCAAAGAATATTAATATAGGAAATACATAAGATAGTATAAATCCTAAAAATGGAGAAAGTTCTTTTGGAAGCTCTCCTTTATAGTCTTCTATATTTGCATCTTCCAATCTCTTTATTAAATCTAAATCCGCTACCCTGACGGTTGTATAGATACTTTCATCTTTTTCATCTTTAGGCTCTATAGTTATTTCTCTATCACCTATTTTGACAGTTTTAACTTCTCCATTTTCTACCATGTTTATAAAAGTTCCATAATTTATTTCTTTTATCTTAGATTTTGTTATATTTGGCATTACAAGAGTATTTAAAACTATTACAATTAAAGTTACTATTACATAGTAATAAATTATTTTTTTCTTTGGTCCCTTATTAGGATTTTTATTGATATTCTTCTTTGGATCTTTTTTTTCTTTCATATTTTATCTCCTCTTTATTTAAGTGATTTTAATAATATTTTGTAAGCTATATCCATAGCCTTTTCAACACTAATATCAGGGTAGGATTCTTTTTTACCTATATAGTGAGAAAAGGTAGAAAGTGAAGCTCTTATTGCCATTATAAAATAAAATTCTTCTTCTTCTAAAGTTACTATACCATCTTTTTTACCTGTTTCCAATAGATGAATTATAGCTTCATTTATAGATTCAAAAAAATAATTTGTATTGCATCCTTCATCTGCTAGATGCTTGTAGATTTCTTTAAATCCAGCCGATGTTAGAACATTATTTATTAAAAACATATTACCTTTATAACTATCTTTTATTATAAAAAGTATCTCATAATATTTATCTTCAAAACTCTCTTTTTCTAACAATCTAGCATAGGAAGATGTCATTTCTATATCCATATAGTACATTAATGCTTTGGCTATAGCTTCTTCTTTAGATCCAAAATAGTCATATATAGTTCCCTTGCCTATATCTGCAGCTTTTGCTATATCTGAAACTTTAATTTGATATAAACTGCTTCCATTTTTTATTAAATTTATAACTCCCTTAAAAACAACAATTTGCTTATCTGAATATATTTCTTCAGGCTTAATCTTACTCTTCATTATTTTCACCTCTTATAACAAGCTCTTTTTTGTTTAATAAATCATACATTACCGGTACAACTATAAGTGTTAGTATAGTTGCATATACAAGGCCACCTACCGCTACTATAGCTAATGGTTGCAACATCTCCGAACCTGATCCAATTCCTAGTGCCAAAGGCATTAATCCTATTATAGTTGTAATAGCTGTCATTAGAATTGGTCTAAGTCTAGTTTTTCCAGTTATAACTAATGCTTGTCTCTTTTCAACTCTTCTTTGACGGAGCTGGTTGGTATAATCAACAAATACAATACCATTATTTACCACAACGCCTGATAGAACTAGAAATCCCAACATAGCTATAAGACTTATATTTTTTCCAGTCATCCACAGAGCCATTAGTCCACCGGTAAAAGCAAGTGGTATAGTAAACATAACTATAAATGGAGAGAGGAGTGATTGAAACTGTGCTACCATTATGAGATATATAAATACAACACTAAGAGCTAGCATCAGACTTAGGTCTCTAAGAGAATCATTTATAGTTTCGTTCTCGCCAGTTATCTTAACACTATAACCTTCCGGTGTATTGTAGCTGCCTAGACTTTTTTCTAACTCACGGCTTACAAGTCCTATATTATATCCTTCTTTTAAATCTGCCTTTACTGATATAAATCTTTGTTGAAGTTCTCTGCTTATAGAAACAAGTCCTACTTCTTCTTTTACTTCTACTATATCTTTTATTTTAAACTTTTCTCCACTTTTGTTTTCTAATTCATATTCTATAAGAGAATCTTTATTTAAGGATAAATTACTATCTTGAATTATTACAGGATAGTCTTTATCTTTTACACTAATCTCAGTTGCTTTATTGCCGTCCTCTAAAAGGCTACTTATTTCAGAAAAAATTTCTGCAGTTGTAAAACCATTTTCCATAGCTTTTTCTTTATCCACTTTAAATCTTAGCTCATCTGCTCCTTCTCTAACTGCTGAATTTATAGTCTCTATTCCTTTAGTTTGTTTTAAAATTTCTTCTATGTCTAATGAAATCTTTTTCAAACTATCTATTTCTCTTCCTTTTATTACTATTTCCACACCTGAACCTCCAAGTGCTGTCATATCCATATTGCTTGTATTTATAGTAATTACAGCATCAAGATCTTTAGTCCTTTTTTCTATTTCTTTTACTATCTCATTATTGTCAATTTTTTTATCTTCATCTAGCAATAAATAAAAATTCATATTTAAATTATCTACTCTGCTAGGCCCAAATCCACCGCCTATTGCCCCATTTTGAAAAGCTCCTATAGTTTTTATTCCTTCTATAGAAACTATTCTCTCTATAAACTTATCACTTTGATCAATAGTATCCTCTAAGCTACTCTCTTCAGGCATGGTTAAGCTTATATCCATTTGAGGAGATTCCATCTCTGGTATAAAAGAAGTTCCCATATTATATCCTAAATATGCACTTAACCCTAAAAGTAAAGTGACAGCGAGCATAACCAAAAACCTGTGATCTAATGCACCTTTTAGGATTTTCTCATAAGCAATTGATAATTTATCAAATGTATTTTTCTTTTGCTCTTTAGTTTCTTTTAGCATGGAAGCTGACATAGTTGGAACTAGAGTAAGAGCCACTATAAGACTTGCAAATAAGGAATAAGCAATAGTAAGGCCCATATCACTAAATAGTTGCCTAGAAATTCCTTTTGTAAATACTATAGGTAAAAACACACAAGCTGTTGTAAATGTAGAAGCTACAATAGCACCTGAAACTTCTCTAGCTCCTTCTATAGCTGCATCCCAACTAGATACTCCTTCACTTCTAAGTCTATATATATTTTCAATTACCACTATGGAGTTATCCACCAACATCCCTACACCAAGAGCAAGGCCGGCCAGGGAAATTATATTAATTGTAACACCTGTAAAGTACATCATGGCTATTGCAAATACAACACTTATAGGAATAGATATTGCAATTATAAGCGTTGGTTTTATGTCTCGCAAAAATATAATTAAGATAAGAATTGCTAGGATTCCTCCAAATAAAATACTCATTAATACCGATTTAACTACTATATCAATATAAATTCCTTGATCAAGTAAATTTTCAAATGATAGATTATCGTTTTTTTCTTTTATAATTTCCATCTTTTCTTTAATATTTTTAGAAACTTCTGAAGTAGAATAATTACTTTGTTTCTGGAAATTTAATATCACTGCATTATTACCATTTACCTTAGCATATATTTCACTTGAGTTATCTTTATATGATAAATCAGAAACATCACTTAGATAAATTTTACCTATAGAATCTTCTCCCAGATCAAAAATAAGTAACTCTTCCATCTCTTCTAAACTCTCCAGCTTATCTCCAACTTTAACCAAATACTCCGAATCATTTAAGTAGCCTGCCGGCATAGAAAAGTTTTGAGCCAAAAGTATTCCTGAAATCATCTTTTTATCTAATATACCTTCTAAACTTGCATTCTTTAAAGCTTCATCTCTTTTTTTTTCAAATTCTTCTATATTTTGATCTAATACACTTTCTCCGTTTTTGAGTTCACTTCTAGCTTTAGATATTTCATTAGATAGTACTATCTCGCCTCTGGCTAATTCTTGCTCCTTAAATCCTAATTCTACTAGAGCATCCTTGATCTCAGATTTTTGAACTTCTAAATCATCTAGATTTACTTCTATAACAATAATACCATTGTCTATCTCTTGTTTCCCTTTTTCAATGCTATCTAAACCTTTAATTGTATTTTCTAATATCATACTTTGCTCGGGGCTTAATTCACCACCTATATTGACGATAGAACTCTTTAAATCTAATAATTCTTTTTCTTTATTATCCAAGTCTTTTTTTGAATTAATTAATTCATTCTTTTTATTCTTTAACTCTCTTAAAGTATTCTTTATTTGAGATTGTCCTTCTTTTAATTCATCCTTGGCATTGTTAAGTTCAGTCTCTGCAGATTTTAGTTTAAGTAGTTGTGAACTTTCTTCTGAGTCAAGCTTACTCTTTCCATTTATAATTTCTGCCTTAGCATTATTTAAACTAGCTTCTGAGCTAGATAATTCTTTATCTACTTTATTTAACATCCTTTTGTTTAAAGCATCTATTTTCTCTTGATTTAATGAGACTTCAATTCTCTCTTCCAATAAACCAGTTGCATCTACTGCAGCAACTCCTGTTATACTTTCCAGTTCTGGAATTATATCATCCTTAACCAATGTCGATATCTCAGATATTTCCATATCCTCTATATCAACTGAACTAATCATAATAGGTAGCATATCTGGGTTTAATCTTATAATCATAGGAGAACCTATACTATCATCCCAGGAACCTTTTATAAGATCTAGATTACCATTTATTTCTATTATAGCTGAATCCATATTCACATCGTTTCCAAACTCCATTATAACGGTGGATGAATTTTCACTACTTATAGAATTTATATTTTCTATATTACTAGTTCTTGCAACTATCTGTTCAATAGGTCTTGTAACCACCATCTCTACTTCTTCTGGACTTGCACCAGGATAGCTTGTATTTATTACTAAAAATGGTAAATCTAAGTCTGGCAAAAGATCTGTTTTAAGATTTACAAATGAAATACTTCCAAGTATTAACACTATGATTACTGCTACAACTATTGTATATGGTTTTTTTACACTAAATTTTGATAACATACTCGTCCTCCATACTATAGATATTTTCCGACCGACCAGTCGGTCATCTCTCTATTATATTATAAGCTAGCTTTTTGTCAACAGCTTAAATAATTACTTTTGTAAAATAAAATATCTATAGTATAATAGAAAGCTATAGGAGGTTTTCTTATGAAGGAAAAAATTTTAAGTGGTTTATCAGTATTTACATCGCTCTTTGCAGCACTTTGTTGAACTGGTGGCATATTACTTGCTCCCCTAGGTTTAGGGGCACTGGGCACTTCATATTTTGCAGGCATGACTAAATACAAGCCTCTGTTTGTAATTTTAACAGGAGTTCTTATATATTGGTCATACAGTATTATAGAAAAGAAAAATTCAGGAAAGAAAACTAAAGTATTTTTTTGGCTTATGTTTATAGCCTCTACTCTTCTTATTTTTTCTCCTAATATTTTAGGTTTTTTTAATATAATATAATAAATTAATTTAGAAAAAAACAACCGTTTAATAAACAGTTGTTTTTTTGTTTTTTCCCCTTACCTCTCTATATGTATAATATAAAAGTAGAAGAACTACTGGTATAACACCTATAGCTATTAAATTTCCTCGCAGTATCATTATAATCCATACTCTAAAGGGATTTCCTCCGTCTAAGAAACTTGTAAACATCCCTGACTCTACTACTGGATAGTTTATAGCTAAAGCCATGTCCGTAAGCATAGGAGCTATATAGCTGGCTGTATACAGCGTACCTATGACTATAGGTACTCCAATCAAATATGCTCTTATAACGTTTCCTCCGGTTGCTACTGTAATAAAAGCTGCTGGCACTAACAGATTTGTTAAATCTCCAAGAGGAATAAAATTTACTCCCGGAAGAATTATAGCTAGTATGATGGATGTAGGGATTAATAAAAGAGCGGTAACCATATTCTCCGGAAGACTAAAGAGTATAGCAACATCAAGTCCAATATAGGTTTCTCCCATATTGGGAAGTTTCGCTCCTATAAAAGCTTTCATTCCTTCTGATATAGGTATCAAAGCTCCTCCAAGTATAGAGCTCATTTTTGGAAGAATATATATTACAGCTGAAAACTTTACTCCAACTTCTAGTATACTTTTTATATCATATCCTGCAAATACTCCAAGCAGAATTCCCAGTGTCAAGCCTATTATCATAGGCTCTCCAGCGAGTCCAAGTTTCTCCTGCATAGACTCTGGATCTGCATCAATCTTATTTAGTCCTGGAATCTTATCTAGTAATTTGTTTCCAAGGAGAGCTACCGGATAGTGAACTGTGCCGGCTAGGTGAGGGACACATATTCCTTCCATGCCCATAGCCTTATTTATCTTTGGAGCTGTCCATTCAGCTAGTTTCAAAGCAAGTACAAAACTTATTATAGTAAATATAAAAGTTAAAAGAACACTCTTAGTTTCAAAATAAACCATGGCTCCAAGAAATATCATATGCCAATAATTCCATATATCTATATTAATAGTCTTAGTCAACTTAAATATAAGCATCAAAGTGTTTACAACTATAAGTGTCATAAGAAGCATGGGTGCTAGATTAAAAGACCATGTGATAGCTGCAAGAGGCGGCCACCCTACATCCAGCACTGCCATGTCAAGTCCTATCTTATCTATAATTGAACTTACTACTGGTTTTATAACCCCTACAAAATAATCAAAAGTAATAAATATTCCAACAAATCCTATACCAAGCTGCAGGGATGATTTTATTGCAGTTTGAAGTTTTATCCTAAATATTATGGCTAGGATGAAAATTATAATTGGAAGAAGTACAAATGGTTCAAAACTTAAAAAGTAAGCGATAACATTATTTAACGTCTCCAAGGTCTACCCCCTTATTTTATTATATATAAATATAGACAACTCATCTCTAAATGAGCTGCCTATATTCATATATTATTATTCTATACTTATTGCATCCGTTGGGCAAGAATCCTCAGCTTCTCTTGCTTCATCTTCTACACTTTCTGGAACTGGATTTGCTATTACTATTGCAATCTCTTCATCATCCATCTCAAAAACTTCAGGACAAATTGTTGCACAAAGATCGCATCCAATACAAGCTTCTCTATCTACCATAGCTTTCATCTTATTCTCCTCCATATAGAAAGTATTTAATCTATCTCTATTATATTATCTTTATACCCTTTATACAAGGATATTATTTTAATCTTACATAAGCTTAGAAATGTTTTTACTAAACTCTATAGGATCTTCTATTGGAAGTCCTTCTATCAATAGAGCTTGGTCATAAAGAAGTTTTGTATAGAGACTAAATTTATCCTTATCTTCTTGATAAACTTTTTGTAGACGATTAAATATGTCATGACTAACATTGATCTCTAGTGATTTATTTGCTTTAACTCCATTTTCTTCTCCCATACTGCTGAGGATTTTTTCCATTTCAATGGAAATTTCTCCTTCACTTGAAAGACATACTGGATAGGTTTTAAGACGCTTTGAAGATTTGACTTCATTTATCTTTTCTCCTAATATTTCCTTCATAGCCGAGAAGAGATCTTTGTTGTCTTCGTTTGTCTTTTTTTCTTCTTCTTTTTTATCTTCATCTTCTTCTATTCCCAGATCTTCACTTGAAACAGATCTAAACTCTTTTTCATTATAGGTCATAAGAATTTTAACTGCAAACTCATCTACATCTTCAGTCAAATAAAGTATTTCAAAGTCTTTATCTTTGAGCATTTCAGTTTGAGGAAGCTTGTCTAGTCTCTCTATCGACTCTCCACTTGCGTAGTAGATATATTTTTGATCTTCTTTCATATTTTTTACATAGTCATTAAGAGTAACAAGTTCTTTTTCCTTTGAAGAATAAAACATGATAAGATCCTGTAGTTTTTCCTTATGCATACCAAAGTCATTATAAACTCCAAACTTTATTCCCTTGCCAAAGTTTTTAAAAAATTCCTTATATTTTTCTCTGTCATTTTCAAGTAACGCCTTTAGTTCATCATTTATTTTCTCTTCTATTTTTTTAGCTATAAGCTTGAGCTGTCTATCATTTTGCAGCATCTCTCTTGAAATATTAAGTGAAAGGTCTTCTGAATCTACCACTCCTTTAACAAAGCTAAAATAGTCAGGAAGCAGCTCTGAACATTTCTCCATTATTAAAACTCCGCTTGAATACAGCTCAAGTCCCTTCTCATACTCCTTAGTATAAAAATCATAAGGCATGCTTTCTGGTATATAAAGAATTGATCTATAACTTACCATACCGTCTACATTAAAGTGAATAGTTTTAAGAGGCTTATCCATTCCAAAATGTTTTTCCTTATAGAAGTTTTCATAGTCTTCTTCTGTCAGTTCATTTTTATTTTTTCTCCAAATAGGTACCATGCTATTTATTGTTTGCTGCTCTTTATATTCTTCATACTCTTGTGAGTCTTCCTTTTGTCTTGATTCCGTTACGATCATCTTTATAGGGTACCTTATAAAGTCAGAGTATTTTTTTACCAAGCTTCTAATAGTATACTCATCTAGGAACTCATCATAGTCTTCATCTTCAGTGTTTTCTTTTATCTTAAGAATTATCTCTGTTCCAACTTTTTCTTTGGATATCTCTTCTATAGTATATCCTTCAGCTCCAGTGGACTCCCATACAAAACCTTTCTCATCTCCCAAGGCTCTAGTTTTAACCTTAACAGAGTCAGAAACCATAAATGCAGAATAAAATCCTACCCCAAACTGTCCTATAATATCTATATCTTCTTTTTTCTCATTATCATTTTTAAAATTAAAAGAACCACTCTTAGCTATTGTTCCAAGATTATCTTCTAACTCTTCTCTGGTCATACCAATACCAGTATCCCTTACTCTTAGCTCTCTTTTTTCTTTATCAACAGAAATATCGATATAAAAGTCATCCTTGTTAAAATTTATATCACTGTCAGTAAGAGCCCTATAGTAGTACTTATCTATTGCATCAGATGCGTTAGAAACTAGCTCTCTTAAAAATATTTCTTTATTCGTATAAATTGAGTTGATCATAAGATCTAATAATCTTTTAGATTCTGCTTTAAATTCTCTTTTTTCCATTATTAATAATCTCCCTTTATTCTTTTTTTAGCAGTCAACGATAGAGATTGCTAATAACTAATTTATATCATATCTCATTTTTAAAGTCAACAAGATGGACTAATTTTTAATAATCATTATATACTTTCTCATAGTGACTTGGTAAACTAAAGCTGATTTAAACTTATAATGATAAGATTTTAGGAGGAACATATTTGTAAAATTTGATTAAAAAAACAATAATAGATTAAAGAAAACCCTCTAAACAAAAAAATGCATTAGAGGGTTATATATTTTTACTTCTGATAAGAATTCTTCTTTAGGCATATATAGGATGTATTCTATTTTAAATACTTTAATACAACATACAATAGAAGTATTAATAGTTAAAGAAGGTAAGCTGAATTTTATCTCGATTTGAAAGATTTGATATAGTAACTCCAATTAACCTAATCTTGTTTTCTATATCTACCTCATCAAGCAGCATAGTTGCCAGGTCATAGATCTCTTTAGAAGCACTTATTTCATAGTCTAAGGTTTTACTTCTAGTTTTAGAGATGAACTTATCATCTTTAAGTTTTAAAGTTATGGTTTTTCCTTGCAAGTTTTTAAGTTTTAAGTCACTTTCTATTTCTAGTGAAAATTCATATATGTACTTTTTTAACTCTTCTTTAGCTCTTGTAGCTGTTTCAAATGTGGTCTCGGTTCCTAGCGACTTTCTTTCTCTTTCAGTTTCCAGTTTTCTATTGTCGTGTCCCCTTATTCTATAGTATATTTCAGTGCCATGTTTTCCAAGGAGTTCTACTATAAACTCCTCTGAGAGTTCTATCAAATCCTCTACTAGATAAATACCTATATCATTTAATTTCTTAGCAGTCTTTCTTCCTATGCCATGAATTTTTTTTACAGTTAGTGGAAGGAGGATTTCTGGAACCATATCAGGTGTTATGATTTTTATTCCATCTGGCTTATTCCAATCTGATCCAAGTTTTGCTAGGAATTTATTATAAGAAAGTCCCATAGAAAGAGTTAGTCCCGTCTTGCTTAATACTTCTTTTTTCATGGCAAGACAGGCTTCCAGTTTATCTCCTTCAACTTTTGATAGGTCCAGATAAGCTTCATCAACTGAAACCTGCTCCATAGTGTCTGTAAATTTATGTAAAACACTAAAGACTTCTCTGGAGACATCCCTATATCTTTTTATCCTGGTTGGAACAAATATACCTCTGGGACACATCTGCTTGGCCATAAATATAGGCATAGCAGAGTGTATACCATATTTTCTTGCTTCATAGTTTGCAGTGGTTACTATACCATGATTACTGCTGCCTCCAACTATCAAAGGTTTTCCCTTTAAGCTGGGATTATCCCTTTCTTCTACTGAAGCATAAAAAGCATCCATATCTATATGAAGAATATGTAAATTATCTCTTGCTTGACTAGAAGCTGACATTTTTTTACACTCCCTTAAAACTTTTACTGTTTACCTTTTATTTACCTTTTATTTACATTTTATTTATCATATTTTACCAAAGAATTAGCATAATACTTACCAATTTTTGCTCTTCCTTCTAAAGATTCAAGTTCTATTAAAAATTCCATAGCTACTATCTCGCCTCCCAGACTTTCTATAAGTTTAGCTGCTGAAAGCATAGTTCCACCCGTTGCAAGGAGATCGTCTACTATAGCTATTCTGTCTCCCTTGTCTATTGCATCGGAGTGAATCTCTAGGGTATTGGTTCCATATTCAAGCTCATATTCATTGGCTTTAGTTTCTCCAGGAAGCTTCCCAGGTTTTCTAACTGGAATAAATCCTACTCCCAGTGCATAAGCAACTGCCGCGCCAAATAAGAAACCTCTAGCTTCAGGTCCTACTATATAATCTACATCTCTAGTCTTTAAATCTTCTACAACTCTGTCTACTGCTATCTTAAAAGCATCTTTATCCTTTGTTAGTGTAGTTATATCCTTAAAGCTGATTCCCTTTATAGGAAAGTCCTCTATTACTCTGATTTTCGATTTTAAATCCAAATTTATTACCCCCAAGTTATATTAAATTCTATATATACTCTCTTAGTTTATCATATTTCAAGATTTTTTCATATCTTTAAATATGATTGTGAAATTAAAAACACATCCTTTTTAGAATAAAAGATGTGTTTTTGATAGAATTTATTTTTGGTTTTGAATCTACGGTTTTCTTTCTTAAATAACTTATTTCTAGAGTGACTTAAGCAGATTTTCTGCTATACCACTAAATTCTTTATCTATCTCTTTTTGATATTTTTCATATCCTTTATTTGATAGATTTGCTATTTCTTTTGTCATCGGCAGTTCACCTAAAAGATTAAGTCCCATATCATCTAAGTACTTTTTAGTATCTATTTCATCATATAGTCTAATTTTATCTTCGCAATTAGGACATTTTATATAACTCATATTCTCTACTAGACCTAAAACCTCTATATTCATTTTCTTAGCCATATTTACGGCCTTTGCAACTATCATAGAAACCATATCCTGAGGGATCGAAACCATAACTACTCCATTTATTGGAATTGAGTCCATAACAGTAAGTGCTACATCTCCTGTACCAGGGGGCATGTCTATTAATAAAAAATCTAACTCTCCCCAAGCTACATCTGTCCAAAATTGTTTTACAGCTGATGAAACAATTGGACCTCTCCAAACTACTGGATCATTCTCATCTTTTACTAAAAAGTTAAATGATACAGCCTTTATACCATCTTCTGTTTCTGCTGGGTAAAGACATTTATTATCACTGAGTACTTTTCCGTCCTTTATTCCAAGAAGCCTTGGTATGCTTGGTCCAGTTATATCTGAATCCATTATACCTACTTTATAACCCAATTTATTTAAAGTCTTAGCAAGTAAGACTGTGACAGTTGATTTTCCAACACCACCTTTACCACTCATTACTCCTATTACCTTGTTTATTTTATTTAAAGGATTGTTTTTAATACCACATTTTTCTTCTGGTACTGTACATTCACCTTTAGTTGGACATGTATTGCAATTTGACATAATAATTCCTTCCTTCTATTTAATTAATTTTCTTACAAATCTATTATAACACTTTAGTTATAATTTTAAAGGATAGTTTTGTTTACTTTTAACTTACAAAATCAAAAAAGTGGGTCACTGAGAAAATTCTTTTTTAAGAATCACTCGGTGACACACTCGATCTATTGATATTTGATTTTTTCCATTTGTTTTAAATGTTTATAATCTTTTTAATCTACTGATTTTAAAGATTCAACCATTTTTACAGCCTTTAGTTTATAGTGCATTACAATATTTACTATCAAGGCAAATAAGAAAGTCAGAACACTTGCATATACAAAACTGTTTCTATGAACTTTTAATCCCAGCATTAAGCTTTCCATCTCTACTGTTTGTATTATAAAACGATGGAGGAATATTCCTATAAAGAGGCCTGTCAAGGTTCCTATAATAGTTAATATTATATTTTCTCTATAGATATATGCTGATACTTCATTATCATAAAATCCTAATACCTTTATAGTAGCGATTTCTCTTATTCTTTCACTTACATTTATATTTGTAAGATTGTAAAGGACCACAAAAGCTAATGCTCCTGCTGTTACAGTCATCAAAATAACAACATAGTTTAAGCTATTTATTGTATCTGCTAGACTTTCTCTATTAGATGATATAAAACTTACATTATTTATTCCATCATTATCTATCAGAGATTTCGATATTATATCTTCTTCTGCTGTGAAATCTTCTTTTAATATAGCTAGAGCCTCATTATAATCTATAGGACCTCCGTAGAGTTCTGTATATTTTTCTGATGTCATATAAATATAGTTGAAGGTATAGTTTTCAGCTATTGCATTTATCTCTGCATCAACTTTCTTATCATCACTATTTATAAGCTCAATTGTATCTCCTTGTTTAACTCCAAGAGCCCTACTCATTCCTTCAGTAATGATTACTCCATCATTTATATCTATACTTTTTTTAGTTTTTCTATTTTCAAAGTGAATAAAACTATCGAAGTCTTTAGAATCTTTTGGAACTATTATAGTTATATCTTTTTCTTCATTATCTGCAGATATTTTGGCACCTTCTGAAAGTACCAGCTTATATTTCTCTATTCTTCTATCTCGGTTTAAAACATCTACTCCATCTTCATCCAAGCTTATTGACATATCATAGGAGAGTATATCTCCAAATTGTTTATCTACAACAGTTTGTATAGAGTCCCTTATACCAAAGCCTGCTAATATAAGAGCAGTACAACCTGCTATACCAAAGACAGTCATAAAAAATCTTCTTTTATATCTAAAAAGATTTCTAATGGTTACTTTATAACTGAAGTTTAATCGGTTCCATATAATTGGTATTCTTTCAAGTAAAATAGTCTTACCAAGTTTTGGAGCCTTAGGCCTCATAAGTGATGCAGGATTCTCTCTTAGTTCATTGCTTGACGCTATATAAGCTGTTAATGTTGTCAAAGCTAAAGCTGCTAAGGTAACAATTGACGCTAGTTTCCAGTTAAAACTCAGAATAACTGGTGGCATTGAATACATAAGAGCGTAGGCATTAAATATAATTATTGGAAATACCGTATATCCAAATGCTATACCAAGAAGAGCACCTGTTAGGGTAGCTGTAAAAGCATAAAATATATATTTAAATGCTATATCTCCTTTACCGTATCCTAGAGCTTTTAATGTTCCTATATTTATTCTTTGTTCATCTACCATTCTAGTCATAGTTGTTAAAGAAACCAAGGCTGCAACCAGAGCAAAAAATAGAGGAAAAACTGTAGCTAGTGCATCTATTCGGTCTGCTGACTGTTCATAGTCTACATAGGAATAATGTTTCTTTCTATTTAAAACATGCCACTTAGATTTTTCTAACTTTTTTAAATCTCTTTCACCTTTTTCAATTTTTCTAAGAGCCTTATCTAATTCTTTTTCTGCTTTTTCTTTTTCTTCGTTGTATTCCTTTTCTCCTTCTTTTAGATCAATTCTAGCTTGACTAATATCAGATCTTGCATCTTTAAGTTCTCTCTCACCCTTAGATTTTTCATCTATTAGTTTAGATTTTTCTCTTTGAAGGATAACTCTAGAATCATCCAGCTCTGTTTTAGCAGCCTTTAATTCTTTTTCAGCTGTTATTAAAGCCGCTCTTCCACTTGCCAGTTCTTTTTTACCAATGTCATATTGAGACCTAGTTGAAGCAAGTGTTGATTTTAATTCTTTTAACTGAGTTTGAAGTTTCAATTTTTCTTTATCTGGGATTTGTGGGTTTTTAAGAGCATCTTCTATCTTATTTATATTAGTCTTTAATAGAGCTATACCTTCTTCTGCTTTTGTGAATTCCCCTTTGGCCTTATCTAAGGCAGCTTGACCCTGGGTTCTCTTTTGATTAAACTCCTCTAAGTTTCCATCATATAACTTTTTACCTTCATTATACTGACCTTCTATTTCTATTAGAGTAGCTTGAAGCCCTTCTAGTTGGCCCTGTAAATTTAACTTTTCTTCTTCCGGAAGCTCTGGATTTTTTAACGCTTCTTCTATTTGAGATATATTGAATTTTAAGCTCGCTATTGCTTCTTGAGCTTTATTTAATTCTACTTCTGCTGATTTAAGTTGTGCTTGAGCATTTTGGATCTCTACATTAAATTGCTTTAAATTTTCCTGATACTCTTTCATACCTTTATCGTATTGAGTTTGAGTTGAAGCTAGGGTACTTTTAAGTTCTTTTAACTGAGCTTGAAGTTGCTCTTTTTGTTCTTTTGGAATTTGAGGGTTCTTAAGAGCTCCTTCTATTTTACTTATCCCATCCTTTAAAGAAGCTATGCCTGTTTCAGCTTTCTTTAAGTCGGCTTCTGCTTTTTTAAATTTTACTTGGGCATCTTTCTTTTCTTTGTTAAATTCTTTAAGACCTTTTTGATATTGAACGTATCCATCATCTAGTTTTGATTCTGCATTTCCAATTTCCTTTTCAGCTTTTTTGATTTCACTATAAAAGAGATCTTCATTTTTCTTTAATTCTCTTTCTCCATCTTCGAGTTCTAGCCGACCGTCTTCGATTTCCTTAGCTGCTTTATCAAGTTCTTTCTCAGCTTTCGCCTTTTCTTCTTCATATTCAGCTCGGCCTTCATCTAACTCTTCTCTAGCTTCATCATATATTTCATCATATCTTATCTTTTGTCTTTCTGATGATATAAATTTTATCTCATTCTCTACTGGTTTTACTAACTCAAAATATTCATCTTTATAAGAATTAAAGGCTTTAGTATCATCTACGCTAGCAAATATATCAGTAAATACATCCATCTTAAAGTTTTCTTGAGGTATCATTATAAAGTCTCTTAGCTGACCGCTTCCGATATTTGTACTTCCTTTTTCAAAAGAAAGATAGTAAGGACTTTGAATAAATCCTACTACTGTAAATTCAGTGTTTTTTAAGTTTTCATCAAGGGACTCTTTCTTTCCTGAGGAAAGAGTTATCCTACTTCCTATTTCTGCATTTAATAAATTTTCATTCTCAACTTCTATTACTGCTTCATCTATCTTTTCTGGAAATCTTCCCTCTAATAATTTAGCACCATTTATTTGATCTTGATCGATATAGTCGTGGACTCTAACTACAACTTCAGCATCTCCATCTTGGGCTATTGTATCTATCCAATATGCTCCTCTAGCCCCTTTAACTCCATCTATTTTTTCTATTTCTTTCAAGTCGCCCTCAGTCATTCCAAGATTTGAAACTATCCTTAAATCCATAAGATTATAATCGTCATAGTAGGTGTCTGCCGTAAGTTTCATATCTTCAGGAGCTATCTTAAGTCCTGCAAAAAATGCAACTCCCAGAGCAATTATAGCTACTATGGCAATAAATCTACCAAGGGATCCTCTTATATCTCTAAATATATCTTTTCTAAGCGAATCTTTTTTCACTACCACTCAATCCTTTCTACTGGAGTAGGATTTTTGTTTATCTCCTGGCTTTCCACCTTACCATTTCTAACCTGAATTACCTTATCCCCCATGGGAGCTATAGCAAGATTATGAGTTATAACTATTACAGTCATTCCCATCTCTCTACAGGTATCTTGTAGGAGCTTTAATATAGCTTTCCCAGTGTTATAGTCTAGTGCTCCTGTTGGCTCATCACAAAGAAGAAGCTTAGGGTTTTTAGCTAGCGCCCTTGCAATAGCAACTCTTTGCTGTTCTCCACCTGAAAGTTGCGATGGGAAGTTATCTTTTCTAGATGTAAGACCAACTGACTCCATAACCTCAGGTATATCTAATGGATCCTTACAGATCTGAGTTGCAAGTTCTACATTTTCAATTGCAGTTAGATTTTGTACCAAATTATAGAACTGAAATACAAATCCTATATCATGTCTTCTGTAAGTAATCAGTTCCTTATTGCTAAGTTTATCAATCCTCTTTCCATCAACTACTATATCTCCCATTGATGCAGTATCCATACCTCCAAGTATATTTAAAATAGTAGACTTTCCTGCACCACTTGCTCCTGCTATTATTACAAATTCACCTTTATCTATAGTAAAGTCTACTCCATTTAAAGCGTTTATTTCAACTTCACCCATTTTATAGATTTTCTTGACATCTTTAAAATCAATATATTTACTCAAGTCCATCTCTCCTCATTTGGTTTATATCTATGAATTATATCATATAACTCCAGTTTTATTAAATGAAATCTGAGTTTACTTTTATAGATACATGTTATATAATATTATAGTCAATTGATAACCGTTATCAGTTATCTTTTAATATATAATAAAGGAGAATTACAATGGTAAATAGCTTTTTTAATATAAAAGATTTGAAAGTAAATATAGATGATAAAGAAATTCTTAAGGGCCTAAACCTGGAAGTTGGTAAGGGTGAAACTCATATAATAATGGGACCAAATGGTGGCGGTAAGTCTACTTTAGCCTATACTCTGATGGGCCACCCCATGTATAAAGTTACAAATGGAGAAATCTATCTAGAAGGTGAATCTATTAAAGATCTATCGCCTGATAAGCGAGCTATAAAAGGTCTCTTCCTATCTTTTCAATATCCTGAAGAAGTTGATGGAGTTACCGTAGAGGAGTTTTTAAGAACTGCTCGAACTAAAATCACGGATGAGATGCAAAGAGTTCTTCCCTTTAAAAAACTATTACAAGAAAAAATGGATTCTTTAGAGATGGATCCTTCTTACGCTAGTCGATACTTAAATCTTGGTTTTTCCGGTGGAGAAAAAAAGAAAAATGAAATACTTCAGATGTCAATATTAGAACCTAAAGTTGCCATACTGGATGAAACAGACTCTGGTCTTGATGTAGATGCTATTAGAATAGTTGCAGAAGGAGTTAAGAAGTTTAAAGATGAAAATCGTTCTATTATAGTTATAACTCATTACAATAAACTTTTAGAATATTTAACCCCAGACTATATTCATATTCTTATGGATGGAAGGATTATAAAAACAGGCGGTATGGAACTTGCCAAAGAAATAGATGAAAATGGATACGAAGAGATAAGAAGAAAATATTTAAAATAGAGGTGATAAATTATGACACGTAAAAAAACTCATATAGAGGATATAAGCAGAGATATTTATGATATTAAAGACAGTGACAACTCTAGTTATAAGTCGGATAAAGGACTTACAGAAGATATTATAAAGGAAATATCGCTGCAAAAGAATGAACCCCAGTGGATGTTAGATTTTAGGCTTAATTCTCTTGAAATATATAATAGCAAACCTATCCCTGGGTGGGCTGTTGATTTAACAGACTTAAATATGGAAGATATAACTACTTATATAAGACCAAATGCAAAACCATCGCATTCATGGGAAGATGTACCGGAAGAGATAAAAGATACTTTTGAAAGATTGGGTCTTCCAGAAGCTGAGAGAAAATCTCTAGCTGGCGTAGGAGCCCAATACGATAGTGAGGTTGTCTATCATAATATTAGACAAGATATGGTTGATAAGGGAGTTATCTATATGGATATGGATAGAGCTCTTGTTGAATATGAAGATATAGTTAAGGAATATTTTATGAAACTTATAACTCCAGATGACCATAAGTTTACCGCTCTTCACGGAGCCGTTTGGTCGGGAGGATCTTTTGTTTATGTTCCAAAAGGAGTAGATGTAGATATCCCTCTTCAATCCTACTTTAGGCTAAATGCTCCAGGTGCGGGTCAGTTTGAGCATACTCTGATAGTAGTTGAAGAAGGAGCCAAGCTTCACTTTATAGAAGGCTGCTCAGCGCCTCAATACAAGGTAAACAATCTTCATGCTGGTTGTGTAGAGCTTTTTGTAAAAGATGAAGCAAAACTTAGATACAGCACTATAGAGAACTGGTCAAGAAACATGTATAACTTGAATACTAAAAGAGCAATAGTTGGAAAGAATGGAACTATTGAATGGGTTTCAGGTTCCTTTGGTTCTAAAGTTTCTATGCTCTACCCTATGAGTATATTAAAAGGTGAAGGCGCACATTCTGAGTTTACTGGAATAACTTTTGCATCAAGTGGTCAACATCTTGATACTGGAACAAAAGTAGTTCATGCTGCTCCTCGTACCACTTCTACTGTTAACTCTAAGTCCATTTCTAAAAATGGTGGATATGCATTTTATAGAGGACTTTTAAAAGTAGCTAATGGAGCTTATGATTGTAAGTCTACTGTATCTTGTGAGTCATTAATGCTAGATAGTAGATCAAAATCAGATACTCTACCAATTATAATACTAAATAATGACAATATAGACATAGGACACGAAGCAAAGATAGGAAGAATCAGTGATGAAGCTATCTTCTATCTCATGAGCCGTGGTATAGATGAAGAAGAAGCAAAAGCTATGATAGTAAGGGGTTTCGTTGAACCTATTACTAAAGAATTACCACTTGAATATGCAGTAGAGTTAAATAATTTAATAACTATAGAACTTGAAGGTTCAATAGGTTAGGGGTGAAAAGATGATTTCATGGAAAAGAATAGATTTAATAGACTATCAGTTTCCAAAAATAAAAGATTATACTAGAGAATTTTTAAATAAAGAAACAATAATCAACAAAGACATAAAACTGGAAAAAACTGTTACTACTCTTGCACTCTCTTCTCTTGAATCTAGTGATCATAAGATTGGACTTGGCGAAGAATTCATAAAAAATATAAAAGATAATTACAATGCAGGCATAAATTTACGTGTTCCAAAAAATTTAAAAATTAAAGAACCTATAAGATTAGATTTTGCTTTAGATAAAGATAACAATCATTTAGTTGATTTTAACAATATATATGTTGAGGCTAATAGTGAAGTAACACTTGTCATAGACTATAAAAGCATAGATATTAGTGAAGGATTTCATAATGGCTTTACAAATATATTTGCAGAAAATGGATCAATTGTTAATATAGTTAAGCTTCAAAGACTTAATAGCAATAGTTATAATTTTGACTCAAACCACTCTAAAGTTGAAAGCAATGCCCAGGTGAACTTTGTTTCTGTTGAACTTGGAGGTGCTGTATCTGCTTTTAATTATACTTCTATTTTAGAGGAAGAAGTAAGTCTTTCAAATCTGTCCTCTATTTATCTAGGAGATAAGACTCAGAAACTAGATTTAGAATATACTATGATTCATAAAGGTGTTAAGAGTAGGAGCTCTATTCAAACTAGAGGCGCACTCCTAGATAAAGCACGTAAAGTCTTTAGAGGTAATCTGGACTTTAAAAGAGGAGCTAGGTCTGCAAAAGGAGTAGAACTTGAAAGTGTACTTCTACTCTCACCAGATGTAAAATCAGATTCTATACCAGCCCTTTTGTGTGAAGAAGATAATGTAGAAGGTGAACACGCTGTAAGCGCGGGACAAATAGACAAGTCTAAACTGTTTTATATTATGAGCAGGGGCTTAAGTGAAAAAGAAGCTAAAAAGCTAATAGTAGAATCTTCTTTTAAACCTATAATAGACCAGATACCTTTTGAAGATTTAAAGTTAGAGGTAAATGATAATATTGAAAGGAGACTTATAAATGGATAGACTAGATGGTGAAAGGATAAAAAAAGATTTTCCAATCCTTCAAAGGGTTGTAAATGATAAGCCTATAGTCTATCTTGATAATGCCGCTACTACTCAAAAACCTAAAAGCGTAATAGAAGCAATCGATAAATATAATAGTTTCTCGCACGCAAATCCTCATAGAGGAGCGCATATATTAAGTATTGAAGCTACAGCTATATATGATCAAGCTAAAGAAAAAGTAAAAAACTTTATTAACGCTAAGTCAACCCAAGAGATAATATTTACTAGAAATACTACTGAGTCTTTAAACTTAATAGCCCAGTCTTACGGAAGAGAATTTATAAAAAAAGGTGATGAAATTCTTATAACAGTTTCATCTCACCACAGTAATATTCTTCCTTGGCAAAGATTAGCCCGAGAAAAAGAAGCAGTTTTAAAATATATGTATCTTGATGAAAGTACAAGACTGCCTATGGAAGAAGTCTATAAGAAGATTACTAAAAATACAAAACTTATTAGTATAGAAGGAATGTCTAACGTTCTTGGAACAATTAATCCCTTAAAAGAGATAATAAATCACGCTCATAAGATGGGTTCTAAGGTAATCGTAGACGGTGCTCAAAGTGTTCCTCACATGAAGACAGATGTAGCAGATTTAGACGCTGACTTCTTAGTATTCTCAGCTCATAAAATGTTAGGTCCCATGGGAATTGGAGTACTCTACGGGAAGAAAGAAATCTTAGAGACTATGCCTCCCTTCCTTCTTGGAGGAGACATGATTGAATATGTTACAGAACAAGATGCCAGTTTTGCTCCTCTTCCTTTTAAATTTGAAGCAGGTACTCAAAATGTTGAAGGCGCAGCCGGACTACTTGAAGCTATCAAATATCTTGAAAATATAGGCATTGAAAAAATAAAGCTTCATGAAGATAGGCTTACAAGCTATGCCTTAGAGAAGATGAAAGAGATGCCCCATATTAACTTGCAAGGCCCTCTCGATATGAACAATCGAGGAGGAATCATCTCATTTACAATTGATGACGTCCATCCTCATGATACAGCTACAATTCTTGACTCATACGGAATTGCTATAAGATCTGGCCATCACTGCGCTCAGCCCTTGATGCAATATATAGGAGTTCCAAGTACTTCTAGAGTAAGTTTTTACCTCTACAACACTTTAGAAGATGTTGATAAATTTTTACATGCAATTACAAATGTAAGGAAGTGGTTAGGTTATGAATCTTAACAATCTTTATTCAGAAATAATTATGGAACACAATAGAAGTACTCATAATAAAGGCTCTTTAGAGAATCCTACAGTTTCTGAACGGGGATATAATCCAAGCTGTGGAGATGATTTAAATATTGAATTTATACTAGAAGATGGAAAGATTAAAGATTCTAAATTTCAGGGATATGGCTGCGCTATAAGCCAAGCTTCTACTTCTATAATGATAGATTTAGTAAAGGGTCTTACTCTAGCAGAAGCTGAAAATTTTGCAGATATTTTTATAAGAATGATACAAAAAGATGCAAGCGATGAAGAAATACAAAGGTTGGAAGAAGCTATTGCCTTTCAAAATATTTCAAATATGCCTGCCAGGGTAAAATGTGCAGTACTTCCTTGGCATACGCTTAAACAAGCGTTAAAAAATTATTAAATGTCAATCGGGCCTTCTCCAAAATTTAAAAAATATTAGGATTTGTCCCTTATACTGCTAAATGTGGCTGGTCCTGCGTTTTGCAAGTAAAAAGATTGATAAGTTTTGCCATTTAAGCAGTAAAATAGGATTAAAAAATAAAAAGGAGCTGAGAATTTAAATTCTCCGCTCCTTTTGTTTGTTTTATTTTAAAGCCTTTAATAAATGAATAAGGTAGTGATATATTCTTTCTGTTGATTGGATGCTTAGTTTCTCCTCTGGAGTATGAACGTCATGCATATTTGGTCCAAAAGATATTATATCTAGTTCTGGATATTTTTTAGCAAAGACACCAGTTTCAAGTCCAGCATGTATAACAGTTGTTTCCATTGTCTTGCCTGTTAGTTCCTTATATACTCTAACAGCAGTATCTCTAAGCTCTGAGACTTCTCTAAATTCCCATTCTGGATACTCATTACTTATCTCATATTCTGCATTATGTCTTTTTGCAGTATCTGATATTTCTTTTCTTAACTTTAACAAGACATCTGGATTTGAACTTCTAGTAGACGTTTGAATTATAAATCTTTCCCTATCTAAATTTACTATAGCAAGATTGCTAGAACTCTCTACTATAGAATGATCTTCTTTAAGCCTTGTATATATTCCACTTGGTATGCCCTTTAAAAGTTCTAATATATCATTCTTTGACTTTTCACTTAAGACTTCTGAAACCTTTCCGATTTCCTCTACTACTAAATCTATATCTGGCTCTTTCTCTTTATTTTCTTTTATTATGGTCTTTTTAATCTTATCTAAATTTTCTTTAACAATTTTGATTTCTTCTTGCTTAACTCCTATGTGAGCCATACTTGCTCTTGGAATAGCGTTATCTTTACTTCCACCATGGATTAAAATCAGAGCATAGTCTGTAGTCTCTTTTAGCTCCCTTAAAGCTTTGGCTAATAGTTTATGGGCATTAAGTCTTCCCTTATCTATCTCCATTCCTGAGTGTCCACCTAACAGTCCTCTTAATTCTACCTTCAATTCTATAGAAGCTTCTGCATCTTTATATTCCACAGGAAGTCTTACATCTACTAACTCTCCTCCTGCTGAACCTGTAGTTAAGATTCCTTCTTCCTCAGAGTCTACATTTAAAAGTCTTTTTCCTTTTAATACATCGTCAGAGAGTCCTATAGCTCCATCCATTCCTATTTCCTCAGCTATAGTAACTAAAAGTTCAATAGCTGGATGCTCAAGTGAATCATCTTCCAAGACAGCAAGTCCCATAGCTACAGCTATACCGTTATCTGCTCCAAGAGTTGTCCCCTTAGCTTTTATAAAGTCACCTTCAACAATTAATTCCAGCGGATCTTTTTGGAAGTTATGCTGGCTCGTTACTTCTTTTTCACAAACCATATCCATGTGACCTTGAATTATGACTCCCGGTGAACCTTCATATCCTTTAGAAGCTGGCTTCCTGATTATAATATTCATATTTTCATCTTGAAGAGTTTCAAGTCCTAACTTGTCTCCTATCTCTTTTAAATAATCACTAACTTGTCTTTCTTCATAGGAGCATCTAGGAATTTTAGTTATTTCTTCAAAATAATGAAATACTCTCTCTGGTTTCAATCCTTTTAGTTTCTCCATTTAAATGTTATTCTCCTTTTATTAAAGTATTATCATAATTTTTTAATGTTTTATTACTTTATTATTTATTGTTATTTTCTATAATTTTTAAGATTGTTTTAGATGCTAACTTCATAGACTCCGTTGGAATAAACTCAAATCTTCCGTGGTAATTATATCCACCAGTAAATATATTAGGCGTTGGAAGCCCCATATATGATAATCTTGCTCCATCAGTACCGCCTCTTATTGGTTCTATAATAGGTGATATTCCTAAATCTTCCATGGACTTTTTAGCCAATTCGATTATTTCCATATGTGGTGCTATTTTTTCTTTCATATTGTAGTAGCTATCCTTTATTTCTAGTTTTATTATATCCCCATACTTCTTATTTAAAAATTCTACTACAGATTTCATAAGTTCTTTCTTTTGTTCAAATTTTTCCATAGAATGATCTCTTATAATATACTTCATGCTTGTACTGTCAACTCCACCCGTTAAAGCATTTAACATAAAAAACCCTTCATAGTTTTCTGTATGTTCTGGTTTTTGAGCTGCAGGAAGCATATTTTCTATCTCAAGTGCTACTCCAAGCGAGTTTATCATTATATCTTTTGCAGTTCCAGGATGTACATTTTTGCCTTGAATTTCTATGCTTACTCCTGCGGCATTAAAGTTCTCGTACTGAAGTTCTCCAAGAGGTCCTCCATCTACAGTGTAAGCAAAGTCTGCTCCAAAAGCCTCTACATCAAACAAATCTGCTCCTTTTCCAACTTCTTCGTCTGGAGTAAATCCAATTTTTATATCCCCATGTTTTACATCTTTATTATTTACTAAAAACTGAACAGCATCCATTATAGCTGCAATTCCTGCCTTGTCATCAGCTCCAAGAAGTGTTGTACCGTCTGTTGTAATTAACTCTTGTCCAACGAGATTTTTTATAAAAGGAAATTCTTTTTCAGTTATGCTATATTCATCATTTAATTTAATATCTCCACCTTTATATACTAAAGTTTGTGGATTAACACATCCTCCCTCAGCGTCTGGACTGGTGTCCATATGAGCTATAAAACCTATAGTTGGAACATTTTTATCCATATTTGACTTTAAGCTTGCATAAACATATCCATTATCGTCCATCTTTACATTACTTAGCCCAAATTCTTCTAGTTCATCTCTTAATATTTTGCCAAGTTCTAACTGACTATTTGTAGTTGGTACTGTATCACTGTTATAATCAGATTTTGTATCCATACTAATATATCTTTTAAATCTCTCTACTATTGTTTCCATGTTTTATCATCCCTTTTAAGTTATTTAAGTTTTTTAAAATAAGGCTGCATCCATAGCAATCATAATCTCTACAAAACTGCCATGATTTACATTGATATATTTCTTAAGATTGAGCTTATAAATATAAATAATCCAAGAAAACTATAATTTATACTCTCGATATAGATATATACCCACTATTGATAATTATAAAATATAATTCTTAATGTTCCTAGTCTAATTCTTAGATAAAAAATATGTACCCTAAAGAAATTTATAAAAATTCTTTTAGGTACATACACTTCACTACTATTTTAGACTCTTGTATCTTTCTATATTTGCTTCGTTTAAAAATTCATAGGCTTGATTTATCTTTTGAAACATTTCTGTTGCATTTTCTGCTTTATTTATATCTGGGTGATACTCTTTAGCTTTTTTTCTGTATGCAAGTTTAATCTGGTATACATCTGAATCTATAGGAACACCTAATAACTTTACACTTTCTTGATACTTTTGTTTAAATTCTATACTAGGGTTTTGATAGGTCTGTCCACTGTATCCTCCTTGGCTAGATCCCCCCTGATTAAATCCTCCACCTTGTCTTTGATATTCATTCCACTGTCTAAATCTATCTTCCCATTGCTTTTGTTGTTCTTCTTGCTGCTTTCTCCATTCTTTTCTCTTTTTTTCTTCTTCCATGTTTTTATATTTAGCACCATATTCATCAAATGATTTAAAGGTTTTTTCTTTTCCTTCTCTGTAATATGCTGCCCAGTCAAATAAAAACTCTGTTATCATATATTTCCTATACTTTAAATAAGATATCAATTTGGTTCCGCCTATTATTATAATAATAGTTAAAATAACTGTAATTATAAACATTGGATTTAAAATTATCAACCAACCGATAGGACTCAAAAATAAAAAGATCAATAAACATCCACCCATACTGATAAGTGCTAAAAATCCTCTAGCAATACCCGTAACTATGCTTACTATGACTTCTACTATACCTATAAGTCCATCTAATAACAATTCCAATACTTTACCAAAATAATATATTATATTTCCCCAAAATTTATTCATCTTTTTCACCCATACATCTTATCTTCCTCTCTACAAAAACTCAATATATCAATACTTTAACATTATTTAAGCTAAACTGCAATAGTTCCTAGTTAAAGCTTTACTTTAAAACTTTAAATACTTTTAAAACTAGGAGCTTTAGTATATAATGTATAAGAACAAAATATTTTTACAGAAGGAGAATCTTATGAAAAAAAGAGTAATACTTGGTATGAGTGGAGGAGTAGATTCTTCAGTTGCAGCACTTTTACTTAAAGAACAAGGCTATGAAGTTATAGCACTTTTTATGAAAAACTGGGATGAAAAAGATGCTGATGGAGTATGTACAGCTACAGCTGACGCAGATGATGCTAGAAGAGTTGCAGATGAGTTAGATATTCCATTTTATACTATAAACTTTGAAAAAGAATATTGGGATAGAGTATTTACTTATTTCCTAGATGAATATAAAAAAGGAAGAACACCCAACCCTGATGTTATGTGCAACCAAGAAATTAAATTTAATGCATTTTTAGATTATGCCTTAACGCTGGAAGCAGACTATATTGCAATGGGCCACTATGCAAGAGTTGAAAAAAGAGATGAAGACTACTACTTGTTAAGAGGAGTAGATGAGAACAAGGATCAGTCATACTTTTTATCTAGAATAAATCAAAGAGCCCTCTCTAAAACACTATTTCCTATAGGTGATTTAGAAAAAGGTAGAGTTAGAGAGATTGCAGAGGAAAATGGCCTATATACTGCTAAGAAAAAAGACTCTACTGGCATTTGTTTTATAGGCGAGCGAGATTTTGATGAGTTTTTAGATAAATATCTTCTAACTACTGAAGGAGATATAGTTGACATAGATGGAAATACAGTAGGTAGACACAGCGGTCTTATGCACTATACTCTTGGTCAAAGAAGAGGAATAGGTATAGGGGGAGTTGGAAGTGGAGAACCTTGGTTTGTAGTCGGTAAGGATCTTAAGAAAAACCTACTCTATGTAGCTCAAGGAGAAGAAAACCCAGCACTTTATGCAAGATCATTAATAGGAGAATCACCTAAATGGATTTTAGAGAAAGAGCCTGTATTCCCATATAAATGTACGGCAAAGTTTAGATACAGACAAAAAGATGTTCCAGTTTTAGTTGATAAAACAAAAGATGGAGAAATTCTTATAACTTTTGATAGTCCTGTTAAAGCTATAACTCCAGGACAAGTAGCTGTTATCTATAAAGATGATGCTTGCCTTGGAAGTTGTATTATAAAATCATTAGAGCCATTAGAAGAAAAATACCTTTATTTAAATAATCAAGAAATTTAATTTTACCATGAAAAAGAATATAGAAAAAGTCCTAATAAAATAAGATTATTTTATTAGGACTTTTTCTGTATTTATATCCAACATTCAATTTAATTATAAAATCTAATTATAAATTAAGCTTAAATAATTATAAAATAAATCTACTTCCAAAACTCTAGAAGTAGATTTATTAAATTCTATCTTTCATATTATATACCTAATAATAGTAAAATATAATATAACTTTTCTTATCACTATTTTTTACTAGCTATTAAAAATATAAATATATCTCCTATAGTTGTAAAGCTTTTTCCAATACATTTTCTACTGTAAAACCAAATTTATCAAATAATTGGTCTCCAGGTCCCGATGCTCCAAAGCTTTGCATAGCTATAATTTCTCCATCTAATCCTACATATTTATACCATCCAAGTTCACTTCCTGCTTCTATAGCTAGTCTTTTAGTCACAGATTTTGGAAGTACTTCTTCTTTGTATTCTTTGCTTTGTTTATCAAATATACTAAAGCAAGGCATACTAACAACTCTAGTTCCAATACCTTTTTCTTCTAGTTTATCTGCAGCTTCATATACAAGTTGAACTTCACTTCCAGATGCTAAAAGTATCATTTGTAAATCTTTTTTCTCCTTTTTAACTATATATCCACCCTTAAGAGCTTCTTTACCAGTTCCTTCAAGAAGTGGTAAGTTTTGTCTAGTAAGAGCAAGTCCAGTTGGTGTTTTCTCACTTGTAAGAGCTGAGTACCAAGCTGCTGCTGTTTCTCTAGCATCACATGGTCTATATATGTTAAAGTTTGGAAGAGCTCTAAACATAGCTAATTGTTCAACTGGCTGATGAGTAGGTCCATCTTCTCCAACTCCAATGCTGTCATGAGTTAGGATATAGGTTACTGGTATCTCCATAAGAGCTGAAAGTCTCATAGAAGGCTTCATATAGTCTGAGAATATGAAGAAAGTTCCGCCATAAGGTCTAAGTCCTCCATGAAGATATAGTCCATTTACAGCTGCTGCCATAGCATGTTCTCTAACTCCAAATCTTAAGTTAGTTCCGCCGTAGTTTTCTTTTGAAAAGTCTTTTCTATCCTTCATATAAGTGTTATTTGAAGGAGCTAAGTCAGCTGAACCTCCAATTAGGTTTGGTAATTTTGGAGATAATCTATTTATTATAGTTCCCGATGCTACTCTAGTAGATACATCTTTATCAAAACTCCAGAATTCTTCAGAATCTAAATAATCCATTGGAAGCTCTAAATCCATATAACTTTCGAATTTTTTAGCTAGTTCTGGATTGTTTTTCTTATAATTTTCATATAGTTTTTCCCAATCTTTAAATGAACTGTTTCCTTTTTTCAATATTGTTTCCATATGTTTTTTAACATCACTAGGAACTACAAAATCTTCTTCAGTCCAATTATAAAACTCTTTTGTTCCTTTTAAATCTTCTGCTCCAAGAGGCGCTCCATGGGCTGAATTTTTCCCTTGATTAGCAGGGCTTCCAAAGCCTATTTCTGTAGTTATTTTTATCATTGTTGGTTTGTTCAGATTGGATTTAGCTTTTTCTACTGCTTCATAAATCTTCTCTAGATCATTTCCATCTTCTACCTCTAATGTTTCCCATCCTTGTGCATCAAATCTTTTCACTACGTCTTCTCTAAAAGCAAGATCGGTACCACCTTCTATAGTTATAGAGTTAGAATCATATAAAACTATTAATTTTCCAAGTCCAAGAGTTCCAGCAAGTGAAGTAGCTTCATACCCTACTCCCTCCATCATATCTCCATCTCCGCATATTACATAGGTGTAGTGGTCTATTATTTTTTCATCTTCTGTATTAAATATTTCGGCTAGGTGTGCTTCAGCCATAGCCATTCCAACTGAATTTGCAAGCCCTTGACCAAGAGGTCCTGTAGTTGTTTCAATACCAACAGTATGACCATACTCAGGATGACCTGGAGTATTGCTTCCAAGTTGTCTGAAGTTCTCTAGGTCTTCTTTAGTTACTCCATAATCAAACACATGAAGTAGTGAATAAAGCAGTGCTGAGCCATGTCCTGCTGAAAGAATAAATCTATCTCTATTTATCCAATTAGGGTTTTTAGAGTCATGATTCATAGCCTTTCCCCATAAGGCATAAGCCATAGGAGCTGCTCCTAATGGAAGTCCTGGGTGACCTGAATTTGCTTTTTCTACTGCTTCTGCTGATAATATTCTAAGCGTATTAATAGTTAAATTATCCATATTCATAAAAGTAATCTACCCTTTCTATAATTAAATTTTTATCCAATATCTATCTATACTATACCCTGTTTCTATATATTTTACCAGACCAAGAGTCTATCTTAAATCTATTTAACATAGATAAGATATTATACTAAGATAATATTTACCCCTAAAATTATTATAATAATATAAAACTTATCTCCTTATTAAATCTCGAGTTCTATTTTCTGCCATATATTTAATCTTTTCTATATCCATTGTTTTCAATTGTCTATTTTCCATTACTAACTTACCATCTATAATTACTGTATCTACATCTGAGCCACTTACACTATAACTAATAGCTGAGAGCTGATTATGTTTTGGATAAAGATGCGGAGCATCCATATCTATTAGGATCATATCTGCCTTTTTACCTACTTCTATCGAGCCTATTTCTTTATCTTGACCCAGTGCATAAGCGCCGTTTATAGTTGCCATCTCTATCGCCTGATTTGCAGGAACTGATAAGGGGTCTAGGTCTACTGCTTTATTTATTAAAGATGCTAAGTTTAACTCCTTAAACATATCTAAATTATTATTGCTCGATGCTCCGTCAGTTCCTAAGGAAACTTTTATTCCTTTCTTAAGCATCTTAGATATAGGAGCAAAGCCTGAAGCAAGTTTTAAATTGCTAGCAGGGTTATTTACTGGATAAACCTTGTTTTTAGCTAAAATTTCTATATCCTTATCACTTACATGAACACAATGAGCGGCTATAGTATGTCTCTTAAACATTCCTAGGTCATGCATATGTTCTATAGGACTTTTACCAAAATCTTTTAAGCTGTTTTCCAGTTCGCTCTTGGTTTCTGAAAGATGAATATGAATTCCTGTATCGAGTTCTTTTGATAGTTCTATAGTTTTAAGCAAGAACTCTGGACTGCATGTGTATGGAGCATGAGGCGCTACCATTACTTTTACTCTTTCATTTAAAGTATTATTCCATTTTTTAAATAAATCTTTTGTATCATTTAGCTTTTCAATTTGATTCTTAGGATCTTCTATCATTCCTCTTGTTAAAACTCCCCTCATTCCAGAAGTTTCTAAAGCTCGTCCTACCTCATCCATAAAAAAGTACATATCACAAAATGAAGTAGTTCCACTCATTATCATCTCGCTCATACTTAAAAGAGATCCCCAGTATACATCTTCTCCATTTAACTTATCTTCCATTGGCCATATCTTTTTAGTAAGCCAGTCATTTAAATTCATATCATCTGCAAAATTTCTAAGTAAACTCATTCCTAAGTGTGTATGAGCATTTATAAGTCCAGGCATAAGTAGTTTATTTTTTCCATCTATAGTTTTTTCTATAGTCTTTCCTTCTATTAAAGCTCCGATATGACTAATAATTCCCTCTTCTATATATAAATTAGTATCTTTAATTGTATCTTCCTTGCCATTTACAGGAATTATATCTATTCCTTTTATTAATATATTCAATAGTTCATCTCCTAATCTAAGTTAATAGTTGTATATCTGTTGATGCCATGCATCAGTATTGGTATCAGAATAATTTGGATAATTATTCCAGGAATTGCTAGTATTGCTCCTGCCTTTAAAAATATTATAGGGTCTCCTAGACCTTGAACACTAAATGCAAGAGTAAGTATATATACTACTAGCCCTGCCATAGCCCTTCCGGATATCATAGATAAAATCAAAGATATGATAAGGGGAATCCTAAGTTTTCTATAAAGAAAAGATGCTATGATTGCATAAGTTCCTAATTCAAACATCATTATAATAGCCATGGGAAATATAGGCGGCATTCCGGTTAATAAACTACTTATAATAGGCGTTGCCATTCCCACTAAAAGAGCATAAATCGGCGGTAGTAAAAAACCTGCTAATAACACTGGAATATGCATGGGCAGAAATACTTTTCCTCCCATTCCTGCTGCATGAAATATCGTCGGTATTATAAGTCCTAGCGCAATCATAAGCCCAGCTATAACTATATTAGTAGTATTAGTTCTATAGTTCATAAAAACCCTCCTTATTTTGATTTAAAAAACATTTCTAACTCTTTTATAAACTCTAATGGATCAGTTAAATCTAAAGATATCGTCTCTATAGGACAAAGTCCAGTTTGATCTCTATTTTTAATTGAATCACAACTTTCTAAAAAACTATATTGTATGTTTTGAGTTTTAAATACTTCTATAGCACTCTTAGAAATAAGATTAGCATATACCTCTTTAACACTTAAATATTGAGATAATAATGCAGCTCCCCTTCCTATGACTCTGTCTGCAATAGATGCTCCAAATGCTTTTTCTTTCATAGTTTTTACTAATGTGTACATGGGTTTTATTCCTTTTTCTCTAGATGTAAATAAGACTTCTCCATCCTTTACTGCTACTAAAGTATAATCTTCTTTCTTAAGTAATTTTTTTGCAATATCTATATCTATCATAATATTTCCCCTCTCCTATATACTAATCCCATTATAACAGGATTCAATAAAAAAATCATGCAATAATGGGATTTCAATTTATAAAAAAATTAAATGATAACAATTATCATTTACCATTTACAATGATATAGATTTATGTTATAATTTTTTGGTAAGGCTTAAATTATCCGCGGCAAATAATTTAGGAGATGAAGAAAATATGGCTAAAATGATGGGACCTAGATTTAAAAAATCTAGAAGATTAGGATTAAACGTATATGGACACCCAAAAGCAATGGATAGAGCCGGAAAAGGTACTTCCAGAGCAGACAAAAAATTAACAGAATATGGTAAACAACTTTTAGAAAAACAAAGATTAAGAGCATATTATGGTGTTATGGAAGGACAGTTTGTTAAATACGTAGAGCGAGCAATGAAATCACCAGAACTTACTGGTACAGCTCTTGTTAAAGCACTTGAAACTAGACTTGATAACTTAACTTATAGAATGGGATTTGCCTCTTCTATCAGACAAGCAAGACAGATGGTTGTTCATGGACATATATTATTAAACGGTAACAAGGTAAATATACCTTCTCACCGAGTAAATCCAGGAGACAAATTGACTCTTAGAGAAAAATCAAGAACCACCGAAATGTTTAAAGATAATTTCCAAAACAGCTTTTTAAATAGTTTCCCATATCTTGAAAAAGATGAAGATAATTTTTCTGCTACTTTAGTTCGTATGCCGGAAAGAGAAGAAGTTCCAATAGAAATAGAAGATCAGCTAATAGTAGAGTTCTACTCTAAGCTTATATAAACGGGGGTCCTTGGACCCTTGTTTTTTTGTTTATTTTGTTGTAGTATATATCTATAAGTTAGTGTAATCTTATAAATAAGAACAATAAAGGAGTGGCTTGAAATGAAAAAAATTCTTTCAATATTTTTAATATTTTTTCTAACAGTTTCTCTAGCAGCTTGTGCACCGGAGGAAAATAATACACCAATAGATCCCGGCACTACACCAGTTGAAGGTACTGATGAAGAAATTAAGGATGAAGATCCTCTTGAAGAAGAACCAGAAGAAGAGCCTGAGGAAGAACCTGAGAAAGAACCTGAGGAAGAAGTTGTGGAAGAAGCTAAAGAAAAAGAAGCAGATCTTTACTTTGCAAATCTTGAATATGTAGAAACAGGAGATGAGTCTTTAGATCATCTTAAAACTGAAAAAAGAATGATTATTTACCAAGATACAAACTTTGAAGAAGCTATTGTAAGAGAACTTTTAAAAGGTCCTGAAGGAGAAGATTTAACTACAGGTATCCCTGAAACTTTAAATTTATTGAGTGTAAAAGTTATGGAAGATATGGCTACTGTAGATTTTGCAAGTGCTGGTCTATCAGGTGCATCTCTTCAAGAAACTCTTACAATTGAACAGATAGTAGAAACTTTAACTAATCTTGAAGGAATCCAAAAAGTACAGTTCCTTGTTGATGGAAAAGAAGCCGATTCACTTATGGGACACGTTACCATTGATCAACCCTTCCAAGGAAAATAAATAAAAGTAAACATATAAAAAAGTTATGGAAATTTACCTTCCATAACTTTTTTTGTCTAATTACTTAATTAATTTTCTTTTATTGTATATTTCTACTTCTATTATACTTGTGCTAATATATTTTTAAATAATTTATTTCTTCTATATTTCTTCTATATTTCTTCTATATTTCTTCTATATTTCTTCTATATATTCTATATTACATATATAATTTTTATACTTATTTTTATTTTTGTATTTATTTTTGTATTTATTTTTTTAACTTATCTTAGAGCAAAATATAATAAGACTAAAATTCCAAGTGCTATTCTATAGTATCCAAAAGCTTTAAAATCATTTTTCTTGATATAGCTCATTAAAAATTTAATAGTAAATATAGAGACTACAAAAGAAACTACAGTACCAAGTGTTAGAGTATATATTTCTATGCCTGTAAAGCTAAAACCAAATTTTCGAATCTTGAGAAGACTTGCTCCAAACATAACTGGTATAGCTAAGAAGAAAGTAAATTCTGCTGCAATATACCTTGATGTTCCTAGAAGCATAGCTCCAACTATAGTCGCTCCTGACCTTGATGTTCCTGGTATAAGAGATAAAACTTGAAATACTCCAATTAAAAAAGATGTTTTATAATCAAGTTTCTTTAAAGTATCTATTTTAGCAGTTTGTCCCTTGTTTCTATTTTCTATCCATATAAAAAATACACCATAGAGAATCAAAGTTACAGCTACCGTTTTATAATTATAAAATCTTTCATTTATCCAATCATCAAATAAGTAACCTATAAGGCCTGCAGGAACTATAGCAACTATTACTTTAAACCATAGAGTCCAAGTCTCTTTCTTTTCTATTGAATCTTTTTTTGGTGAAAAAGGATTTAATTTATTGAAAAAAAGAAGTACAACTGCCATTATTGCTCCCAGCTGAATTACTACAAAAAACATCTCTTTAAATTCTGCTGTTATATTTAATTTTATAAACTCATCTACTAGTATCATGTGCCCTGTACTACTTACTGGTAACCATTCTGTTATCCCTTCAACTATTCCAAGTATAATTATCTTTATCGTTTCTAAAAAAGTCATTATTTTCTCCTTTGTTATATCGTTTTTATAATTTTATACTTATGTATTTTTTAATCTTCTGCTTTAACTCTCTCTAATTCAAGAAGTTTTTCTTTAATATCAATACCCCCTCCATATCCTACTAATTTTCCATTTGCTCCTATAACTCTATGGCATGGGATTATTATTGATATGGGATTTTTATTATTTGTCATACCTACTGCTCTATATGCCTTAGGACTTCCAACTTTTTCAGCTATATCTTTATAACTTTTGGTCTCTCCATAGGGAATATCTCTAAGAGCATTCCAAACCTTCATTTGAAACTCAGTGCCTTTAAAATAAATTGGAAGATCAAAAGCTTTAATTTTTCCTTCTAAAAAAAGATTTATCTGTCTGCAAGCTTCTTTTATAAGCGTGCTTTCATATATATTTGCATCCTCTATCTTTTTATCACCATAAAAGACTTCTATTATTTCTTTTCCATTATCCATAATCCCGACTACTCCAAGCATTGTATCATAATAATATAAATTTTTCATTAAAATACTCTCCTATTTTTCTGTGGCAATAATTTAACCATGGAATTTTATTTAATTCATCTATATATCATTTTACTACATATTGAAAGAAGCTGCAGAAAAGATTTATATTTTCTGCAGCTTCTTATTTTAAGAATAGGCAATCCAATTTTTAAGTTTGTTGATTTAAGAAAAAATATTTCTGAATCTTTAGCTAGTTTTCAACATCTTTTTTAATACTTTACTATGGCGAGTAATTTCTTGCCCCATTTATTACCTTAGACTCTTATCATTAAATGTGTCTCCGCCATCTAAAGTCCCAAGTTTATATCCTTTGTAAAACCACTCCATCCTCTGCTCTGAAGTTCCATGAGTAAAACTATCAGGTGTGACTCTACCTGTAGCTTGCTTTTGTAGTCTATCATCGCCCACAGCGCTTGCTGCATCTAATGCTTCTTGTATATCTCCTTCATCGAGTCTCCCCAGGTCTGCTTCATAATGAGCCCATACTCCTGCTAAATAGTCTGCCTGAAGTTCTAATTTTACTGAAAGCTTATTATATTCTTTTTCACTTACTTTTTGTCTGAGTTCCTGCATCTGATCTGTTATTCCAAGTAGATTTTGTACATGGTGTCCTACTTCATGTGCTACTACATAAGCCATTGCAAAGTCTCCAGGAGCCCCATATTTTCTGCTTAAATCATTATAAAAACTTAAATCTATATATAATTTCTCATCCGGCGGACAATAAAATGGTCCTGTTGCAGCTCCCGCCATGCCACAGGCGGATTGAACAGTGCCGCTGAATACTACAAGAGTTGGTTTCTTATATTGCATGCCATTTTTTCTAAACACTTCTCCCCATACATCTTCTGTATCAGCTAAAACTACTTCTACAAATTCCATAAGCTCCTTGTCTTGTTCAGTCTCTACATAAGGAGCTTGAGGACCTCCTCCTCCGCCTCCTCCTGTAATGTTTCCCAATACATCTCCTAGATTTCCCCCGCCCATTAAAACAAGCACTATCATTATTATAAGGCCCAGTCCGCCGCCGCCCATGGCAAGTCCTCTTCCGCCCCCTCCACTTGAGCCGCTACTTCTTCTGTCTTCTACATTCGAACTTCTCCTTCTTCCTTGCCATTTCATGATGTTTTCCTCCCAAATTTATTTTATATTCATTTATTTTTACCTGTATCTTTAAATAGTATTTATATAATTTATACCTGATAATTCAAGAGTAAAACAATTATATTAAATATTATTATTTTCCTTGTTCTTCTCTGCTCTAAAAAAAGTTTAAGCAAATTTAGTATTGTTAAATACAATACCTTAATGCTTAAACTTTTTAAGATTATTTCTCTAAGTTTTATTTTTATTTATAGACTGTATTATAAATCTAATATACGTCTTAATATCTAAATATCGCTGCTATACCTGTTTCACTTGGCATCCTTTCTTTTGGTAAAATTACTACTTCACTATTGGATTTAAGTGCCATTTCTCCTATATCGTCTAAAATATCATCAATTTCAGGGTTTTCTATAGCTTCTCTTTCAATTTCACCTGTTTTTCTATTTACCCTTCCTGCTTCTACTCGTCCAGATTCTATCATAAGTGTATCTATTCTTCCCTCAAGAGCTGCTCTAGCAATTTCTGCTAAATCATCTGAACCTAAAAACTTGGACTTTTGAAGACCATATCTCTCAACCATATCTGTTGTTTTTTTAATATATATAGGTTCCATCTGCTCCCATGTAAGTTTTCTGATTTCTTCTCTAGGAAGTGCTTCAGGATCTTTACTTACTTTTTCTTCTAACAGATAGTTGTTTTTACTAATATTTCTAAACTCACCTTGGTGTTCATCAAGAGCTACCAACATAAGAGGCAGTTTCATTTGAGTAGAAAAATTATCCATTATAAATTTATCAATATATCTAAAATATCTTTCTGTATCTATCTCTACTTCATCTTTCTTGCCGCCTTGACCATGGAAAACAGGTGCACCTGTACTCCCTCCACTATATCTTCCTGTATGAAGGTGAGGATCTGTATATTGATCTCCCAATACTTCTGTCAAAGTTTTTGGAGTATCTTCATCTATTTCTATCATCTCTATGCCATACCTGTTTCCTTCATAGATATTAAAGTCATCCCTGGTTATGCCTAGAACATGATACTTATCATCAGATTGGAAGTTTCTTATAAGCGGCTTTATATGAAAACTGCTTGCCACTACAGAAAACTCGTCAACTGTTCTATTTAACTTATATACTATGCATTTATCTTTATTTGCCAAAATTGCCAGACCTTCGCTTGCATTTATCCAAAACTCTTTATCGTTTTCTATTTGTCTAAAAGGTTTTAAAAGCTCCTCTACTTCCTCTGGATATTCTTTTTTTAATGAATTCTCTAGATTTTGAACTAGATTTCTGAATCTAATTGGATCCTGTTCGTTTTCAGGACTTGTTTTATGAGTAGGTTGATAAAGACTCATAAATGGTCCTTCCTTTTCGAATATTAAATCATTAGGAAAATCTTTTACTATTTCATACATAAACTTCATCCTTTCGGTCTAAAATTTTTTGCTGCTCTTACTACTATTATTCTTATACCCAATATATATTTATTAAATTTTATTTTAGTGGGTATTATATTATAAAATAAATTTAAATATAAATTGGAGGGTATTATGAAACTTTTAAGCGGCAAGACTTATTGGGATAAAACTTTAAATAGTGAAAAAAAATTTCCTAAACTAAAAGAAAGTATAGTAGCTGAAATACTAATAATTGGAGGAGGTATGTCTGGAAATTTGGCTGCACATGAACTTTGTAAGAGAGGACATAAAGTTACTCTTATAGAAAAAAATAGTATTGCAAAGGGTAGCAGTTCTGCTAATACTGGTCTTCTCCAGTATTCAAGTGATATAATGCTTTGGGAACTTGCCCAAAATATCGGAGAAAAAGATGCAGTCTTGTTTTATAAAATGTGTTTGGAATCAATGAATAAGCTAACAAACTTAAATCATAGTTTGAGCTCTGAAACTGATTATATCTCCAGAGATAGTATCTACTATGCATCCGATGAAAAAGATGCAGAAAAAATAATAAAAGAGTATAGTTACTTAAAAAAATATGATTTTCCAGTTGAGTTTTTAGATAGGGAAACCTTAAAGAAAAATTATGCTATAGATAAACCATGTGCACTTAGAACCTGGAAAGATGCAGAAGTTAATCCCTATAAGTTTATCAGAGCCCTAGTTGATGAAAATGTAAAAATGGGAGTATCATATTTTGAAAATACAAGTATAGATCTAGATAATATAATAGATAACAAAGCTTATACTATTGATGGATTGGAAATAATCTATGATAGTGTAATATTAGCTACAGGGTATGGAAAAATATACAATTGTATTAAAGATAAAGCAAGGATAGACAGAACTTATGCCTTTTCAGCAGTTAGTTCAATGGATGAGCCATGGAGAGATAAGGTTATGATATGGGAAACAAAGATGCCCTATATCTATTTTAGAGTCGCAGAAGAAAACAGGATTATAGCTGGAGGTCTTGATGAAGAAATCCAAAAGGTACAAGAAAATGAAACTATAATTTATCAAAAGACAGAACAAATAAAGAATGAAATACAGTCTTTATTTCCCGATTTAGACTTAGAGATAGACTATAGATGGAATGCACTATTTGGTAGCTCTCTTGATGGGCTTCCTTTTATAGGTCGAGATCCTTTTGATTTCGATAAATACTATCTCTTAGGTTATGAAGGCAACGGTACTTGCTACTCAATGGCCGGTGCTGATATATTATCAGACCTTATAGAAGGAAAAGACAATATATATGCTCATCTATTAAAAGTTGAAAGAAAACTAAAGGTCGAAAAATAAGTTTATTTTCTTAATCTATACTTCTTAATATTCACATATAAAAATAATCCATAAGGGACTTTTAATCCCTTATGGATTATAAAAATAGCTCTATTATTCTAAATATAAAGTTTGCAGAGATTCCGCCTACAATTCCTCCTATTGTATGAGATAGTATAGCGGAGCCCGTTAAATTTCTAAACTTTAAACTGTCCATCATAGCCACGTGAGTACTTAAGTATCCACTCCAGCACATGCACATGGAAGTAAATACAGCAACATCTCTTGCACCAACTAATCCTTTATTTACCATATTAGGTATAAGAGATATGGCTGCCCCGGCAGAGCCAAGTGCTGTTATGGGAACTGAGATTGCGCTTGCAGAAGTAAAACCAAACAAGGGCTTTATTATAAAACTTATCTTATCTCCTATTACTGGTAAAAGTCCTATTCCTTCGTTAAGTCCTCCGGTATAAATTCCAGTTTCAGGCATTCCGTTAGTTAGGATCATAACTATACTGCATATTATTAAAACTCCTGGAATTATATCAAAACCTACCTTTACTCCAGAGGAACCACCTTCAAGCATGGCATTCATAAATCTCTCTCCAGTGCTTCCATCCCTTACTTCTCTATATTCTAAAAGATCATAAGAGATATCGGCCGAATCTTCTGCGTCAAGTTCACTTCCATATATTTCTTTAGTTTTTCTAAGCATAAGCCTTGTTGATACTATACTTCCCACAACCGCTCCTGCATTTCCTACTATAGCAGCTAAGATAAACTTTTCTCCATTAGGATTTGGTAAACTCATCATAAAAACTGTAACAATAAGTCCCATACCAAAAGCAGTTCCTATATTTGTTAGAGCTGGCAATTGATATTTCTTAAAATATCTTCTAAATCTTTTATCATCAGCTAAAGTTAAAACTGCAGGATTGTCTGATAAATATGTAGTAAATACTGCTATAGAACTAGCTCCAGGAAGTCCATACAAGGGTTTCATAAGTGGAGAGAGTGCTTTGTTGGCAAGTGAAATAACTCCAAACTCTGTAAAAAGACTTGCTATGGCTCCTGCTACTACTGCTATGGCCATTATGTAAAATACAGTCTTCATCAATAAATTATAGGCAGTTTCAAGCAGTGTATTTATAGCATTAATCAGTCCCATCTGTCTTCCTAAAATCATAAAAAAACCAACAAAGATACCTAAAAAAACAAATCCTTCTAAACTTACAACTTTTTTAAGACCAGGCATATCAGTATCAACAGTTACCTTTTTCTTGGTAATTTTACCCATTCTCAGAGCCATTTTTTCCCCACCTTCACTTTTATTGTTTTTGAACTTAAATGAATACTCTAAGAACATTAGAGTATTCATTTAAGTTATTTATTTTATTTCTTTTAATTTATCTTCAACATATTCTTTCATCGGTTTACCAGCTAAGTTTACTTGTGTTTCATCCATCATATCTACCATAAGTCTAAAGAAGTTGACTATAAGTTTGTTTCCATCTATATAGTATTCTTCTAAATGTCCTGGTATAAATATAACTTCTAATTTTTCATATTGCGTATCCAGTTTATCTTTCAAATGATCTAAATTTAAGAGCTTTATAGGCTTAACCATATTATTCATATTGTTTAAGTCTTCAAGCATCCACATGTTATAATTCCAAAATCTTCCTTCAGCTTTAGTAGGATGATTCATTTTTTCTCTATTTGAAATAGCTGATAGAACCTTTCTTACTGAATCTTTAGTGAAGTCTTCACCATAAAGATATTTCATGTCTTCTTTTTCTGCTACTTCAATCATAAATGAGTCTGCTACCTTTTCTCTTTCTTTAACTGATTGCCAGAAAAAAAGCATCATTTCTACTGTGTCTAAATTTACTGTTATTGCTTTTACCAATTTGTCCATCTCCCTAATATATAATAAACAACTTACCCATTCATTATATACCATTTGCTCTGATTTTTCTAAGGTTTTCAGATAAAAATATACCTTTAAAACTATTTTATAATTTTAAAGGTATATTAAGTTTCTTATTTTTGTAAATATATATTGTTTACTCTTCCAATTGCTGCAATTCTATCTTCAGCCATCTTGTCAGCCGCTTTGTATGTTGGAATGTTTTCTTTCTTAGATATCTCTATTATCTTCTTAACACTATCATATATACCCGCTGCTCTATTCATTGCTCTTTCCTTATTATATCCTTGTAGTTCTTCATAAACATTTATTACTCCACCACTATTTATTACATAGTCAGGTACATAAAGAATATTCTTTTCTTTAAGCATATCTCCATGCTTTGTTTCAGCTAACTGATTATTAGCAGAACCTGCTACTATTTTACATTTTAATTTGTCTATAGTAAAATCATTTATAATAGCTCCCATTGCGCAAGGAGCAAATATATCACAATCTACATCGTATATAGCATCTGGCTCTACACTTGTAGCTCCAAAATCATTTACAACCCTATCTATACTTTCTTTTCTAATATCAGTTACAAATAATTCTGCTCCAGCATCATGAAGATATTCACATACCCCATACCCTACAGCTCCAAGACCTTGTACTGCTACCTTCTTGCCTTTTAAGTCTTCACTGCCATATACTTCGTCAACTGCTGCCAATATCCCTTTAAAAACTCCAAATGAAGTAACAGGTGATGGGTTTCCGCTTTTTCCTTCTAGACCTGCAACATGATCTGTTTCTTCGTTTATATAAGCCATATCTTTTGTTCCTGCATTCATATCTTCTGCAGTTATGTATCTTCCGCCCAAACCTTCTACAAATCTACCAAAGGTTCTAAAAAGTTCTTCACTTTTTATTTTATCAGGATCGCCTATAATAACAGCTTTTCCTCCTCCAAGATTTAATCCAGCAGCTGAGTTTTTATAAGTCATACCACGTGATAATCTTAAAACATCAATAAGTGCCTCTTCTTCTGATTTGTAATCCCATATTCTAGTTCCTCCAAGTGCCGGTCCAAGAGTTGTATCATGTATACCTATAATTGCCTTTAAGCCAGTTTTCTTATCTTGGCAAAATACAACTTGCTCATAATCAAATTCCTCTAAATAATCAAATATATTCATTAAAACTCCTCCTATTTTATATAGATTCGGGAAATCCTTTTCCCTATACTTCATATTCTAACTTATTTAAAAAGATTAATCAATAGATATAAAAATATCTACCGATTAATCTTTTCTTATTGCATTATTTCAAATTTATTACTATCTTCTATAACTTCTATGTCTTCAATTATTATTTTTTTTACTTCTGAGTAAGGGGGGCCTTTTTTACACCATTCTACAAATTTTTCTATTTCGGATTCTGCTCCTTGAGCTTCTACTTCAACACTTCCATCTCTTAAGTTTCTTACACATCCAGTTATATTCATTTGTCGAGCTTTTTGGAGGATACTAAATCTAAACCCTACCTTTTGAACTCTTCCAAATATATTAATAACTTTTCTTTCCATGTTTTCACCTCTATCTATAATATACCCAAATATTTAAAAATAAATTCTATAAAAAAAGAAATAATTTAAACCTAGGGGCTTAAATTATTTCTTTTAATCTTTATTATTAAAATATTCTTTTTTCTTTTATACTCTTAATAATCATAAATATTATTAAAGTTATGCCTATATATCCATTTATTACATAAATCACATTAACAAGTTTTGCAAATGGTATTAAAATCCCTATAACAGTTCCTATTAAAGCAAGAAAAATTGTTAATAATTTAAATTTATTTGTCTTCTCTTTTGAAAATCTATTAACTACCTGCCAAAGTAAAGGTACTGCAGTTGTAAATATTCCCGCTACTACTATTAGTGAAAATATAAGAGCTAAAATTGGATGTATCATTTCAGCTAAGGCCAAATTCGGAACATCGGATCCTGCTATTTCTTTTATATTAGCTAATATAGCAAGAGTTATAATAGCCAGAGAAACTCCAAAACCAATAGTTCCGATAGTGATTCCAAGAACTGATTCTTTTCTGCTTTTACTCGTACTTCCCAATGAAGCCAAAAACCCAGCCAACCATATCATAGAAAAACCTACATATGACAATGCCGCTAAAAACCAGTTTCTTGAAGCTTTCAAAGGGTTAACCTGAGGAAGAATAGTATTTATATTTCTCAATCCTTCTGGATTTTTCAAAATAGCCAATATTCCAAGAGTAAGTGTTAGAAGGATTATAACTGGACCAACTTTACTTATTACATCTACTATTCCGCTAAGGCCCATTATTACAGTTATTGCAGCTATTATACCTAATCCTATTCCTCCAACTGCAATGGGTAATCCATACTGCTGATTAACAGCTGCGCCCGCTCCTCCTACCATTACAATAAAAGACATATATATAAAAATAATAGAATAGTAATCGAAAACTGTGCCTAACTTGTCTCCTAAATAATATTTATAAACCTCATTTCCATTTTCGAACTGATACCTTTGTCCTACAGTCATAAAACTACTACCAACATATAGAAATAAAAAAGAAACTAATAACACTCCCAGTAATCCTTTATATCCATATGAGCTAAAATATTGTGACACTTCTTGACCCGTTGCAAATCCAGACCCTATTAAAAATGCTATAAAGGCTCCTGAATAACTTAAAACTTTTTTCATATCTAACTTTTCTTCTATCATTTAATCCCTCCTTGATGACTTTAAAATAAAGAAGAGCCCTAATACGACCCTTAAGTCATAATAAGACCCTACTCTTCTTTACATACCTTGTTTTATTAATTTTAATCATATTTAACTATTTATTATCTACAGTCTTACTTTGGAGGTAAGATACCATTTATAAATATAAATAGTAGAGCTGCTGGTATAAGAATCATTACTAAGGGCTTCCACCAAGAGTAAACTTTAAAACCTTTTGCTCCAAGATTTGCGTCAGCTTGATAATTTTCAAACTTCCAAACATATGCTGTATAAAGTACTAATATTAAGGCACCTATAGGCATCATAACATTTCCTGAAAGAAAATCTGCAAAGTTAAACATATTATATCCGTATATACTTATCCCTGACCAAGGGCCAGTGTCATTACCCATTATAGTTAGTAAACCTATAACAAATATTAATCCTAGAGAAACCCAAACACCTTTTTTTCTATTCATTTTAAAAACATCAACCGCTGTAGTAACTACAGGTTCTAAATATCCAAGTGCAGAAGAAAGAGCTGCAAAGAATACTAGTAAAAAGAATATAGTACCAAAAAGGGCTGCAAATGGAAGTTGATTAAATAAATTTGACATTGTAACAAATAATAATTTAGGTCCTGAACCCGGTTCTAATCCTAATGCAAATATTGCTGGGAACATTATCATGCCCGCTATTAATGCAGCTAGGGTATCAAAACCAATTATTAAAAGACCATCTCCAGGTATATTGCTTTCTTTATTAAGATAAGATCCATATATAAATCCTCCTCCACTAGCAATACCTATTGAAAAGAAAACTTGTCCAAGGGCTGCTGCAAATGTTTTCCATGTTACAGCTGAAAAGTCTGGAGTTAAATACCATTTAACACCTTCCATAGCTCCTGGTAACATAAGAGATCTTATAGCTAATCCAATTAACATAATAAACAATACGGGCATCATTATCTTACAAGCTTTTTCTATTCCTTTTTCAAGACCTTGTGCAGATATTATACCTATTATTATTACACAAACTAAGGTTAGCCCTGTAATTAGTAGAGGATTACCTATGAAACTATCATAAGCTTCAGTATATCCTCCTGCTTGTAGGTTTGAAAGTTTTCCAGTTGCCATTTGATAAATGTAACCTAATATCCAACCCATTATTTGAATATAATAAGTTAATATGATAAATGCTGCTAAAACCCCAGCCCAACCAAATGATACCCATGGACTTCCCTTTTTAGTAACTTTTCTCATTCCTGCTACGGGACTGCTATTTGCTTTACGTCCAAGACTAAGTTCCATTGTAAAAAGAGGAATACCTATCAATGCTATTATTGCTAAATAAATTAATACAAAAGCTCCACCACCGTTAGTACCAACTAAATATGGGAATCTCCATATATTACCCAATCCTATAGAAAATCCTGCTGCTGTCATTATAAAACCAAATCTACTTCCCCACTTCTCTCTTGGTTGACCATTATTTTCCATAATTACACTCTCCTAGTTGTTTTTTAAAAACAATTGTGTAAATTTTTCTGTTCTTAATTTATGAAAAATTATATTATTAAGAGAAAGTATAGAAGTTATACTTTCTCCTAATCTCAAATTTTCTTAGAATTGAGTTGTTTCTGTAACTTTCACTGCTAAACTATCCAATGCTCTAGTTACCATATCTTTTCTTAAATCATACTCTTCTTGCTTCTTAAGATTTGGATTTCCAACTGGATAAGGAATAGCAATAGTTGGAACTATTCGGTTTGCTCCTACGGATTCTGAAATAGTAGTTATAGTTGACATATGAACTATAGGAATACCATATCTTTCAATTTCTTTTACCATCGTTGCGCCGCAACGTGTGCAAGTACCTCACGTAGAAGTAAGGATTACCCCATCAACTCCTGCATCTTTTAGTTCTTGTCCTATTTCAGTACCAAATTCTACAGATTTACCTACTGCAGTTCCTGTACCTGTTGTAGTGTAGAAATCTTTATACACTTTTCCTATTTTACCTGATTTTTCAGCTTCTTTCATAAGATCAAGCGGTGCAATTCTATCAGGAGTATCATTTGCATAAACAGGGTCAAATCCACCATGAATAGTTATAAATCCATCTTCTTTAAGTGAATCCACGCTGCTTATATCATATTTACCCCACTTTTGTGCACTTGCTGATTGAATTCTATCTGGGTTTCCTTTTGGTACCATTCCTCCTGTTGTAACAAGAGCTATAGTAGCTTTTGATAAGTCTTTAATAGCTGCTGCTGGTTCTACCTTATCAAATACTGGCATCGGAAGCTCAGTTGTAAATTCTTCATCATTTAAACGTGCAAGTAGCATATTAACCGCTCTTTTAGAGCCTCTATGTTCTGAAAACACTGTCAGTCTCTTTCCTTGAGCTATATAGTTATCTTCTTTAGGTGATGATAAATCTTCACCTTTCATAATCTTCTTAACTACTTTCGCCATATCAGGAAGAGCTGTTCTCATTCCTGCTGCTGAATCTGTTGTTTCAATAATTATAGCATTTTCTTTAGCATGGTCAACTGCTGGGTTTTCTATATACATTCCTGTAACAGCTTTTTTACCTAACTCTTTTGCTGCTGCATTTACAACCCCGGCACAAGCCATCCCATATCTTCCTGCGTTAAAAGCTGGACCCGCTACAACTATATCTGGATCTTCTTCTTTTAATACTTTCATTATATATTCCAAAGCTTCTTCATTGTGTTCGTTAAAGTAGTTATCTCCACAAATCAAGGTTCCTACTACTTCACCTTCATCACCTAAAAGACCATTAAACCCTACTGCTGGTCCTATAGCTTCTTTTTTATATATAGGCTCCATATCGGCCTTATCTTCTCCACCTACTTGTCCAAAGAACTGGTTTACATAATATAATACTTTGAATTTCATATCCATCCTCCTCTCTATTTTAGTATAATTCAACTGTTAAGTTGTGATAACCTATTTCTGAAGTTGCACCTATAACTGCGTTTAGCTCACATTGAAGTGATCCATCTTCTTCTAGTGCTCCTTCCCATCCTCCAGCTAGTGTTGCAATAGCTTTATCGTTTCCTATAACTTTATCAGCTGGTGGTAGTTTAACAACATGACTTACGTTTCCAGTAGATACAACTGCTACAGCTTCTTTAGCAGTATCTGCTAATGGCTGGCTCATACCGTCTCTTCCTGAACATTCGTCTGTTATCAGTACTGTTTTTACTCCTGAGTCTTCTAATCTCTTGCATATCATAAGAAGGTCAGAGTCTGGGTTACCATATCCCTCTTCAGAAATTATAACTCCATCTACTCCAAGGTTCTTACATAATTTAGCTGTGTAGTCACATGTTCTAAATTTACCTTCTAATGTAGTAAGTTCTGGAGTCAATATAACTCCTAGGAAGTTTATTGTTTTTCCGTGTTCCTCATATAAGTCTAATATAGCTGAGTTATTTTGATGCTGATAAGTTGTAATCTTATCGCAAGCTGCAACACAGTTACCACTTATAACGGCTCCATCTAACTCTTCATTTGGATGAAGAAGTGTTGGAAGTATAAGTTGACTATTTACTCCATATATATATCCATCATGAAGTAGTCCCTGAGAAATAAGCATCTCTACATAAGCTACTTTTGGTAGATCTGGATATTTTTTAGTTTCTTCAGCATGACTTCCTAGTTCATATGTTTTTATTTCATCTGGTTCTACATCTCTTCCAGCTTCACCTACATACTCTGCTGCTTTAAGTCCAGCTAATCTAACAGCTGCTTCATGGTCATGCGGCTCTAAACCCTCTACAGGTACAATATCTACAACAAGGTTGCAAGTTTGTGAAAAAGGAGTCCACTTTGCTCCTTCGCCCCACATATCTACTACTCCTTCTTGAAAACCTACTATATCTCCTACAGTAACTATTGCAGCACCATGAAGTATATTTACTTTTCCATCACCTAACTGAGCCATCTTAGTAGAAACTCCTGGAAAACCATTTCCTTCTCCTTCGATTTTAACTCTTGGTTCAATAACGTCTTTTACTGGGATAATTCTTGTTTTATCACCCGGAATAGCAACGTCAAGCTTTACATCTTTAATTTTTTTATCTTCTTTAAGCGTGCTTATCAATTCTTCCTTGTTTACAGTAAGAACACCATCTTTTACACTGGTTTCATTTCCAAGTTTTATATCTTTAATATGGATTCTTCTATGTTCTAATTTCAAGGAAAGTCACCTCCACTTTTATTTTTTATTTCTAAACAGCTATTCTTTTAAATTCTTCTAATGCTGAGTTTAATAAACTTTCATCGATAAAAGCATAATCTTCATTATTTTTAACATCTGGATCTCTGTTTTCCATATTTTTATTATAATTTTCTATGCTTGTTTCAATTGTGTTTATATAAAACTCTTTCTTATCTTGTCCATTTTCTCTTATAATAATAGAACGATATGGTGAGAAAAACATTCTTATACTGGCCCCTAGCGGATGGTTTATAAGCTCAGCTCCTGTATGAACCAAGTCTCTTACTTTAGATAATACATCACTGTAGCTTCCATCAATAAATATAACATTGTCATAGGTATCTTTTACATTAGGATTGTTTGTAACTATATTATAATCTGATATAGTTTTCAATTGTTTACCTCCCTCCATATGTTCTATTTTATTATAGTTCTATATTATTCTATATTTATTAACTAATTAAATTTACCATGCTCTTTTCTAATTGATGCAACCTCTTCAATTATCTCATCTACATCGAGTACCATTTCCATCATACCGATTTGATCTTCATAAACTTCTTCACTAACTTCTGCTTTAAATTCTGGTTCAACTGCGTGATAAACTTTAAGTCCCAACGGAACTCCTGCTAATGGACCTGCGTAAGTTGGGTCGCCTGCAGTTACAGTTTCAGCGGCAAGGCCTGCTGCTTCTGCTTCTGCTCCACCGATAACTACAACTACGTTCTCCGCACCGTATTTATCTGTGATTTCTTTAACCCTTCTTTGGTTTTCAAGATCCATTGCTCCTGCTGCCGTTCAGACAAAACACTCAGTTGATGAAAAAACTACTTCAGCTGGTGTTGTCGCTATGCAAGCATCCATTGCTGGTCCTGGAATACCATCTCTATCTCCAATAACTATGACTTTGGCATTCTCATTGAAAATTGACATATTGTAACCTCCTTTTAAAACTTAATATTTTTGTACATTTTTTGCACAATTCTTTTGTGAAAAGTTTTTCAACTGCTTACACTTATTATTGTATATGTTTTCCTCTTGTATTTCAAGTGTATTTTATAAATACTTTCTTTTTTTGAATAAAATAATAGACCTAGCATGCTATAAGCAAGTCTAGGTCTATTATTTTAGTTTTAAATAACTATATATTTTATAATAATTCTGTTTTTATTTTTGATACAAACTCTTCTATATGAAGTTTAGAATATTTTTCTGCCTTTTCTAAATCTTTTTCTACTATAGCTTCTAAAACTTTTTCCAGAGTATTGCTAAAAAGATACATGTCATCAAAATATTGTTCACAATAGTGCCATAGTCTCTCTGTCTGATAATGGAGCGAAGTTAATATATCTTGAAGCCAAGGATTTCCACAGCTGTCAAAAATTATTTGATGGAATCTTTCATCATCATTTATTGCATTTTGATAATCTCTATCAATATCATAAGACTTAAGTCTTATCATTATTTCTTCTAGTTCTTTGATACTTTTATCACTTATTCTCTCTACTGCAAGTTTTGTTGCAAATGGATCCAGTTCTTTTGTGACTTCAAAAACATACTTCATTTCTTTAAAATCAATTGGAATTACTTGAGCACCAAATCTTGGAATAATATTTAAAAGTTTATCATTATGTAGTAATTGAAATACTTTCCTTATAGGTGTTCTACTAATATTAAATTCTTCAGCCAAATCAACTTCATTTAATACAAGTCCTGGTTCATAATCTAGAAGGATTATTTTTCTTTTTAATATTTCATATATTGCATCTGCATCTAATTTGTTTTCTGCCATTTTATATGCTCCTTGTCTAAAATTTCTTTGAATACCATTATATGTTTTTAACTATAAATATGCAAATAGAATTTCTTTTTTACAAATAAAGCAAGATTTTAGAGAATATCTTATAATTATTTTGCTTTTATGGATTCTCGCGATATACTAATATTATAAACCCAGCTTGTAGAAGCGCGAATATTACGCATTCTTTATGGTAGAAAAATACTTGGCACACTATTTGCATGCTAGTATATGCATAAGAGTTGTCAAAAATAAGAGGAGGGTTATTATGGCTACATGGAAAATTATGATTGGTCTTCAAGCATTAACAACCGCCATTTCTTTGATCGTGATAATTATTTATATGCTTACACCTGGGGGGGTAGATTAATATGAGTTTAAAAGTTTGGTCCATAATTATGTTCACGCTTTTTCTAGGTTCTATGGTTTTAACTGGAATTATGTCAGCTAGAAAAAGTAGTCAGGGTACGGGCTCTGTAGATGAGGAATATTATTTAGGAGGAAGAAACACCGGGCCTGTAATGCTTGCATTCTCCTATGTTACAGGATCAGTAAGTGCAGCAGCATTTATGGGAGAACCGGGGCTTATGTCACAGGTTGGCTGGCCTTATTATTGGATAGTTATAGCAATAATACCTGGTATGGTATTTCCGGCTCTTTTGCTTATGAAAAAACTTAGAATTAAATCAGAAGAACTTGGTTCTCTTACTATACCTCAATATTTAGGACAGCACTATAAAAGCGATGGTGTCAGAATAGTTATTGCACTTGCAATATGTGTGTTTTATCTATTTCCACTAGTAGCGCAATTTAAAGGAGCAGCTGTATTACTGGAATCTTTTACAAATATTCCCTTTAATGCAGGAATACTTATTTTTACAGTATTTATAGGATTTTATGTAGCATTTGGAGGACTCAATTCAGTTGTTCTAGCTTCCTTTATACAAGGAATACCAATGTTCTTCATAGCAGTTGTCTTGGTAGTAACCGGTCTTAAAGCTGTAGGAGGTTTTGAAGGAATAGAGATTGGCCTTAAAGCTATCGATCCTAGCATGTTAAATGTAATAGAAGCTAGAGGACCTGACTCCTTGTTTCCAATAGAAGGTATTATAGGAGTATTTTTCTATTGGGCAATAATGTTCGTTTCTCAGCCTTATCTAGCGGCTAGATTCATGAGTATAAAAGATACAAGTAAAAAAACTATAGGAACATTTCTTATAGTAGTATTAATATTAACAGTAGCATTAAACACACTTTATTTTACAGGTTTAGCAGGAAGAATACTCTATCCTGATATGCCTGGAGACTATATAACTTCCCAGCTTGCTATAGATTATCTGCCTACTGTACTTGCATCGGTCATGATGATTGGAATCTTTGGAGCTATGATGAGTACTACTCAATCTATGCTCTTGGTAGTGGCACAGGCAATTGCTAATGATTTATATGTAGAAACTATAAATCCAAAAGCTTCAGGTAAAACAGTAATTAATATAACAAGAGCTGCAGTTGGAGTTGTATCTGTGATTGTACTAGTATTAACATGGCTAAATCCCCCTGAATTTTTATCCATATTTTTGTACCTTGGATTAAGCGGGATAGGTTCATCAATTGCAGTTCCACTTTTTGCTTCACTTATGTGGCCTGGAGCTACTAAGCAAGGAGCACTTGCATCTTGCATAATAGGACCTTTAGCTTATATATTATTTGAAATGATTTTAAACTGGAACCTATGGTTCTCATCCATGCTAGCAGTTATACTTGCAGCTATAGCAATGGTTGTCCTAAGCAAAATATATGGAAGTAAAAATATTGAAGACAGTATTAAAGCTTAATTAACATTTTAAATCAAAAATATAAGAGACCAGGTAAAGTTGTTTTCTAACTTTACTTGGTCTCTTATTTACTCATTTCAAGATATATTTTTAAATTAATTTTTTCTAACTTCTATTACTTCAAATTCTTTTTATAAATCTTATTTCATTTTATTAAATTTTAAATATCATATTTTTTTATTCTGTATTCTAAATTTTGTCTGCTGACTCCAAGTCTTCTTGACGCTTCTGCTATATTTCCATTTGTTTCAAGTACCTTTTCCCTGATTATCTGCTCTTCCATCCTCTCCATCAAGGATGTAAGGTCTTGCTTTTCTAGCTCTTCTTGGACATTTTCAATTATTAATTGTTCGCTCGATGTATTGTCCTCTATTTCAGTTAAAAATACAGGTAAATTACTTCTTTGTATAAAATCTTTTTCATCAGTAATTATCATGCTGTGTTCTATAGAATGCTCTAATTCTCTTACATTACCCGGCCAATCATGAATTTTAAACAGCTCCTCGACTTCCTTTGTTATACCCTTTATCCTTTTATCAAATTTATTATTAAATTTATTAACAAATTCTTCAACCAGCATTGGTATGTCCTCTAATCTTTCTCGAAGCGGAGGTATAACAACTGTAACAATACCTAGTCTATAAAATAAATCTCTTCTTAAAATTCCGTCTTTAATAGCATCTAGGGGATGAATATTTAGGGCGCTGACTATCCTGGGTTTTACAACTCTTTCTTTTGTCTCTCCAACTCTTCGTATCTTGCCTGTTTCAATAGCTCTAAGAAGTTTTGATTGAAGGTTAAGGGTCATAGAGTTCAATTCATCTAAAAAAAGTGTACCATCCTTAGCTTCTTCAAATAGTCCAGGATGATCTCTTGCTCCTGTAAAAGCTCCCTTGGTAGTACCAAATAATAATCCCTCTAACAGATTCTCTGGTATAGCTGCACAGTTTATAGATACAAACGGCCCTCTCACACTGCTGTTATTATGTATACTTTGAGCAAAAAGCTCTTTTCCAGTACCAGTTTCACCATATATAAGCATATTTGAGCTAGTTTTTGATGCTATCTCTGAAATATTAATTGATTTCTTTAATTCTTCACTCTTTCCTATAATCTGGTCAAAAGTAAACTTTGCTCTTCCATCATCTTTTTCAGCTTCTTTTATATCATGTTTATAAAACACATCTAATGTCTCTTTAAATTTTGTAATATCTTTTGTAAGAGTAAAAACTCCCAGCATCTTACTTCCCCTCATAAGTGGATACGAACTGCTTACGGAAGAAATAAGCTTGCCATCTACCGTCACATATGATTGATATACATTTATTGAGGCCTTTTTTGTTTCTAGAGTTTTTAAAGTAACACTTGAATAATTGCTTGTTTTAAAACACTCTTGTATATGTTTTCCTATAACATCTTCTCTTTTAAGTTTATCTAGTTCTTCACTTGAACGATTATAAACTACAAGCTTTCCTTCCATATCTACTACCATGATACCATCATCTAAAAGATCGAATATTTGAATATAAGCATCCGCAAAATCTATATCTTTTACCTTGATAAAATCCAAAGATCATCACCCCTATACTTTTATAAAGTTCTATTCGAACTATTGTTATTATCTTTAAGTATAAATAATATTGTTAAATAAAGCAAACTATTATGAATCTTTTACTAAAATATTTGCTTTTCTGTTTTTTTATTTCTTCATATAATAGTCTTCTTATATTTAAGCTAGTAATTTAAAGGCTTTGAAGCTTTATTTAATCTTGGCACGATACTTGCATTATATATTAGCATAAGCATATTACACTTATGAAAGGGGAAATATAAAATGGTCCAAATGATGTCAGATTTAGAAAGATTAAAAAGATTAGAAAATGGTGAGAAAGAAAAACCAATTTTTTCAAAACAAGAGATGACAAATCGTAATGATAAATTACGTAAATACATGGGTGAAAAAGATATAGATGTAGTGCTGTTTACATCTTATCAAAACATCAATTACTACAGTGAGTTTTTATATACCGCTTTTGGTAGAAACTATGGTCTTGTAGTTACTCAAGACAAACATGTTACAGTAAGTGCAAATATAGATGGCGGGATGCCATGGAGAAGAAGTTTTGGAGATAATATAGTCTATACTGACTGGAAACGTGATAACTATTTCTACGCAGTTAAGAGTGTTTTAGAAGATGCCGGCATCAAAAAAGGTAAAATGGGACTTGAATTTGATGAAGTTAATCTGATGCTTAGAAAGCAACTTGAAGATTACTTCCCTAACTTTGAATTTGTTGATGTATCTCAAGATCTTATGATGTTTAGAACTATAAAATCACAAGAAGAGATTGTCCATATTACAAATGGAGCCAATGTATGTGATATTGGTGGAGAAGCAGTTGCAAAAGCTATTGGAGCTGGAGTTCCTGAGTATGAAGTAGCACTAGCTGGAACTGCAGCTATGACTCGAGAAATTGCTAGACTTTATCCAAATACTGAACTGCGTGACTCTTGGATTTGGTTCCAATCAGGATATAACACTGATGGAGCTCATAACTGGGCTACTTCAAGAAAGATTCAAGAAGGAGATATTTTGAGTCATAACTCATTCTCTATGATAGCTGGATACTACACAGCTCTTGAAAGAACTATGTTTTATAAAAATGTAAGTGATGCACATATGAAGTATTGGAAAATAAATGTTGAAGTTCATGAAGCAGGATTAAAACTTATTAAAGCCGGAGCGAAAGCTAACGAAATATGTGAAGAGTTAAATGATATATTTAGATCTTACGATTTGCTTCCTAACCGTTCATTTGGTTATGGACACTCATTTGGTGTACTTTCTCACTATTACGGACGTGAAGCTGGCCTTGAGTTTAGAGAAGATATCACTATAGCCTTAAAACCTGGAATGGTAGTTTCAATGGAACCAATGATTATGATTCCTGAAGGACAGCCTGGTGCAGGAGGATATCGTGAGCATGATATCTTAGTAATTCAAGAAGACGGAACAGCTAAAAATATCACTAAGTATCCTTACGGTCCTGAGCATAATATAATAAAATAAGAAAAATAAGAAAGCTCCCACCAGGGAGCTTTTTCTTGTTTATAAGGGCCACATATAAAGTATAAGTGGTGTTCCTATTACTAGTACCAATATAGTAATTGGAAGACCAAGCTTCCAATAATCTGTAAATTTATATCCTCCCGGACCCATAACCAGCATATTGGATTGATGAGCTATAGGGGTTAAAAATGCAGCTGAAGATGCAACTGAGACACTCATCAAAAGTGCATCGGGAGAAACACCCATAAACTGTGCCAGACTAAATGCAATAGGCGCCATTAAAACTGCTGATGCTGAGTTGCTTATAAGATTAGTTAGGATAATAGTTATCACCATAACAACTACTACCATCATATAGGCGGGAAGAACTACTGAAACCTTGCTGAGTATATTTGCTATAGTGTTTGATCCTCCACTACTTTGAAGGGCGCTTCCAAGAGGAAGAAGCGAACCTAGCATAAGTATGGTAGGCCATTCTATAGCTTCATAAAACTCCCTTGGAGTTACTATTTTTAAGAGAACCAGACTTATTGCGGCAAAGGCAAATGCAATCTGAACCGGTAATAGCCCTAAGGTTGTTATTATTATAGATATTACAAATATAGCTAAAGGAAGGATTTCTTTTTTTCTATTCTTTGAGCTCTCTATTCCAATCTCTCTTTCGGCTAATGGCAAGCATCTAAGTTTAGAATAAGTATCCTGCAATATACTTGTAGGAACCTGCATAAGAAGTATATCTCCTGATTTAAATCTAAATGATTTCAATCGCCCAAAAGATGATATTCCCCTTCTTGAAACTGCTATTAGATTTATACTAAATCTATTTCTTAGTTTTATCTCTATAGCTGTTCTTCCAATTAAAAAAGAATCCTCTCTTAAAACTACTTCTACAAGAGCCATATTATCGGAACTAAGAGATAAAGAAGGATCTATTTTAGCTCCTTTTAAAGCAAGTCCTGTTCTTTTTACAAGGTCGCTGATTTCAGATGTAACGGCTCTTATAATAAGAACATCTCCAATTTCCAGTGTCTCATAAGCACTGGGTGCTACTATAGTTCTATCTTCTCTTATTATGCTCATAATATTCAACTCTAGTTTATAAGTCTTAGAAAACTCAATTAAGTTTTTTCCAATCATTTTAGAATCTTTGGTTACAACTACTTCAGAGAGGTAGTCCTCGATATTAAATAAGCTATCTTCTCCTTGAGGCTTTCTAGCTGGAATAATCTTCCAACCAATTAATACTGTAAATAATATACCTACAAATGTTAATACGACTCCTACAGGAGCAAAATCAAAAAACTTAAAAGCTTCTCCTCCACCTTCCATCCTATAACTTGAAACAATAAGGTTTGGCGGTGTTCCAATTTGTGTCATCATTCCTCCCAGCAAAGAAGCAAATGCTACCGGCATAAGCAGTACTGAAGGTGATATCTTATTGTCCTTAGCCACTTTTATTGCGATAGGCATTATAAGAGCAAGAGCTCCTACATTATTCATAAAAGCCGAAAGCAGTGCTGTAACTATCATAAGACTCATTATCTTTGAAGTTGTTTTCTTGCTCTTTTTATTTAAAAATACTACTAGATGTTCAACAATTCCTGACTTTATAAGTGCGCTGCTTATTACAAGAACAGAAGCTACTGTTATAACAGCAGGGTGACTAAAACCTAAGAAAGCATCTTGAGCTTCTATAACTCCTGTTATTACAAGTGCTAACAGGCCACTTAAAGAAACAAATTCATATCTTACCCTACCATCTATAAAACCATAAAGAGTAGCCAATATAACTATAAAAACAATAATTTGCTGGATCATATCTATTCTCCTTTAAACTTTTAACTTTATCCCATTATATCATTAGAGTTTTAAAAATGGGACTGTTTTTAATAAAACATCTAAAAAACACCTATATAGAACGATTAAAAAAATCTCCTATAATTAGGTGTTTTTATATTTATCTTTAAGAGCTAATAAATAGTATCTAGCACTTTTATCAATATCATTTCTTAATTAATTAGACTGCTTTAGTAGCTAAATCTTCAATCGTCAAATCATCTAAGATTTTTCTAAATTGGATTATAAAAAGTATGCTAGTTACTGTTACAGCTATGAAATCTGCTATAGGTTCTGCTAGAAATACTGCTCTTACCTTGTTTTCAAAAAACATAGGCAGTATATATATCAAAGGAATTAAGAGTATAAGCTTTCTAAGGAGTGCTAAAAATATAGATGTTTTAGCATTTCCAAGAGAAATAAAAGTCTGCTGACAAGCTAATTGTATCCCAAATATTAATGATACGGCCATAAATATTCTAATTGAAGGTATGGTTAAATTTATCAAGTCTATATCACTGGTAAAGGCTTTTATAAATATCTGAGGAAATAACATTACAGCCCCCCACACTAAAGTTGAATAAACAAGACAACTTTTGAGCAGTATTAAAAAGCTCTTTTTTACCCTATCTCTATTTCTTGCGCCAAAATTAAAACTTATTATAGGTTGGGCTCCCTGAGTAAGTCCTACCAAGGGAAGAAGTGAAAACTGCATAACACTTGTAAGAATTGTCATAGACCCCACTGCTAAGTCTCCCCCATACTTTTGAAGCGAAGAGTTAAATAGAACAGTTATTAAGCTTTCCGTAGACTGCATTATAAACGGTGACAATCCAAGTGCTAGGGTTGGAAGTAATATTTTAGGATCTATCTTCAGGTTATCTTTTTTTATCTTTAAAATAGTTTTATCACCCGTTAAAAATTTTATAACCCAAATAGCTGAGATACCTTGAGATATTATAGTTGCAATAGCTGCACCTCTAACTCCCATATTAAAATAAAATATAAAAATAGGATCTAATATTATGTTTATAACTGCTCCAATAGTTACAGTTAACATACTTATTTTAGCAAATCCCTGTGCTGTTATAAATGCATTTAATCCAAGCGCAAGCTGTACAAATATTGTACCAAATGCATATATTCTTATATAATCTAATCCATAAGAAATTGTATTTTTGCTTGCTCCAAAAGTTAAGAGCATATCTTCTGCAAAAAATAGTACTATAGCTGTTAAGATTAAAGAGATTATAACCAGCGCTGAAGCAGAGTTTCCAAGAATCGCCTCAGCAGAGTCCTTATCTCCCTTACCCATCATTATAGACGCTTTAGGAGCTCCTCCCATACTGACCAGTGATGCAAAAGCTGATATAAGCATAATGATTGGGAAGGTTACTCCCACTCCAGTAAGAGCAGTTGCACCAACTTCTGGTATGTGTCCTATATAAACTCTATCTACTAGATTGTATAAAAGATTTATGATCTGAGCCGTTATAGCAGGAAAAGCCATACTAAATAATAGTTTTCCAATACTCTTTGTTCCAAGTTCATTTTTTTCTATTTTATCCATACTTCTATCCCCTTATCTTTATGTAATATGATTCTATTCAATTTGACAATAGTATCATAAAAAATAAGTCTTAGCAACCATACAGACATTTAAGTTTTTAAGATAAAATGAACTATATATAAGACTATAATAGTTTCACAAGTCTAAATAATCTTACAATATTAGCTAAAAAATTATATAAATATGATATAATCTAATTAAATATCAGTTTTTGGAGGAATTATAATGGATAATAAAAAAGTCATCAATTTACTTGAAAATTTAAATAAAGTTATTAAAGGAAAGAGAGATGTTCTAGAACTTGTTTTAATTACTCTCTTCTCAAGAGGTCACCTTCTAATTGAAGATGTACCTGGAGTAGGAAAGACAACGCTTGTAAAGGCTCTGGCGAAAAGTATGAATCTAACTTATAAAAGAGTCCAATTTACACCAGATATTATGCCCTCAGATATAATAGGAGTTTCTATATATGATAAACAATCTGGCCAATTTATATTTAAAAAAGGTCCCATATTTAGCCAGATATTCTTAGCTGATGAGATAAATAGAACTTCTCCTAAAACACAATCAAGCCTCCTCCAAGCTATGGAAGAAGGAGAAATATCCACAGAAGAATCTCATTTCATCCTGCAAAAACCTTTTATGGTACTAGCAACTCAAAACCCCCTTGAATATGGAGGAACTTTTCCACTTCCTGAGGCTCAACTTGATAGGTTCTTAATGAAAATCTCACTTGGTTATCCAGACAAGAAAAGCGAAAAAGAAATCCTAAAAAATTATAATATTATTAGAGATTTAAGTATAATAAATTCAGTTCTGGGGCAAGAGGAAATATTGATTATTCAAGACTATATAGATAATTTAAATGTACATGAAGATATCTTAGACTATATAGTAAACATCTCAAATGCTACTCGTAATTACAATGATTTAGAACTTGGTGCAAGTCCTAGAGCTTCTATTGATTTACTAAAAGCATCAAAATCTAGAGCCTTCTTATCTGGAAGAAATTATGTAATACCAGATGATGTAAAATCAATGGTTTATCCTGTATTTTCTCATAGATTAGTCCTATCTCCTAGCGCTAGAATAGATAGGAAAAATTTAGAAACTATATTAGAGAGTGTAGTTAACAGCATCTATATACCGGTAATAAAAGATGAATAGATTTAAAATTTCTTATATTTTTTTATTTATAATTACATTTTCTTTTGCATTTTTAGTGGGGGGACCTATGCCTTATTTCTTATTTTATATAAGCATATTGAGCTTTTTGCTGCCTTTGATCCACCTTTTGATATCACTGCTAGGTTTAAAAGCTGAAATAAATCTGCCTGAAGATTCTTTTTATACAGGCAGCGCTATAGAGATAGAATATGATATAAGTAATAGAAACTTTTTTTCTATTCCTCTTTTATTATTTTATAGCAATATTAATAAAAAACTAACAGGTCAAATAGATAAACCTAAAAACCTTTCACTATCTCCAAGAGAAACTTTTAAATATAAAGAAGCTTTAATCTTAAAAAGAAGAGGTTTTTATACTAATATTGACCTAAACATTTGTGTAAGTGATATATTTTCAATTTTTAACTTTAAAAAAGTTTTCCATAATAAAGCCAAGCTTCTCATCTATCCAAGCATAATAGAGTTAGATAGTTTCAGAATTACTTCAAATAAAAACTTAGGAGAAATCTTAGTAGAGAACTCCATGTTTCAGGATAAAACTAGTATTTCTACTATAAAAGATTATAGTCAAGGAGATCCTATAAATCAGATCCACTGGAAAGTTTCTGCTAAAAGAGATTCACCTATGATCAAAGCTTTTGAAAAAGTAAGCAATACAGATCTAAATATATTTTTAGACAGTAATAGAGTTCTTTTTAAAGATGATCTAGACAGACGAATTGAAGATAAAATGGTAGACGCAAGCCTCGCTATAGTAAATTATTTTTTAAATTTAGATATAGAAATTTCCTTAAATACTTTCCTGGCAAATAAAAGAATTGAAATTTCTAGCAAAGAGCAGAAGGAACTGAAACCTTTTCTAGATTTATTTGCTAGATTTAAAGGCGATGGCCCCTACAGTATCGGTGCATTAATAGAAGATAGTATTCATTCTCTTGCAGATAATTCAATAGTTGTGATAGTCACACCTAATTTAGATAAAGAGATAGGTGCAATTGCAATCAAGCTTAAGATGAAAAACTTAATACCTATCTTTATAATAATAAGTGATCGAATCAACAATAACATTAAAATAGATAAAACTGTAGAAAAAAGGCTTACAGAGGAAAATATAGAAATATATTTTATAGACTATAGTTCAAACGTTAAAGAAGAATTGGAGATAAGGCATGGATAAAACCTATAATAAGAAACAAAAATTCCTATTAAACCTAATATACCTAGCTATAATTTTTACTCTTGCACGATTGATTGGAGATGTTATAGATCTTGAATTAAACTTTTTAAGTCAATTGTTTATAGTTATTATAATAGCTACTATAATTAAATATTTTGTTGAATATCCTCTTGCCTTTATTTTGACTTTGGTATTGGGATTTTTAGTACTGCTTTTAATAGATTATTTTAAATTTCCAATATTTTTATCAATTGCTGATAGGTCTTCAAATCTTGTTTCTAATTTAATATCTAATCTTCAAAGTAGAGAAAACATCTTATATGAAAATCTATCTTTAATATTTCTCTTACTTGTAGCCTCTATTTCAACTTATACTTCTATTATAATATATAGATCTAAAAATATATTTCTTTTAATTCCTATTTATCTGGCTGTATTCTTAAGCTATTGGTATTCATTTATTGATAAGTCTTATAACTTCACTGCAATATTCTTATTTTTATTTTTGATACTTCTGGGATTAAAAGGATATAAAGAAAGTAGATTTAAAAGTGATGAAATATTTTTAAGATGGCTTAAAACTACAATTTTTTATAGTCTTGTGATAGTATTGGGAGCATTCTTTATTCCAAAATCAAATGACTATATAGAATTTCCATGGCTTCAGGAAAAAGTCTACAACACCTTTCCTATCATTGAAGACTTAAGATATTATAAGGACTACAATAGAAAAACTGCAAATGCTGAGTTATTTAATTTTTCTTCATCCGGTTCTGAGTTCTCGGATATAACTTCAGATTTAGGTGGACCACTTGTTCAAACTGAAAAAAAGGTTATGAAAGTAGAGTCCAAAAGACCTATCTATCTAAGGGGTAATGTTAAACATATTTACACCGGGAGAAGCTGGGAAAAAGCAAGTGGTTCATTAGAAGAATATAGCTTGAGACAGGACTTTAGTATGTTATATACCAATGAACAAAGAGATCTTTATACTAGAGAACAAGCTTCTATTATATTTGATTCATTTATATCTAAAACTATATTTAGTCCCTACTTACCTATGTCATTATATTCAAATAGAGATTTTGCTGTATTCAAAGATAGAGATGATATAGTTACAACTAGAGATGGGATATACAAAGACGAAGGATATCTTATAGAATATTTAAAGCCCCTTATATATGAAGATTTATTGGCCTTGGGAATAAATAAAAGTAAATACGATTTATTGGATTTGAATATATACCTTCAGGTGCCAGAAAACCGAATTTCTGATCGAACAAGAGATTTAAGTAGTTCACTTGTTGAAGGATTAGAAACTGATTATGAAAAAGCTATAAAGATACAAGAGCATCTCCGAGAAAACTATCAGTACAGCCTAGATATTGATCTACTTCCAGGGGGCGAGGAATTTGTAGACTATTTTCTTTTTGAAGAACAGCGTGGTTACTGTACTTCTTATGCTACCTCTATGGCCATAATGCTTAGGCTTGAAGGTATACCTACAAGATATATAGAAGGTTATATAGCTACAGAAGAGATAAATCCTGGAGAATATCAAGTTAGACAAAAACATGCTCATACCTGGGTAGAAGCTTTTATAGAACCGGTAGGTTGGATGGATTTTGAACCCACTGCTGCCTATCAAGTTTTAGATAATGAAGAACCTCTTCCAGATGAACCTGAAATTAGTCCTGATTTGGAAGAAGATATCCTTCCAGAAAAAGATGATTTTATTCCAGAAGAGTCGCCAGAAATAGAAACTCCTTTTGAAGATGAAGCTACTCCTTCCGGTAATCTCGATGATAGTTCTGATAACTTATGGAAGACTATTCGTATAAGTTTAGCTTTAATATTTCTACTATTTATTATATTAAGGATCCTATCTAGATACTTAAAATATAAATCTAAAGAAAAACATCTAAATAAATTAGCTAATAGAGAAAAGGTCGTTTATTTATACCAAGATATTTTAGATATATTATCTATTTTAGACTTCCCACTACGAGCTGGTGAAACTCACTTTGAACATGCTAGCAGAGTTTCTTATAAATTTAGCAATCTTAAGGAGTACGGAATAAAAGATATAGCAAATATATTTGTTAAGTCTAAATATAGCAATCTTGAAATTAAAGATCAAGATGTAGATTCAGTTGTTTTATATAAAGATGAATTAGATAAAAGACTTAAAAATACTATTGGAAAATCAAATTATTTCTATAGGAAATATATAAATATTTTTTTAAAAAAGAAGAATAAAGAAATACCTTAAATATAGATATAAAATCAACTTAATCTTTAATTGATATTAATTTATTTTTAAACAAATATCTATTTTATTAAAGGTTAAAAATTAATAGATATATGGTAATTTTCTCATAAAATAAAAAGTTAGTATGATAAAATATTTAAGATTCTATCATACTAACTTTTTTATTTAATTCTTATTATCATGTATCCTCTTATTTTTATATCTTACCTTTTTATTGTGTTAAAACCCCTCAATTCATTTTTTAAAATTTACAATTAAGTCTATCGATTAAGTTTTAATTGTAATCGCTCTATTTGCAAATTCCTTATAATCTATTCCTCGAACTTCACACCACTCTTTTAAATCTCCCCTTAACCAGATATCGGTATCCTGAAGTTCTTTTATTGTCTTCTTTCCAAGGAGGGTCATTATTACCCGTATTTCTTCTTTCCAACTATTTATCCGCTCAATAGTATTTTCTACACCATTTTCTAAAACCATATTTAAAAATAAGGCTGATAAGCCAACACCCTTAGCACCTAAGGAAAGACACTTAACAATATCTAGTGGGTTTCGAACCCCTCCTGATGCTATTATATCTGCATTTTTTAGAAATGGTTGAGATTCAAGTAATGATACTACCGTAGATTGTCCAAAACCTTCTAGATAATTGTACTCCCCTGCATCTCTTCTATAATTTTCTATAGTTGCAAAATCCGTTCCGCCTGATCCACTTATATCTATAACTTTTGCACCTACATTTATTAATTCATATATAGTTTCTCTACTCATTCCAAATCCAACTTCTTTTATGATAACCGGAACTTCAATTTCTTTAATTATCTTTTCAATATTTTTAAGCCAACCTGAAAAGTTTCTATCTCCTTCTGGCATTATGAGCTCTTGAACTACATTTACATGTATTTGAAGCGCATTTGCTTGTAGTATATCAACCGCTCTTTTCGCATTCTCGATAGAATGTTCTGCCCCTAGATTTGCAAATATTAATCCATCATCATTTATTTTCCTAATTATTTCAAAGCTATCTCTTACATCTAGATCTTTTAAGGCGGCACTTAAGGAACCTGAAGCCATCGCAATCCCAGTTTCTTTAGATACTATTGCTAGTTTTTCATTTACCGCTTTTGTATTAAAACTTCCACCTGTCATAGCATTTATAAAGAAAGGCTGCTCCATTTTAAGTCCTGCAAAACTTGTTGAACTATCTACTTCTTCTAAACCCATTTCTGCAAAAGAATTATATACAAATTTTAGATTATCAAAATCTGATCGTTTATCTTTTTTAAAAAACTTCTGTGCAAGTTCAACATGTTCATCTTTTCTATTTATCATCTTCTTCTACACCTCTTCTTTTATAAACTTTTAAGGGAAGATAAGTTATGCCTTCTCTTTTCCATCTAAATATAAGTTTATCCAAATCTAGATTTCCTTTAAATAAAACTATACCACAGTCTCCTCCTCCCGCTCCCGAAGACTTCGCATATCCACCATGTTCATTTGCTATATCGCATAATTTACTCAATATAGGTGTTTCTATCTTAATATCTAGCTCCTTTCCCATGTTCATTAAAAGATTTCTATTTCGAACAACTCCTCTTTGTATCTCTAAAGTATCTTTATCTTCAAATCCTTTTATCATATCTTCTACACAAGTTTTACTCTTTTTTAAAAATTCTTTGTAAAAGCTACTCATCTTATCCCTATTAGCGTTTACCTTATCTACTAGATAAGTAGTGCTAGCCGGTCTACCTGTCCATCCAATTACTAAATTCAAATCTTTTGGAGGGGTAAGTCTTTTTATGGATAAAAAAGGCCAATTCTTCTCTAATATATCTCCAATAGATGATTCTAAAGCTTCTGCTTTAACCCATTTCTTATCAAATGTTTTAAAAGCTATCCATCCACCATAAACACTAGCTGCAATATCTCCACAAGAACCATTACTATCTACATTTAAGTGAACTAAAGCTGCTAGTTTAAAAATCTTTTCATTTGAAAGTTTTATATCATAAAATTCGCACAAGACTTTTATAGTACTAACCGTAACTGCGGCACTGGAACCAAGTCCATATTTCTTTCCTTCTGGATTTTCAAGATCACTCTCTACTTTTAAATTATAAAACTTTAAATCTTTACCCATCTCTTTTGCAAGTGATTCTACTACTTTCATACTATTAATAACATAAAAAAGTCTATTATCTCTATAGTCTAATACCAATTTTTCATCTTTTCTATTAAAAGGTATAGGACTATCATCATAAGCCTTTATACTTCCAATATTATCAGAAGCTTCTAAAGAAACTTTTAAAAATAAATCTACTCCTACTATTATAGCTGGATGTCCCCTTTCAACTACTGCATACTCTCCTGCTATATAAAGTTTTCCAGGTGAAACACTACTAATCATAATATACCTCTTCTCTAAATAATTTTAACCGAAGGCCCAGGTGCTGATATTATTACCTCTTCTTCATTAAAATCCTCTAATAATCTTTTCTTTATAATTTCACTTTGAGATAATCTACAAAGTATTTTTACATTTGGCCCTGCATCCATAGTAAAATAACAAGGGATTCCACTCTCTCTTAGTTCCTCTACTCGTTGCATAACTAATACGCTCTTTGGTTGGAAATATATTATAGGAGGTTTTGCTCCAAGCATAGTAGCATGCATTCTAAGAGCATTTCTCTCTGTTATCTCTCCCATAGTTTCAAAATCTTGTTTAAATATAGCTTCTTTAATAGCAAGCAAATCTTTCTCTGATTCCTCTGCCCAAGACGCATATAGTGGCGATGTTAGAACTGTACTCTTCATACCCTCTCTGCTACTTATTTTCTTTTTAGAGCTATTTACAACAACTATTACCATCCCTATATCCCAATTGGCTGCATCTATTTTCTTAGCAAAAGAGGTTTCATTATTGAATCCTTTTTCCCACTCAACTATTCCTCCATATATGCTTCTAGTAGCACTTCCTGAACCCTTACGAGCAAATGTAGATAGCTCTTTGCTTGCGCAGTTGAGACCACTTGCACTATTGGCTGCAGCTGCAAGAGCTGCGAATCCTGAAGCAGAAGATGCAAGACCGGCTGCTGTTGGTACATGATTATAGCTCTTTACTATTGCTCTTTTATCTATCTTTTGAGCCTCTCTAAACAAATCTAAAAACTTACTTATTTTAGGTAGAGTGTCTAAGTCCTCTATTCCATTAAGATAAAATAGATCATGCGAAATTCTATCTGTAAATTCAACTTCAGTTTCTGTAAAAAAAGTATCAAGAGTAAGCGATAAACTACTATTCATAGGAATAGACAACTCTTCATCACTCTTCCCCCAGTACTTTATAAGGGCTATATTTGCATGAGCTCTCGCTTTAGCTTTCACATTAAACACCCGCCATATTTATAATCCAAGTATTTGCAGCTCCAGTGTCTATTAAAGCTTTGGATATTTTCTCTGCATCTGCTTTATCTTTGCAAAGACTTATAATGCAGCCTCCAAGTCCTCCACCCGTAAGCTTTGATCCCAATGCTCCACTTTCTCTGGCTACTTCTACTAAAGATTCTATTGCCTTATTACTAACTCCTAAAGTTTCTAATAACTCTTGAGCTTCATTCATATTTCTACCAAGAGCTTCTACATCATTATTTTCTATCTTTTCTCTAGATTCACTGACAAGCTTGCCTAGTCTTTCTATAGTCTTTATTCCGATGTGAGGAGTCTCATCTACAAATTCTTTAACCTTAGCAACGGCAAACTTAGTTTCACCTTTTTCACCAGTATCTGCTACTATTAAAAAAGCATCCAACTGGCAATCTATTTCTTCTAGAGGTTCACCTTTTATATAATAAAGTGGCTCTTCTCCAACTACAATAGCAGTATCTATTCCACTTGGATTTCCATGAACTATTTTTTCAGCACAATTTACCCATCTAGTTAATATTTCTCTATCTAAGGGCTTTTCAAAATAATCGTATAAAGCTCTGACTGTTGAAGCTGCTACTGCTGCGCTAGAACCCATACCTCTTTCAGATGGTATAGTTGACTCGATGTTTATATTAAAGTCCTTTAAGACATTATTAAAGGCCTCTAAGACATGGTCAAACTCCTCCATTATCATCTTAACCATAGTTCTTAGCCCTTCAAAGTTTTCCGGTGCATCTTTAAGTTTTCCGCTATAGGAAGAACAAATTAGCATTGTATCTCCCATCCCTTGTGAAACTTCACTTCTTATCTCAGCATTTGGAAAGGGTATCGCTATAGCAGGCTGACCATACACAACTGAATGCTCTCCCATAAGAATTATCTTTCCAATTGCACTTCCAAATGTTCTCTCTTTATCCATAATTTACTCCTTTATCTTAAAATAATATTATTTTTTCTATTATGAAAGGCGCCGCATATAGAGTCATAAACTGTATGCCATAATTTACGCCTAATTTATTTAAACTACCGCAAGTTATTCCGATTAAAACAACACCAAATATATTTATAAGTCCTGCATCCATATAAGCTAGTAAGAATATAAAGCCTATAAATAATCCAAGGATTGCCTCATGAGGTATTTTTCTAAGAACAAATGCTGAAATACTGCTGGCAAATCTGTTTGTAATATAATAAGTTATAGAAACAGCTATTACACTGCCTATAAGAATTGCTGCTACAAACTCTCCTCGACTCAATAAATGATGAATGTTACTCTCTAGAGAAAATACTGGTGGCGCTAAAAAAAGTGCTCCTCCAGGACCAGTTGCGGTCGGAGAAAGAGGAAT